>CAZPJD010000144.1:0-39318 GCA_964586775.1 uncultured bacterium | reverse complement strand
CCTCCTCATACCGCATGACGTTCAGATCGAGGCGCGCGCTGTGCCAGGTCCAACCGCCGAACCCCGCGCCCTCCGCACCGAACGCCAGGCCCGGTGCGGGCTCGTCGATCAGGTTGATGATGCGGATCTCGATCCGCACGTCGCCCTTGGTCGCCAGGATCGTGTAATGCCCGGCGTCATCCGAATCGATCTGTCCGAGCACGTCCAGATCCTGCGTACGCATTTCGTAAACCGTATCGCCGTGCCGGACCGCAAGCAGGATGATGGGTAAATCAAACGGGCCGAGCGCCAACTCGCCGCCGAAAAAGACGAGAGACGTGTCGGGCTCGTCGAAGTCACCTGCCATCACGCGATAGCTGATGCCCGGAAACGTCGTTCCCCAGAAATGATCTTGGATCATCGGTGCGTCGACAACGTCGAACTCGCGCTCGCCGATTCGCACGCTGCCGGTTGCCCGTGCGGCCAGCGCGTTGACGTGCCAGTTCGTCGGCAGGCTGGGGATGTTGGTCAGCAGACCGAAGGTGTCATCCCACGACGCGTCTACGGTCATCGTCAGATCGTATTCCACCGGCTCGTCGCCACCGATCGTCCCGCGCAGGGCGGTCTGCGTGCCGCGCGCGTCGCCCACCGTAACGTCGCCGATCTGGCGGCTCGCGTTGAAATCGCGGACGGAGTACAGGTCGATCACCGGTTGCGCGAGACCGCCGCCGGTCGCGTGCGTGAAACCGCCGCGCGAGTCGGGATCGTCGGAGCCGGGATTGGTGACGCCCATTGCGAGCGTGAGGGACTCGTCGAATTCCGGCGCGAACACGTGCCAGTTCCAGACCTCGAAATACGGGTCCGCAAGACCATCCCAATGGTAGCGATCGGGGTTCGACGACGGCCAATCGACTACGAGATCCTCGCCCGCGAACGGGTCGTCGGTCTCGTCCTCACAGGCCGCCGCCGCGAAAAGAAGAATCGCGGCGACGAACGCGAACACCGCCCACGGGCGCGCATCAAGGAGCATGAACGGCTCCGAAAAAGAAGTTGCGCAAAAAGCGTAAACAACGCGCGCGCGGCTGTCAAAGACGATTGACGCCCGGTTGACGATAGAAAAACTGAAACGCGTCGCGTCTTGACCTTCGCGACGAAGGTCGTGATTCTATTCGTTCGTTTGACATCGGAGATTCACATGGGTCGTGGAAGACTCGCGATCGACGGTGGGCGGCCGATTCGCCGTGAGCCCATTTCCTATGGGCGGCAATCGATCGACGCGGCGGACGAACGAGCGGTCGTTTCCGCGCTGCGTTCGGACTACCTCACGCAGGGTCCGCTGGTCGAGCGGTTCGAGTCGGAGTTCGCCGAATTCGTGGGCCGGAAATTCGCGGTCGCGTTCTGCAACGCCACGGCCGCGCTGCACGGGGCTTACGACGCGCTCGGGGTCGGCCCGGGGCGCGCGCTTCTGACGACGCCGATGACGTTTGCGGCAACGTCCAACGCGGCTCTGTTTCTGGACGCGGACGTACACTTCGCCGACGTGAAGTCCGACAGCGGTTTGATCGATCCCAAGGCCGTCGAGGCCGCACTCGATGACGGGATCGAGGACGTCGCGGTGCTTTCGGTGGTGCACTACGCGGGCTCGCTCGCCGACATGAATCGCCTGCCGAAGATCGCACGCCGCCACGGGCTTCGTCTCGTCGAAGACGCATGTCACGCGCTTGGCGCAACGGGTTACGACGCGCACGCGGGAAAATTCGGCGACATCGCGGCATTTTCGTTCCACCCGGTCAAGCCGATCACCACGGCCGAGGGCGGCATGGCGGTGACCGACAGTCGCGCGTTGGCGGAGCGGATGCGCGCCTTTCGCACGCACGGCATCAGCAAGACGCCGCGGATGATGCGGCGCTTCGGCCCGTGGCACAACGAGATGCGGTTTCTGGGCTACAACTATCGCCTGAGCGAGCTTCACAGCGCGCTGGGCCTTTCGCAGCTTCGGAAATTTCCCGCGTTCCTTCGGCGGAGGCAGGCCATTGCGGCCGCGTACGACGCGTTCTTCGCCTCGCTCGATTTCGTCCGTCCGCTGGCGGTGCCCGTGGGTACGCGCAGCGCGTACCATCTGTATCCGTTGCTCGTTGACGAGCGGAAGATTCGCGGCGGTCGGCGCGCCGTGGTGGAGGCTCTGATCTCGGAGGGCGTTATTCCGCAGGTTCACTACATTCCCGTGAATGCGCATCCGCATTACCGGCGACTCGGTCACCGCCCCGCGCAGACGCCGCGTGCGCTCGCGTTTTCCAAGTCGGCGCTCTCGCTGCCCATCTTCCCCGCGATGAGCGAGGCGGACGTTCACGACGTGCAAAACGCGGTGGAAAAGGTCGTGACCGCGCTGCGCCGCTGAGTGAGCCCCGTGCCGCCCGAAGCGCCCATCAACGTGACGGCGTGCGTCGTCACGTTCAACAACGCGTCCACGATTTCGGATTGCCTGCTCGCCGCGCTCTCGCAGGGCGGTATCGAACTCGACGCGATCGTCGTCGATAACGCCTCTTCCGACGCGACGCGCGCGGCGGTGCGCGCCTTGGAGTCGAACCGGATCGAGTTGATCGAGAACGCCGCCAACACCGGTTTCGCGGCGGCGATGAACCTCGCCATCGAGCGGGCGAGGGCGCCTTTCGTGCTTCTGCTCAATCCAGACGCGATCGTGCATTCCGGGTGCCTAGCTCGTCTCGTCGACGCCCTCGTTGATGGTTCGTTCGCGGCCGTGCAGCCCAAGCTCCTGCTCGCGCGCGATGAACGCACCGGAAGCGCGAAGATCGACTCGGTCGGCGTGCGCGTCGATTTGCGTCGCATCGATGCGCGCGACACGGGTCACGGTCTTGCGGATCGCGGCCAGTGGCACGCGGTGCGCGAGATCTTCGGACCCACGGGGGCGTGCGCGCTCTGGCGGAAGGACGCACTGCTCGATCTGCGGGAGTCCACCGGCATCCTCGACGAGCGGTTCTTCGCGTACTTCGAGGACGTGGATCTGGCGTGGAGAGGAAAACGGCGCGGCTTCCGGTTCGCCTGCGTGCCCGATGCCGTCGCGACGCATCCGCGAAAAAATCCGCCGCACCACGGTAACGCTACCGACGCCCGCGCCTTCGCAAACCGTTGGCTGCTCTTCGCGAAGAACGCCTCGCGCGCCGAGCTGCTTCGCGCGCTGCCCCGGTTCGTGCGTTCCGATCTCCCGAGATTGATCGCTCGCACGTTGCTGCGCGGCGGTCATGGCGTCGCGTGGCGTCGCCTGCTCGTTGACGTTCCGCGCGTGCTGGCGGCGCGGCGAGGGCGAATCGTGTGCAAACCCTCATAAATTCTCGGGTTTTCCTTGACCGATTCGATTTGGGACCGCTAAATCGTCGAGAATGGAAAGCGCGGAGACCCCTTGACGCACCGATCGCCAAAATTCGCCCTCATCACGCCGTATGGGACCGAGAACAACGGCCTGCGCATGTTGTCCGCGGTCATCGCGCGCGAGGGTTTCGAGGCGCACACGATCTTTTTCAAGATCTGGCGCAACAACGACGTGGTCGCGCCGTCGCGCATCGAACGTGAACTCCTCTACGCCCATCTCGAACGCATCGCGCCCGATGTGGTCGGCATCGGATTCGGATCGCCGTATCTTCGCCTTGTCGCCCAGATGAGCCGCGAGATCCGCTCGCGCCTCGGCGTGCCGATCGTCGTCGGCGGCATCCACCCCACGTTCGCGCAGGAGGACTGCGTGGACTTCGCCGACGCCGTGGCCGTGGGCGAGGGCGAGCAGATCATGGCCGAGATCGCCCGGCGCACGGCGGCCGGCGACGACTGGCGCGGCATCGCGGGACTGCGTCTTCGGGGCGAAGCCGAAACGCGCCCCGCGCCGCTCATCCGCGATCTGGATTCGCTGCCGTTCCTCGATTACTCGTCCGACAAAAAGGTGACCATCGACGGCCGCGACGTCATCCCCGGCGAGCCGTATGCGAAACTGGGCATCGTGCGTTTGCACGCGAGCCGCGGCTGCCCCTACGTGTGCTCGTACTGCTACAATGCGAGCCTTGCCGACGTTTACGGCAAGCGCGTGCCGTTCCGTCGGCGCTCGGTGGACTCGGTGATCGCGGAGATCCATCACGCGAAGACGCACCTGCGCGCCATGCGTCGCATCAAGTTCGACGACGACACCTTCATCTTTCCGCGCTCGTGGATCGAGGAGTTCTGCGAAAAATATCCGCGCGAAGTCGGGCTGGCCTTCGACGTGATGCTCAATCCCGAGTCGATCCGGGCGGCGGACGTCGAGGATCTCGCCCGCGCCGGGCTCAAGGGCGTGCAGATCGGCGTCGAGGCCGCGAGCGAGGAAGAGGCGGCGATGTACGAGCGCAAGGACAGCCGCAAGACCGTGCTGGAATTCGCCGAGCAGTCGCGGCGGCTCGGCCTGCAGGTCAATTACGATATCATCCTCGACAACCCGATGGCCACGGGCGGCGACCGGCGCGCGATGATCGATCTGCTCACGGCGATGCCCAAGCCGATCCGCGTGTACCTCTATTCGCTCAACGCATTCCCCAAATCGGGCGTCCACGAGACGCTGATCGAGGCCGGCGCCATGAGCGACGCCGAGATCGAGAGCCGCTCACAAAAGACGTTCCGGCAGTTTCGCGCGAGCTTCGATTGGCCACGCAGCGCCGAGGACCGCGCGCACATGGCCCTTGCGGCGCTGGCGGCCAAGCCCTTCGTGCCATCGTCGTGGGTGCGTCGCGCGGCCCGCAGCCGGTTCCTGATGCGTCGGCCCGGCGTGCTCGTGGCGGCGGCGCGCATCGCGGACGTGATCCGGCTCTACGGAATCGGATTCGAGCGCCTGTTGCACGGCGAGGTCACGTGGGCCAAGGTGCGGGAGTACGGTTCTTTCCGCAGGTTGTTGACGCAGTGACGCGATCGAACTCCGCCCGATTCATCCCCACCGCCCGCGCTTACGCCCACGTGGCGGGTGCGATCGTAAAGAACATTCACGACCGACCCGGTTTGCCGCGGTCCGCTCATTTGATCCCCACGTGGCGCTGCGATCTGAAGTGCGCGACGTGCAAGGTCTGGCGCAAGTCGTCGTTCGACGAAGAGATCGACACCGACACTTGGCGCGACGTGATCCGCAAACTGCGCTGCCTCGATATCGTGAAGATCATCGGCGGAGAGCCCTTCGCGCGGCCCGATCTGGCGGACATCTGCGAAACGGTTTTTGAAGAGATCGATCCGTGGCTCGTGCAAATCACCTCAGCCGGCACGCGCACCGACGAGATTCTCGGGTTTCTCGACCGCGTCGGTCGGCCCGGGCTGCAACTGCGCGTCAGCCTCGACGGATTCGAGGATTCGTATCGCAAGCTGCGCGGCGCGCCCGAGGCGTTTCGCGCGGTGAACCGCACATTACAGGAGGCCGCAGCGATGTCCGAGCGACGCGGCTTCACACTCGGCGTGAACTTCTGCGTCACCGACGAATCGGTCGCGGATCTGCCCGACATGATTGCGTATTGCCGCGAACTGGGCGTGGACTGCGTGCCGGGGATCGCAGTGAAGCCGTTTCTGGAGCACGTCGAGGACTGGGCGACGGTCGAACACAAGGTGCTCATGGCGACAAACGTCGAGAAGATCGCCGCCGCGCTGGCCGACGCGCGCATCGGCGCGAAGGAAGGCATGGGCTGGTCGGTTCGCCGATTCCTTCGCGGCGCGAACGAGCGCGTCTATCGCGATCGGTTGACGGCCGGCTCGGGAAAGCGTTTCCGCTGCCGCGAGGTGCGCGATCTCGCCTACATCATGCCGAACGCCGACGTGGTGATTTGCGGGCTTCGATACGACCCGGTGGGCAGCCTGCAAACGCACACGGTCGAGGAAATCTGGAACTCGCCCGGGGCGGCGCGGGCGCGCGGTGTCGTCGATACCTGCCCGGGCTGCAATCAGGCTTCGACCGAGATTCTTTCGCGGCTCTACACGGGCTATTGGGCGGGCTGAGCGGGTTCGGCGGGCTCGCCGACGATGCTGTCCCAGATCGCGTCCTTCAGATCGACGCCGGTCATCGAACATCTCCACACCGTCGCGCCCAGCGCATTGGCGAGCGAGACCTGCGCGCCGTCGAGTTTCGTGTCGGTGAGGTCGGCGCACATGAGATTCGCGCGGCGCAGATCGGCCGAGGTGAGATCGCTGCCCGCGAACACGCACGCCATCAGGTTGGCGCCCAGAAAATTCGCCCTTTGCATGGAGCAGTGGTCGAAGATCGACATGGCGAGCCCCACGCCGGTCGCGCAGACCTCTTCGAGGTCGCCGTCGCGCCAGACATTGGTGACGAGTTCGACGCGCTCGAACATCAAACGGGGCGCACGGCAGTGGTCGAAAAGGCAGGTCTCGATATGACCGCCGGTGAACATGGCCTCGTCGAGCCGGCATGACGAGAACCGCGTCGAGGTGCATTGCCAGGCGCGCAGGGTCGATCCGACGAACGAACAGTTCTCGAAATGGCAGAACTGGAAGTGCAGCTCGCCGAGCGTCGCGCCATCGAATCGGCAGTTCAGGAAATGGACGTGATCGAATATCGCACCCTGCAGGGCTTCACCGGCGACTTCGAGTTCCTCGAGCGTGACGCTGGCCAGATGTTCGCCCGCGAGTGGCGACGCCTTTGCCAGACGTTCGAGGAAATCGGCTTTGGTGATCCGGTTCATTCGCCGCCTTCCGAACGCGCGAAGAGTTTGACCACGCCGTCCTTGCCGGTGACAAAACTGACGGAACTCTCCTGGCGCTGGACGTCGAACGCCTCGCCGCCGATGCGCAGCGTCACGCCCGGGTACAGATGGTGGTGAATCGTGATGCGGCCGCGGGCCTCGCCGATGGTCTTTATTAGCACCGCGTGGAAGTTTTCCTGCACGTCGTTCATGTGGTCGCGGGACTGCGCGAGGCCGTCGAGGAGTTTCTCGAACAGTTCGCGCTTTTGCTCCGTGAACTCCGGCCCCGCCTTTTTCTGCTTGTGGAGATAGGTGAGCGCGTTCGCCACGGCATCGAGCTTTTTGTACGACTCGCGCAGCCATACGCGGCTCTCGTCGATGATGCGCATCGTTTCGGAATCGACCCCGACCTCGATTTGGGTGCGCAGCTCGAGGTGCGAACCGGCGTTGTTCACCGTGATTTCCTGCACCGCCTGCGAACGGCCGCCGACGACGAAACCGTGCTCGCCCTTTTCGCTGGTCACGCGGATGGCGCCGCCCGCCGTCAGCCGGCACTCCTTGGCGTATTCCTCGATGACGATGTCCTGCGCCGCCGTGATGGTGGCGTTTTGCGCGAACTTGGCGTGCACGTTGCCGGTTTTTGATTCGATCCGGCAGTCCGCGGAGCCGAAAATGCCGCCGGCCACGAACACGTCGCCCTCGGCGATGACGGTGGCCGCGCCGACGCTGCCATCCACGCGCACCATGCCGCGGGACTCGACCGTGTAGCCGTCGTTCACGAGTCCGGCAACGTAAATGTTACCGTTGAAGCGCACGTTGCCGGTCGAGGCATCGACGTCCTGCACCGCATGGACGTCGTTGACCGTGATCTGGTTGTTGCGAAACAGCACCTCGCCGCCGCGCTCGGCGTAAAAGAGCAATCCGGTCGGGTCGGCCTTCGCGCCCTTGCCGGCCCGCAGCCGGATGTCCTGACCGCGTTTTTGCAGGATGGCCCGGCCGGTCACCGATTTGCCCGCGACGCCGCCGACAGGCGGGATTTTCTCGATCAGCAGCGTTTCGGCCTCGACGTTGATGATGTTGTCGAGTTCCTTCATGTCGATCGCCTGAAGATTCTCGATCGACCGGTCCTGCACGTGGCGGTTCTCGCTGTAGTGAAAGATCAGCGACGCATCCACCCCGTTGATCGGGGGGACGCCCGACGCGACCTGGACGGTTTTCATGTACTCGCGGTTTTCGACGACACGACGGATCGTCTCTTCATCGATGCCGACCGTGACCTTGCGCTTGGCGAGGGCTTCCTTGACCATTTCGAGCGTGACGTGGGGCATGTCTCCCACGGGAGGAAAGACCTGAATGTTCGCGTGAAGCTCGTCGGTGGTCAGAAAGACCTGGACCTCGGCGGGTTTCGCGCCGGTCTTCTGGAGGGGATCCTCCGGGGACGACGCGGGTCCCCCTGCCGCGTCCACGGCCGGAGTGACGATCTCCTGGGCGGGCAATTCGTCGGACAAGATCCGCTCCATCCAAACACCCGCGGGGGCAGGACATCACCCTCGGGCGCGAAACATCCCCTCGATCAGGTATCGGGCGACGCGGTCCGCACCTTGAAACTGAGCGGCAAACTTGTGGAAATATAACCCTTTATGGGTCGTTTGTCGAAAATTCGGATTTCGGCGGACTAGCGCGTCGCCGTGCCCGCCAGCAGGTCCGCCAGGGTTTGGTCCAGAGGAATCTTTGGTGACCAGCCGAGCGAGCGGCGCGCCAAAGCGGACGAACCCACGAGCCTCGGCACATCGGACGGACGCAGGCGATCCGGGTCCACCTCGATGCGAACCGTCAGGCCGGACAAGGCGACGAGCCTGTTCAGGACGTCGGCAAGGCTGAAATCCGAGCCCGACGCGATGTTCACGATCGGGGGCACATCGGCCGTCGTGGCCGCCAACCGGTATGCGCCGAGCACATCCCGGACGTCCGTGAAGTCCCGCCGTGCGTCCAGATTGCCGACCCGGATGACGGGATCGGCGCCCTCGTCGCGGATACGCCGCAACTGATCGGCGAATGACGCCACCGAAAACCGGGGGCTTTGTCCCGGGCCGATGTGATTGAAGAGGCGCAACGTAACGGCATTCAACCCGCGTCGGGAGCGCTCGTGGACGAGGATTCGCTCGGCGAACCACTTGGAGTGGGCATAGAGCGACGCGGGATTCGGGGTTCGGGTTTCGTCGGCGGGCGCGTCATCCGGCGACATCGGGCCGTAGACCTCGCCGGAACCCGCGAACACGAGTCGGGCTTGGGGTGCGCGGCGCCGAACGGCGTCGGCCACGTGGATCGTCCCCGTGAGATTGGTTGAGAGCAAAAGTTCGGGCGAGCGCTCGCCTTCGGGTACGAAGGACATGCCCGCGAGATGGAATACGGCATCCGGCCGAAACGAGGCGATGGCGTCGTCGATGGAAGACGCCGTACGGACATCGCCCAGAAACGTCGTGAGCCATTGCCCGAGCGGCCTGATCGCCGTGTCGTCGTCGGTCGGCTGAATGAACGCGGCGACCGCGTCGCCCTGATCGAGCAGGTGGGCGCACAGGCTCGCGCCGACGAATCCCGCGCCGCCGGTGACGAGAGCCCTCATCGAATCCCCGCGATCATCAGTCGCCGCGCGCGAGGCGCTTCTTCTCAGCGGCGAGATCGGCGTCGACCATCATCTCGACCAGCTCGCGGAAGCTGACGAGGGGCTCCCAGCCGAGTTTTTCGCGGGCCTTCGAGGGGTCACCGACGAGATAGTCCACCTCGGCGGGGCGGTAGAGATCCTGATCCACCTCGACGTATTTCTCCCAGTCCAGCCCCACGCGCTCGAAGGCGATCTGCGCCAGTTCGCGCACCGAATGCGCCGTCCCGGTGGCGATCACGTAGTCCTCGGGCTCGTTCGCCTGCAGCATCAACCACATGGCTCGAACGTAGTCGCCCGCATAGCCCCAGTCGCGTTTGGCGTCGAGGTTGCCGAGGTGAAGCTTCGGCTGGAGACCGAGTTTGATGCGCGCGACGCTGTGCGTCACCTTGCGCGTCACGAACTCCAGCCCGCGTCGCGGCGACTCGTGGTTGAAGAGAATTCCACCGCACGCGAACAGGTCGTAGGACTCGCGGTAGTTCACCGTGATGAAGTGCCCGTAGCACTTGGCCACACCGTAGGGCGAGCGCGGATAGAAGGGCGTCGTCTCGCGCTGGGGGATTTCGCGCACCTTGCCGAACATCTCGGAACTCGACGCCTGATAGAACCGGATCTTCGGGTTGACGAGCCGGATCGCCTCGAGCATGCGCGTGACGCCAACGCCGGTGAATTCGGCGGTCAGCACGGGCTGCGTCCAGCTGGTCGGTACGAAGCTCATGGCCGCGAGGTTGTACAGCTCGTCCGGCGCGGAGATTTCGAGGGCTTTGACGAGAGAGTGCTGGTCCAGCAGGTCGCCCTGGATCAGCGTGATCCGGTCGCGGATGTGGTCGATGCGTTCGAACTTTTCGGTGCTCGACCGCCGCGCCATCCCATAGACGGCGTAGCCCTTTTCCAGCAGGAAGTCCGCGAGGTAGGAGCCGTCCTGGCCCGTGATGCCGGTGATGAGTGCGCGTTTCATCGTGATTCGTCCGTTCGGTCGGTCGGTTGGCATTGGCGTCGGTCGGTGGCCCGCACGTTCAGGTCGTCGTGGCGGCGCGTCGGTCGACGAGTCGCTCGATCCCGTCGAGCAGGTCGCGGATGTCGATCGGCTTGTAGTAGCACCCCTGGGCGTTCAAGGTCGCGAGCTGCGGTTTCACCTGTTCCTCGGAAAGCCCCGTGATGAACACGACGGCGATGTCCTTCCATTCCGGGTGGTTCTTCAGCATCCGGCACAGCTCGAAGCCGTCGATCCAGTTCATGACGACATCGAGCAGGATCACGTCCGGCCGGTAGACCTTGAGCACGCGCACGAGCTGCAGGCCGTTGGCGGCCGTCATCACCTCGTAACCGCTGCGCGTGAGAACGGTCTCGAGGAGCCGCCGGGTTTCGCGGTCGTCGTCCACGACCATGATGCGCGCGGGACTCATGGCTGATCTTGTTTCCGCCCACATGAAAGCGCTCCGGTTATAGACGAACACCCGCATCGTTTCAAGGAGAAACCCGATCTTTTGGTTGACGATGCCGCGACGCCCATTCGCCCTCGTGGGGGGATTTTCGCGGTTTGACAGGCTGGGGGTGTTGTCGTAAAGCGGGGCCGATTCGCACCTCGAACATCTCGCGCAACGACCGGATACGCCGCGACGACGCGGCGCGCACGGGGAAGGCCATGGCGACAGTAGAAAACACGAAAAACGCGACCCGAAATTTCCCCAAAGTCGTCAAACGAAAGCGGGCGACATCAAAGCGAAATCCCGTGGCGCAAAGCGCGGCGGGACCGACGATCCTGCTGACGGGATTCCCGGGGTTCATCGGCCGGCGCGTTGTCACGCGGCTTTTCGAGCTGGAGCCCGACGCGCGCATCATCGCTCTCGTCCAGCCAAAGTTCGTCGCCGCCGCGCAGCTGGCGGCCGCCGAGGTGGCGACGGCCGTTGCGGTCGCCGCGACGCAATTGACCGTGGCGTCGGGCGACATCACGAGCAATGATCTTGGCCTCGACGCGGACGTGCTCGAGCGTGTCCGCCAAGACGCGACGCAGGTGTGGCATCTGGCCGCGATCTACGACTTGACGATCAGCGAGGCCGCCGCTTACCGCGTCAACGTCGAGGGCACGCGAAATGTGCTCGATCTGTGCCAATCGCTGCGGCGCCTGGATCGCCTCGTCTATTTCTCGACCTGCTACGTCTCCGGCAAGCGCTCGGGACGCATTCTCGAATCCGAGCTCGAAATGGGGCAGACGTTCAAAAACCATTACGAATCGACTAAATTCAAGGCCGAGGTGCTGGTTCATCAGCGGATGAACTCGATCCCCACGGTCGTGATCCGGCCCGCGATCGTGATCGGCGATTCCCGCACCGGCGAGACGGACAAATACGACGGGCCGTACCCCGTTTTTCGCTTGCTCGCTCTTCTCGATGCGCGCGGTCTTTTGAAGAAGGGGCTGCGCCTGCCGATGCTCGGCACCGGCGACGCGCTCGTCAACCTCGTGCCGGTCGATTACGTCGTCGAGGCGTCGTGCCGGATCGGGCTCGCGAAAGACACGCCGGGCAACGTCTACCAACTCTGTGATCCGAATCCGATGCGTGCGCGGGATCTGTACCAACGCGCATACACGGCGTTCGGGCTGGGCGAGGCGTTCGGCTCGGTTCCGAGCCCCGTCCTTCGGGCCGCGTCGAAGATCCCGCTGGTGGCGGATCTGCTGAGGATTCCCGAGCAGGCGCTCGACTACCTCGATCACTTCGTCGAGTACGACGGCACGCACGCCCGGGAAGCGCTGGCGAAGGTCGGCGTGACCTGCCCCGATTTGCGCGAATACCTGCCGGTCGTTCTCGATTACGTCCGAAGGCACGCCCGGTTTTCGGGTTACGCGAAGTATTGAGACATCGCCGGAGAATCCCTTAACAGCGGTGCGGTTTTGGCTAATATGCCGCATCCGGCATGGATGCCCGGAACAGGAGTTGACCGATGGGTGGAAAGCGAACGACGACCGTCGCGCCGCGCATGTCCCTGCGCAAGAGCGTCATCACGGGGCCCCGGCAGGTGCTGCAGGTCGGACGCAACGACGCGTGCCCCTGCGGCAGCGGCAAGAAGTACAAGGATTGTCACGTGACCGAGGGCGATCACTGGCTGCGCAAGATGGCCGAGAAGCTTGCCAAGGAAGAGGCGAAGCGGAAAAAGGCCGAGGCGAAGGCCGCCAAATGACGCCTTCGCGATGAGCGGCCTGCTGCGCATGATCGCATTCCTTCTCGCGTTCTTCGCGTTCGTCGCGTGGTGGGCCTTCGTCGCGGCTTCGAGCGATTTCAACGAACCGGGTCTGCTGGTGATCGGCGGGCTCGGTTTCGCGTTTCTGGCGATCCTCGCCGCTAAGCTCCGCGTCGCGGCCAAGCTCACCGCGACCGCGATATTCGTGCCGATCGTTGTCGTCTGCGGACTCGGCGTGCGCGGCGTCGCCCGCGCCGAGAATGCCTTTCAAGAAGCCGTCACGCGGCGGACGCTCGACCAGGTCGCACGCGCGCTCGACGCATTCGTCGCGACGACCGGCTCGACGCCGGACTGCCTGTTTCCCTGCATGGTCGATCGGCTCCGCGAAGCGGGCATCGACACGCGGATCACCCTGCGTTTCGCGGACGGGCGCGTGCGTGAACTCGTATCCATCCCGATGAAAGACGGATGGCGTTGCCGATACGAGTATCGCAAGACGTCGGTGACGGGTTACGAGCTTCGTTCGTCGGGCGCGGACCGTCGCTTCGAGACGGACGACGACATCGCGATCGCATCGGCGGTTGACGATGCGGGCGCGATTCCGCTGCCCCGAGGTCCGTTCTCCGCACCGGGCGTCTCGGCGCTGAATCCCGGTTTCCTGCGTCTGTTCTTTCGGCCCGAGCTCTAGGCTTTGGCATGAGCGCGCACCTGGCCGCCGATGTCACGAGACGGCAGTGGCGCGAAGCCCTCGCGGTTCCGGCAATCGCCGCGATCGGCCTTGGCGCCATACCTTTCCTCTTTCGCATCGGCGTTCAAGACGACTTTGGCGACCTCGTCGCGATGCACATCGCGGCGATATGGCCGCACGGGCTCTTTATCGCGTCGTGCGCGATCTGGTTGGCGTTTCGTGTCATCGAGCTTCGATTTCCCGAACGCCTTCACCGCGAGTCGCGTCTTGCGCTCATCCCCCTGGCGCTGACGGCCCTCGGTGTCGACGCGGGGCCATGGGCCGCGTCGGCCTTGGTGACGACGGGCGCGTTCGCGATTCGCGGTGTCACCGGGGCGGACTCTCCACGCGCTTCTTCCGTCGCCGTCCATGCGGTGGCCATCGTCGGCGCTTTGCTGATCTCGGCGTGCGCGGGAGTACTCTCGGGCGAAGCGCTGGCCGGCGCTGCGACAGCCGCGACATTCGCCGCGGCGTGGACGCTTCGGCTGCCCGCGCGCGACATGGCGAGCGCATGCGTCGTGATGGTGGTTGTCATCATGCTCTCCGCCTTCATTCCGTCCGGCGGGGTCCGCCCCGGGGCGACGCAGGCCATCGTCGCGGCGGCGGTCGCGGCATTGGGGCTTCTCGTAGTTGGTGCGCGATCGTCTCGAACCGGCGTGGTTTTTCAGACCGCCATGCTGGTCATCGCGATCGGGGGCGTCGTCGCCATCGACCGGACCATCGCGGGAGCGGGCAGGGTAAAAGACGATCCGTCGCGGCCCGCCGAGATGATGACCAATCGCGAGAATCTTTTCGGCCGCGCGCTCGCGCCGGGCGAATTTAACGACGAGCCGTGGGGTTGGTGGATCGAGACGGGGTTCTTTCGCATGGGTGCGCCGTCGCCGCAAAAAAGGCCGGGCACGACACGCATTCTCGTGCAGGGCGCATCGAGCACGCAGGGCTTCGGCATCGAGCGCGACGAGGATGTGTGGACGTCGGTGCTGGAGCGCGAACTGAACGCGCGCGATGCGTCGCGACGATTCGAGGTCGTCAACGCGGGCCTGGCATCCACCACGTCGTTCACGATGCTCGTCAATTACCGCGAGGAACTGGGGAAATACGAGCACGATGTTTTGCTGCTCTACCTTGGCGACAACGACGCAACCTATTCGCGCGGTCCGCTCACCGAGCGCGAGATGTTCGATCGGATGATGAGCTCGCCCGATTCCAAAAAAGGCGGCGAGGCATCGATGCAGATCGCGCGCGCGCTGAACGACTCGCCGTTCTACCGATACGTTCGCATCGCGACGGCGCGGTTTCGCGAAGCGCCCGGCCTGCCAAAGGGCGCGGCGGCGCGCGTTCCGGCGGTCCCGCTGGGCGACTTCGCGCGAAACCTGCGCGAGTTCCTCGAACTTGCCCAGCGACACGGCGCCAAACTCGTGCTCGTCGGTGAGGCGTCGCGCTCCGACCTGAATGCCTATCTGGACGTCATGAAGAAGTTCGCCGGTGAACAGGATCTCGACTACCTGGATGCCAACTTCGCACCGCGCGCTTGCGGCATCGGGGACGACGGCTTCTTTCTCGGTCAGGCGCACCTCAGCATTGCGGCCAACGCATGCCTCGGGCGCTTTCTTGCAGACGCGTTGGTCGGGTCGCGCGCGCTCGCGACGTCGGGGTCGCCATGAGCGCGCGTCCAGCTTCCATCGCGCGGGCATGGGGCGGCATGATCGCTCGGGGTCTTGCGCTCGGGGCCATTCTGGGGGCTGTCTGCGCGTGGCGTGTTCATCCGGCGACGTGGTCGCGCGACGAACTCGTGGCGTGGTGGGAGCGCGAGGCGGACGAACGATTGGCCGACCTGAAGCTGTCTTTTCTGGTCGAAACTCTCGAGCGAAAGGGCGACCGCGACGCGGCGGGTGCGCTGATGGCCCACGCGATGACGGCGGACCTGCGCTTGGGGGCGGGGGAGCGCTTCGAGCGACGACTGGCCGCGCATATCGAGCAACTGGCCGCGTCGCCGCAGTTCGGCGAACATCTGCACGCCTGGATCGAGGAGTCGCTCGCCGTGGGCGATGTCGCGCGGGCGGAACGACTATTTGGGCGTTTCGACCGGCTCGACGCGGCGGCGTGGGCCGGCGTGCGCGATCAGGCTGGGCGCCAGATTCGGCTCACGCGCGCCTTGTTGGTGGCGGAAGATCACGCGAGCGCCGGCAAGAGGATTGAGACGGCCGATCCCGTGTGGGCTTTGCTGACCGAGTACGTCGCCAGCGCGCCGCGTTCGACGCCCGACGTGCGAAACGCCTACTTCACGCACGCGGCGCTGGGTCGGCGCGCGATGGGGCTGTTCGCCGCGCTGCGTCGCACGAATCCCGATCTCATCGCACCGTTCGCGGCGTTTATCGACGAGTGGACGCGCATGAACCCCGACGACACCGTGACGCAACGGCTCCGGGCGCAAAACGACCGGTAGCGACCTGACGGGACCGTCTCGATTCCGGCTGCGCGAAATCCGAAAAAACGCCTCGACGAAGCCTGGAGTTCCTTGACAGGCCCCCGCGCTCCGTGTCAAGATTCTGAATGAGGGTTCATTCAGTGAACCTTCGGTTTCGAGTTTCGCCGGGGCGATGGTTCCACGCCGGTTTGAGGAGCTTGGAGGGCTTCATGACTCATTACATGGTTGACGAACGCGATGTGAATTTCTGCCTTTTCGACTGGCTGGACATCGGTAAGCTGTCCGCGTACCCCAAGTACGCCGAGGTCGGATACGACGAGGCGATGGCGAGAGAGATGATGCGCAGCGGCCTGAAGGTCGCCCGCGAGGTGCTCGCGCCCATCTGGTCCGCGATGGACAGCGACGGCGTCAAGTTCGAAAACGGCAAGGTCTCGGTCCCCGAGTACGTGAAAAAGGCGTACCAGACCTACACCGAGAACGGTTTCCTCGGCCTCTCCGCTCCGCCCGAGTTGGGCGGTCTCGGCATGCCGCACATCCTGAACATGGGCGTCATGGAGTTCTTCTGCGGCGCCAACACCGCCTTCTCCATGTACAGCGAGCTGACCTACGGCGCGGCGCACATGTTCCAAAACTTCGCGAGTGACGAGCTGCGCGCCAAGTACGTCGAGAAGATGTACACGGGCGAGTGGGGCGGCACGATGTGCCTGACCGAGCCCGGCGCGGGTTCCGACGTCGGCGCGCTCAAGACCAAGGCGACCCGTCGCCCCGACGGCTCGTTCTCGATCGTCGGCACCAAGATCTTCATCAGCTCCGGCGACCACGACCTCACCACGAACATCATCCACCCGGTGCTCGCCCGCATCGAAGGCGCGCCCTACGGCATCCACGGCATCTCGCTGTTCCTCGTGCCGAAATATCTGGTGAACGACGACGGCTCGATCGGCGAGTTCAACGACGTCGTGACGGGCAACGTCGAGCACAAGATGGGCATCAAAGGCAACGCCACCTGCACGCTGAACTTCGGCGAGAGCGGCAAGTGCCAGGGCTGGCTGATCGGCGAGGAGAACAAGGGCATTGCCTACATGTTCCAGATGATGAACGAGGCGAGGCTCTACGTCGGCATGCAGGGCAACGCGCTGGCGGCCGCGGCTTTTCAGTCGTCGCTTCAGTATTCCAAGGAGCGCATCCAGTTCCGTCACATCAAGGACATGGCGAACAATGAAGCGCCGCCCGTGGCGATCGTCGAGCACCCCGACATCCGCCGGATGCTGATGCACATGAAGTCGACGACCGAGGGCGTGCGCGCGATGCTGTCGCAGGTCGCGTTCTGGGGCGATCTGGCCCATGTGACCGAGGACCCCGAGGAGAAGCAGCACTATCAGAACCTCGTCGAGTTCCTCGTCCCCATCTGCAAGGCGTACAGCACCGATCAGGGCTTCAAGGTGACGGAGCTGGCGATTCAGACCCTCGGCGGATACGGCTACATCAAGGAATACCCGATGGAGCAGTACATGCGCGACGAGAAGATCACGTCGCTGTATGAGGGCACCAACGGCATTCAGGCCCTCGACCTCATGGGACGCAAGATGACCATGAAGGGCGGCGCGGTCTTCATGCAGGTCATGCAGGAGATCTCGATCTTCGTCGGCGAGCACAAGGACCACCCGGTGATGGGTGAGGCGTTCGCGAAGCTCGAAAAGGCGCAGATGGAGATGGCCATGGCCGTCATGGGCATCCAGCAGTCGGTGAAGCAGGGCGGCTTCGAGGCGCTCGTTCCGCTGCTGCAGGCCAGCAACTTCCTCGAGGCGGCGGGCCACATCGTCGTGTCGTGGATGCTGCTCTCGCAGGCGGTGCTCGCCGCCAATCGCCTGAACGGCATGATCGCCGAAAAGGGCGTGGACGCGAACGATAAGAAGGCCGTGCGCGCGTTCATCGAGGCCAGCGAGGAAGCCACCTACTACTACAACAAGACGCAGTCCGCATACTGGTTCGTGAACAACCGGCTGCCGATCGCCTCGGCGGTCTTCGAGATGATGAAAAACAAGGATCTTTCGGCGATGAAGGCGATCCTCTAAGGCCTTCCTCGACTCCGTTAACGCCTCGGGCGATTGGTGCCCGGGGCGTTCTTCTGTCCGGGCCGGGCTCGTCCGCGCCGCCTTGACGCGCACCGCGCGTTCGCGGCAAATGAGGCATCTTTATCCCCGTTGAAGGTGACGGCCCCTCGATGACCTCATTTCCGTTTCCGCAGGGTGCCACGGTTGTGGACGGCGGCGTCAACTTTTCGATCTATTCCCGTCATGCCACCGCCGTCACGCTGTGCCTTTTCGACGACCCGCACGACGCACTGCCGTCGCGCACCGTGGAACTGCGCAGACGCACGCGGCACGTGTGGCACACGTTCGTCGCGGATGTCGGCCCGGGGCAGCTTTACGGTTGGCGCGTGGACGGTCCCTACGATCCACGCAAGGGAATGCGTTTCAACACCCACAAGCTGCTCGTCGATCCCTACGCCAAGGCGATCACGCACAAACACGCGCGCACCAACGACCTGCACTTCGCGTTTACGCGAAAGGGCGGAAGCGAAGACCTCACGATCGACACGCGCGCGAACGACCACGTCGTCCCCAAGTGCGTGGTCGTGGACGACGCGTTCGACTGGCAGGGCATCGAAAAGCCGCGCATCCCGCTTTCGGAGATGGTGATCTACGAGGCCCACATCAAGGGATTCACGGCGCATCCGTCATCGGGCGTCACGCGGCCGGGCACGTTTCTCGGCTTTATCGAGAAGATCCCGTACCTCAAGGATCTCGGCGTCAACGTCGTCGAGTTGCTACCCATTCACGAGTGCTGCGACGAGGAACACCTGGTCGAAAAAGGGCTCGGCAATTACTGGGGCTACAACACGCTCGGCTGGTTTGCGCCGGACTCGCGTTACGCGATCGACACGCGCGGCGGACAGGTGCGCGAATTCAAGACGCTCGTGCGCGAGTGCCATCGCGCGGGCATTGAGGTGATCCTCGACGTGGTTTACAACCACAGTTGCGAGGGCAATCACCTCGGGCCGACGTTCTCGCAGAAGGGAATCGACAACACCACCTACTACAAGCTGCACGCCAACAACCCACGCTTCAACTGGGACGTCACGGGCTGCGGCAATACGCTCAACCTCGGCCATCCGCAGACGCTTCGAATGGTGATGGATTCGCTTCGCTACTGGGCCGAGGTCTGCCATGTCGACGGCTTCCGCTTCGACCTCGCCACGGCGCTCGCGCGCACGCACGAGTCCTTCGACATCCAATCGCCGTTCCTGACCGCCGTTGCGCAGGACCCGATTTTGGCGCGCACGAAACTCGTCGCCGAGCCGTGGGATGTGGGATACGGCGGCTATCAGCTTGGTGCGTTTCCCATCGAATTCATGGAGTGGAACGGTCGATATCGCGACACCGTGCGTCGCTTCGTGCGCGGCGACGGCGGCCAGCTTTCGATGATGGGTTTCGCGTTGACGGGCAGCTCGGACCTGTTCGCGCACAACGGACGCACGCCGACGCACTCCGTCAACTACGTGACCTGCCACGACGGCTTCACGATGCGCGACCTGGTGTCGTTCGAGGCCAAGAAAAACGCCGCGAACCGCGAGGACAACCGCGACGGCGCGGAGGAGAACTACTCGCACAACTTCGGCGCCGAGGGCGAGACGGACGACCGCACGGTGGGCGCGTGGCGCATGCGCGCGATCCGCAACTTCTTTGCGCTGCTGTTTTTGTCGCACGGCGTGCCCATGTTCGTCGCCGGCGACGAAATCGGCCGCACGCAGCGCGGCAACAACAACGCGTACTGTCAGGACAATGAAATCTCGTGGGTGGATTTCGGCGGGATCGAAACGCACGCCGAGACGTTTCGCTGGGTGAAGAAACTCATCCGCCTGCGCAAAAGCCTGCCGTACTACGGGCGCGCCCACCACTACCTCGGCGCGGACAACGGCTTCGCGTCGTTGCCCGAGATCCGCTGGTTCGGCACCGATGGCGGGAATCCCGATTGGAATCATCCCGAGGGACGCTTCCTGTCGTTCATCGAATCGGGCCGTCACGATCGCGATCGTGCGCCGTCGGACGAACCCGACGTGCTCGCGATCATGAACATGGGCACGCGGCCCGTCGATTACCCGATGCCCGCGCCATTCAACGGCGACGTTTGGGTCAAGGTGATCGACACGTCGATGCCGGTCGTGGCGGATCTGCGAGGCGCGGGAGATCCGCACCCGGTCCTCGTCCGCGAAAAAGTCGTGGTCGTTCCCGCGCGTACCGTCATGGTGATGCTCTCGCAACATCATCAGGACCACCGGGCGTGAACGCGCATATTCGATTCGGAACCGGTCGGCTCGACGTTCCGTCGCTCGAAGTCCCCGCTGCGATCTACGCGGCGAATCGGCTTGCGCCCGTGGAGGATCCCGACGCCGAGCTCGCCCGCGCGCTTCGCGAACCGATTGGCTCCGCTGAGGCGGGGCGATTCGTCTCGTCGGCGCATCGCGTGGCCATCGTCATCCCGGACCCCACACGCGGCATGCCGAAGGCGGCCATGCTCGGCGCGCTGCGTCGCGCCATCGCTCATGTGCCCGACGAGCAGATCTGTGTCGTCGTCGGTTACGGCAAACACGCGACAATGCCCGACGAGCGCCTCGGTCTGCCGGAGGACTGGATCGGCCGCGTCCGCATCGAGCATCACGACGCAAACAATCCCGCGCGGGTGCGTCGCGTGGGTGCGGACGAATTCGGTTTCTTCGTGAATCGCGAGGTCGCCGAGGCCGACGCGGTCATCGCGCTGGGCGCGGTGCGTCCGCACTATTTCGCGGGATTCACCGGCGGTGCGAAGGCGATTCTGCCCGGCGTCGCCGCGGCGGCGGACATCACGGGCAACCATGCCCTGCGCGACAGGCCCGGTGCGTGGCTCGGCGTGGCCGACGGCAACCCCGCGCGCGCAAACCAGGAGGCTCTCGTACGCCTGCTGAAAAAGGTCGCGATCCTGAACGTCGTCACGAACGCCGACGGCTCGCTCGTGCGCGCGGCGTTTGGCGATGTCGTTGCCGCGCACCGCGCGCTCGTGCCCCTCGCGCGCGCCATCGGCGAGGTCCCCGTGACGCGCCACGATCTGGTTATCGCGGGCGCGGGCGACCCCACGGCGATCAACATCTATCAGATCACCAAAGCCGTTCCGCCCGCCGCGCTATGCCTCGCCGAAGGCGGCACGCTCATCGTCTGCGGCCCGTGCGCCGAGGGCGTCGGCGGCGCGCACGCGGTGAATGAGATCATCCACCGCCACACGCTCACGCGGTTCCTGCCGCGCGGCGCGAGGTGCGTGCTGGTCAGCGATCTGCCGAAGGACGAGGTGGAGCAAACGTTCTTTCGCCACGCGCCCGACCTTGCGAGCGCGGTCGCCGACGCGATGCGAATCCGGCCCGCGAGCGCGGCGATCCTTCCCGATTCGGTCTACTTGATCCCGAGATCGTAGCCGGTCACCGCGCCTTCGGACGCCGACGAAACGGTGGCGGCGAACTTCGCCAGCACACCGCGTTTTTCTCGCGGGGCGGGCTTCGTCCACGCCAAACGGCGCGACGCCAGTTCCGCGTCGGTCAGATCGACGGAGAGCCCCTTTCGGTCGCCGTCGATGGTCACGCGGTCGCCGTCGCGCAGTAGCGCGATCGGTCCGCCGACCCAGGCCTCGGGCGCGACGTGGCCCACGACGAGCCCGTGCGTACCGCCGGAGAAGCGCCCGTCGGTGATGAGGCCGACCTGGTCGCCGAGCCCCTGACCCACGAGCGCGGCGGTGACCGAGAGCATCTCGCGCATTCCCGGCCCGCCCACGGGGCCCTCGCCGCGAATCACGACCACGTCGCCGGGTTGGATGGCCCGCGCCATGACGGCGGCGAAGCACGCCTCCTCGCCCTCGAAGACGCGCGCGGGGCCGGTGATGACGCGACTTTTCAGCCCCGCCGTCTTCGCCACCGCGCCGTCGGGCGCGAGATTGCCGCGAAGGATGACAATATGCCCCGTCGCGAATTTGGGGCGATCGAAGGGCATGATGACGTCCTGCACCGCGTCGTACACGCTGCGCACGTTCGCAAGATTTTCGCCGATGGTTTTGCCCGTCACCGTCACGCAGTCGGCATGGATCAGGCCGTGATCGAGCAGCGCGCGCAGCACCGCGGGCGTGCCGCCCACCTTGTGCAAATCGTACATCACGTAGCGCCCGCTGGGCTTCAGGTCGGCCAGATGCGGGATCTTGTCGCCGAGGCGGTCGAAGTCGGCGAGCGTCCATTCCACGTCGGCTTCGCGCGCGATCGCCATCAGGTGCAGCACCGCGTTGGTCGATCCGCCGAGCGCAAGCACCAGCGTGTACGCGTTTTCGAGCGATTTGCGCGTGATGATGTCGCGCGGGCGGATTTCGCGCTCGATCAGGTTCACCAGCGCGCGGCCCGCCAGATACGCCTGACGTTCTTTGGCCGCCGACACGCCGGGGTAGCTGGCGTCGTAGGGCAGGCTCATGCCCATGGCCTCGATCGCCGAGGCCATCGTGTTGGCGGTATACATGCCGCCGCACGCGCCCGCGCCGGGGCACGCCTCGCACTCGATCTCGTGCACCTCGTCGTCGGTGGCGGTGCCGGCCTGACGGCGGCCCACGGCCTCGAAGATCGACACGATGTCCACGTCGTCGCCGGCGGGGCCGGTGCCGGGAAGGATCGTGCCGCCGTAAACGAAGACCGACGGCACGTTGAGCCGCGCCATCGCCATCAGGCAGCCGGGCATGTTTTTGTCGCAGCCGCCGAAGGCCAGCACGCCGTCGTGGTTCATGCCGCCCGAGACGATCTCGATGGAATCGGCGATCACCTCGCGCGAGACGAGGCTGTAGCGCATGCCCTGGTGGCCCATCATGATGCCGTCGGACGCCGTGGGCGCGCCGAAAATCTGCGGGACGCCGCCCGCGGAGCGCACGCCCTCGATGCCCTTGCGCGCGAGACGATCGAGGTGCGCGTTGCACGGCGTGATGTCCGAAAACAGCGACGCCACGCCGATCATCGGTTTGTCGAAGTCGTCGTCGTGGAAACCGACGCCGCGCAGCATCGCGCGATTGGGCGCGCGCCCAAGGCCCTCGGTGGTCAGTCGGCTCTTCGCGTTCTTCGGCTGCGTCATGCGGTCGAAACTCCCATCTTACGATGCGCGCCGGGTCAGGGCCTTGCGCAGGTAACGAATCGCGCCCACGGGCTCGGCGGCCAAGGCGCACAGCACGCCGCCGACGAACGCGCCCATCACGCCCGCCGCGCCCATGTCGCAACCCGACAGGAACAGGTTCTTGATCGGCGTGCGCGGACGCAGCCAAGGGTTCTGGTAGCGCGCGGGGGTCGAGACGACGCCGTAGATCGCGCCCTCGGGCGGCCGCGTGAAGTTTTCCGTGGTCAGCGGCGTCGACAGCTCGGCGTGCTCCATCATCGCACGCAGTCCGGGCCGGTACTCGAAGAATTGCTCCAGCATGCGGCCCGCGAGGTCGGCTTTCATCGCGTCGTATTCGCCGCCGCGCTTCATCCACTCGGTGCCGACCCACTTCTTGAAATCGGCGAAGGGCGCGAAGGTGATGACCTCGCCCGTGTGGATCTGTTCCGGCCCCGCCTTGTGCATCGGATCCTTGAGCGACGGGTAGCTCGTGTAGAGCACGGGGCAGCGCGCGGCCGAGGCGTGCGTGTTCCAGAACGACGCCTCGGCGTCCCACGTCTCCCAGAACCACTGATTGGCCGAGCTCGCCCCGGCGCTCGCGATGTCGCCCTTGAAACCCATGTACAGGCACAAATGCGCGGGCGAGGGCGGCAACGAGCGGATGTTGAGCACCCAGTCCTTCGGACGCTCCTCGGGCGGCAGCATCTGGTTGATCGTCACCAGCGCGCTCGCGGCGCTCACCACGCGCTCGGCGCGGATCTCCTCTCCACCCTCGAGACGCACCCCCACCGCGCGGCCGCCCTCGATCAGAATCCGCTCGACACTCGCGCGGATGCGCGTCCAGCCGCCCGCGTCGGCCACGGTCTTGAGCATCGTGCGCGCGATCTGCTTCGATCCGCCGATGGGGTAATACGCGCCGTGCAAAAAGTGGTGGACCACCGTGGCGTGGATCGCGAACGACGCCTGGCTCGGCGGCGAGCCGTAGTAGCCCCACTGGCCCGAGAGGATCGTCTTGAGCCGTTCGTTCGACGTGATCGTGTCGAGCACGGCCTTGAGCGTCATGCCGGTGAACTTCGAGGCGTCGTTCAGCAGGAAGGGCTCGACAAAATCCGCGGCGCGGTCGGGCAGGGCGCGGTAGAGGTAGTAGCCGCGCATCGCCGCGACGGTGCGCCGCACGAGGCGGAAGTATTCGTCGATGGCCTCGCGGTCGTTGGGGAACGCGGCATAGAGGTTTTCCTTGTACTGCCGCGGGTTGTCGGGGAAGTCGATGCGAAATCCGTCGGGGTAGTAGAACTGCTCGTAGACCGGGCCGAGCGTCGTCCATTCCAGCTCGCCGTTCGTCAGATCGGCGAGGATGCGGCCGAGCATCGAGTGATTCGTCACCTCGCCGATGGCGTGCACGCCCACGTCCCAGTGCCACTGCTTGCGCTTGAAGGTGTGCGTGAACCCGCCGGCCACATAGTGCTGCTCCAGCACCAGCACCTTCTTGCCGAGCTTGGCCAGAATCGCGGCGGTCGTCATGCCGCCCATGCCCGACCCGACGACGATGTAGTCCCACCGTCCGTCCGGCGCGGTCTTGCTCCACACCTTGTTCTCGCGATAAGTCGACACGGCCCCACCCCGATGGAATGCGTCTTCTTAGCCCGGCGGTTTCGGAAAATCAAACCAAAGTGGGATTTCGCGCGTCGCTCAAGCACGAAAGATTCTGAAGGATGCGGCGCTTCACGTCGTTCATCGCGCGCGGATCGCGGCGCATTCGGTGCGTCACATCTGGATGGATTTCGAGCACGGCGCGCGGAGCCGCTTCGGCACGGCATCGCCGCTCACGGGTGAAACGTAAACGTCTTCTTCCCGAACTGATGCGTCGTCTGGAACGTGTAGCCCGAGGAATTCGCCGAGACCCACACGAAAGTGACCTGCGCGTCGTCGAGCAGGTTTTTGTCCACCGTGAGCAGGTCGTCGATATCCGAGGAGTACGAGCCCGCGAGCGATCTGTGCGATGCCTCGGCGATCTTGGCATTGACGCCGGTGGACTGCGCCGAGGCGTCGTACGCGGCCTGCCGCATCCCGACGAAACGCGGAATCGCGATGAGCGACAGGATCGCGAGGATCGCGACGGTGATCATCAGCTCGACGAGGGAGAATCCACGGACCCGTTCGGACATCGACAAATCCCAAGGCCGCGAGACGCGGCAACGCTCCCCACTGCTATCGGGTTAACCGTGGGATAATTCAAGAAATAAATGAGGGACGGGCGAAAACCCCGCGAAAATGCTGGAAAATCCGCCTTGACCCGTTGGTCAGACGGGCGACGAACCCCAGCCGGTTTTGAGAAGGCGCAGCGAGTTGCCGTAGAGCACCTGCGTCACCTCGTCGTCGGAGAAATACTTGGCGAGCGTGTCGCCCACCGCGCCCATCATCCCCGAGTCGTAGCAATCCTTGAATGGATCGGTCAGGCCGTCGAAATCGGTCCCGATGCCCAGGCACGATACGTCGCCGACGAGATCCTTCACGTAACGCACGTTCTCGGCCAAAAACTCCAGCCCGCCGCCGACGTAGCCCTGCAGCTTGACGGGATGCTGGAGCAGACGCATCGAGAAGATGAGCCCGAGGACGCCGCCGAGCCGGTGGATCGTGCGGATCTCGTCGTCCGACGCGTTGTACTCGTGCGGGTAGAAGTGCTGGAGCCCCACGTGCGACATCGTGACGGGCCGGCGGTATTCCTCGCACAGGCGAAAGACCTCCTGCCGCCCGTGCTCCTGCGTGTGAGCCAAATCGATCAGGATGCCGCGCTCCAGCAGCTCGCGCGCGAAGGGCTCGCACAAATGCTCCGGGTCGTCCCACCGCCACGACGCGCGCTTCATGCGCACGACCAGATCGTCCATCACGGGTACCACGCGCCCGCGCTTTTTGGTCGGGACGAGTTCCGTGCCGTCGGTCTGCGGCGCGAACATGTTGTCCCAAAAATGCGCGAGGGTGATGAGCGCCAGCCCGCGCGCCTGAAGGATCGCGAGCCGCTCGCGGGTGCGTTCCATGTATTCGTCGAGGGTTTGATCGCGGTCGGGCGCTTCGCCAAAGACGTGCGCGCCCTCGATCGTGTGGACGAGACCGATCTCGTCATCCGCCAGCGTGTCGATCTGGTCCGGCGCGGTCACGAGACGCGCTCGCTTCTCGCCGGGCTTGAGCGTCTTGTTGACGTATTCGATCTGCTCTTCCAGCAGGTCCATGTTGGCGATCAGGGTCGTCCACGGATCCTCGGTGATGCGCGGGACGTACCAGATTGGCCAGGCGATCATCTGCGCGACGCGCGCCCACGGGCGAACGCCGAAGCGCATGAAGCCGCGTTCGAGGATGTAGTGCGTGCAGAGCATGACTTTGACGTTGCCCTTGCACAGGTGCGGATACGCGGTGCGAAACGAAAACGGATTGCGGAAGCCGCCGTTGAAAACGGTCGTGCGAAACGACCGGATGTGCGGAAGGTAGTACATCTTGAGCGTGGGATGGGCGTGCAGATCGATCAGGCCGGGCATGGGTTCCCCAAAATTGAAGGAAGGCGCGGGCGAATAGCCGCGCACAACCTATCCGACGCAGCGGCGCGACGCAACGGCGGGGGCGTCGTCGGCGCTTGCTTCGGTCAACCGCAACGGGCTCGGATTTGACCGCCCCGGGCCTTTGCTCTAGGATCGTTCGCGACGTGCAGGTCGAATCTCGC
Organism: uncultured bacterium; assembly: GCA_964586775.1. Lineage (GTDB taxonomy): Bacteria > Lernaellota > Lernaellaia > JACKCT01 > JACKCT01 > JADLEX01. The sequence goes on along the minus strand of CAZPJD010000144.1, from coordinate 12,724 downwards.
ACCTGTCGGATCGCGCAATTCCGTCACGCTCTCGACGACGCCAACATGGGCCAATACTTCCCCACCCAGGACGACCTTCATCGCGTCATGCGGGCGTTTCTGACGCGCGCGGCGGGGCACGAGGTCGTCGGGCCGCAGCTCGGCCGGGCGGATATGGTCGTGCGCCTTTCCACGTGGGACCCGGAGGCGAACGTCACCCTGCACCTGGGCGATCCGGCGGATGGCGGCCGGTTCCTCACGTTCGAGATCGACGACGATCGCGCACTCGCCGATCACAAGACACCGCACGCGATCTTCGCGCAGAGCGCCGACTTTTTTCACCGCTTCTGGAGCGGCCTCGAATCGCCGGGCATCGCCATCGTCAACGGCGTGATTCGCGCGAGCGGCAACTACCTGCGCGCGCTCGTCCTGTTCCCCGCGATCCGTCCGCTATTCCGCACCTACAAGGAATCGCTGGAAGAGGCCGGGCTCACGCACCTGATTCTCGGAGATCACCGCTGAACGGGCGGATTTTGAGCTTTTGAATTGGCTTCGATATCGGAGGATGAACATGATCGTCGGAGTGCCCAAAGAGATCAAATCGGACGAGAAACGCGTGGCGATGACGCCGCTCGGCGTGGCGACGATGACCGCGCGCGGCCACACGGTGTACGTGGAGCGCTCGGCCGGCGTCGGCAGCCTCATCACGGACGACGACTACGAACAGGCCGGCGCGAAGATCCTGCCCACGGCGGCGGAGGTGTGGACGCGCTCCGAGATGATTGTGAAGGTCAAAGAGCCGCTGCCCGCCGAGTTCGACTTCATGAAGGACAAGCTGATCTACACCTACCTGCACCTCGCCGCCGCCGAGGAGCTCACGCACGCCATGGTGGCGTCGGGGTGCGTCGGCATCGCGTATGAGACGATCGAGCTGGAAGACGGTTCGCTCCCGCTGCTCGCGCCCATGAGCGAGGTCGCGGGCAAGCTCGCGCCGCAGGTGGGAGCGCAGTGCCTGGAGGCCGCGCACGGCGGCTCGGGCATCCTGCTCGCGGGCGTGTCGGGCGTGGCCCCGGCCAAGGTGGCGATCATCGGCGCGGGCGTCGCGGGCCAGTGCGCATGCGAGATCGCCGTGGGTATGGGCGCGCAAGTGACGATTCTGGACATCAACCCCGCGCGGCTGCGTTACATCCACGACATCCACCGCGGCAAGCTCATCACGCTCATGAGCAACAGCGGCAACATCGAAAAGGCCGTGCTCGAATCCGATCTCGTCATCGGCGCGGTGCTGATCCACGGGGCCAAGGCGCCCAAGCTGGTCACGGGCGACATGATCCGCCGGATGAAACCCGGCAGCGCGGTCGTGGACATCTCCGTCGATCAGGGCGGGTGCTTCGAGACGACCCGGGCGACGACGCACAGCAGCCCCACCTTCGTCGTCCACGACGTGGTGCACTACTGCGTGGCGAATATGCCCGGCATCGTGCCGCGCACCAGCACCTACGCGCTCACCAACTCCACGCTCAGCTACGCGTTGGAACTGGCCGACAAGGGCGTCGAGGCCGCGGCCGCGGCGAGCTTGCCGCTGCGCAAGGGCATCAACATCTACAAGGGCAAGGTGACCTATCGCGGCGTCGCCGATGCCTGGGATCTGCCGTACACGCCGTACGAAGCCTGATTCAACACACAACGACAAGTGCAAGCGGAGCGCTGAGCGGCGCTCCGTTTGTTATTTTCGACCCATTCCTGTCGGCGACTCTCGCTCATCCCCTTGCGCCCGGCGGGCGAACCGGATTGAAATACGCTCTCCACGATCTGCTTGAGGCGGGGCGGATGATCCGGCGAATCCTCATTCTCGCGTTGGCGCTGCTGGTCGCGGGCTGCTCCGAGCCCGAGGTCACGCCCACGCATGCGGCACGCGCCAACCCCGCCGCCGATACGACGGACTGGACGCCGCGCGTGATGAAGGTCCACGAGCGCGTCTACTGCGCGTTCGGTTACGCCCTCGCCAATTCCATCATGGTCGTGGTGGACGGCGGCAAGGTCATCGTGGACACCACCGAAAGCGCCGAGGCCGCTCGCGCCATCCGCGCCGAGTTCGATCGCATCGCGCCCGGGCCAGTGCTCGCCATCATCTACACGCACACGCACCCCGATCACATCCTGGGCGCGAGCGTTTTTCGCGACGCGGGGCAGGAGATCTGGGCCGGCTCGAAGGGCTCCGAGGTGCTGAGCGAGCAATTCGCCTCGCTCTCGACCACGCTTCGGCGGCGCGGGTCGCGGCAGTTCGGAGAGGGGCTGCCGCCGGAAATCTTGTCGGGAAACGCCATCGGCCCGCGCCTGCGTGTGGACGACGGCCCCGTGCCGCCGCTGCTGTATCCGACGAAAACGTTTTCCGGCACGCACCGCATGGACATCGGCGGCGTGACCTTCGAGCTGGTCGAGGCGCCCGGCGAGACGCACGATCAGATCTTCGTGTGGCTGCCCGATCTTCGCGTGCTTCTGCCCGGCGACAACATCTATCGAGCGTTCCCCAATCTTTACGCGCTGCGCGGCGTGCAGCCTCGGCCCGTGCGCGAGTGGACTCATTCACTCGACCTGATGCGCGAGCGCAAACCCGAGGTGCTCGTGCCGTCGCACACCGAGCCGATCATCGGCGCGGATCGCGCGATGGAAACGCTCACCGCGTATCGCGACGCCATCGCGTGGGTGCATGACTCGGTGATCCGCATGGCGAACGAGGGCAAATCGCCCGACGAAATGGCGGCCGAGATTCGCCTTCCCGCGCACCTGCGCGATCACCCGTATCTGCAGGAGACCTACGGCACGGTTGCATGGTCGGTGCGCGGCGTGTACGTGCGTTATTTCGGTTGGTTCGACGACAACGCGGCCAACATCCATCCGCTCGCGCCGTCGGATTCGTCGCGACGCACGATCGCGCTGATGGGCGGGCGCGACGCGGTGGCGAAGGCCGCGCGCGACGCGCTGGCGGGCGGCGATGCCCAATGGGCGGCCGAGCTCGCGACGCATTTGATGAACGCCGAGCCCGCCGACGCGGCGGCCCGGGAGATCGCCGCGGACGCATACGAAAGTCTCGGCTCGCGCGAGACGAACCTCAACGCGCGCGGCTACTACCTCGTCAGCGCGGCGCAGCTTCGCGGCGATTGGAAGGGCCCGGGCAAGCCTAAGATCGACGCGCGCACGCTCGGCGACGTGCCGATCGAGGTGCTGCTTTCGACGTTCCCGGAGCGGCTCGATCCGGCGACCACGGGCGATCTGGTGAAGTCGATCGCGTTTCGATTTTCCGACAGCGGCAAGTCGTTCACGCTGCTGATCCGAAGCGGCGTGGGCGAGCTTCGCGCCGGGGTGGATGGCCCGACGAGCCTCGCCTTCGACGCGACCGAGGCCGACTTCAAGGCGTTTTTGTCGGGCGAGTTGGGTCCCGCCGAGGCGCTGGCGTCGCGGCGACTGCGTTTCACGGGCTCGCTCACGGAACTCGTGGCGTTTTCGTCGTATCTCATCAAACCGTAGGAGCGCGCATGAAATCGCCCATCGACGGCGGAGTGGTTCTCATCACCGGCGCGTCGGCCGGCATCGGCCGAGAAATCGCGCGTCAGGTCGCCCCGCGCGCGAAGGCGCTCGTGCTCGTCGCCCGCCGCGCCGATCGGTTGGACGAACTGGCGGCCGAGCTACGCGCCGCGCATCCGTCGCTCGACGTCGCCACCTTCGCCGTCGACGTGACTGATCGCGACGCGCTGGCACGCATGGCGGACGACGCCGAGGCGCGATTTGGCGGCGTGGACGTGCTGGTGAACAACGCGGGTGTGGGCGACTTCGGCTGCTTCGATTTGGCCGCGTGGGAGAAGATGGAGTTCATGCTCGAGCTCAACGTGCGCGCGCCGATGTTTCTCACGCACCGGTTCGTGAGCGGCATGGTGGCGCGGCGGCGCGGCGGCGTGCTGAACATCAGCTCGTCGTACGGGCTCACGTTCAACCCGGGCTTCTCGGGCTACATCGGCACCAAATATTTCGTCACGGGCTTTTCCGAGGCGCTGGGGCTCGATCTCGCGGGCACCGGTGTCACCGTCACGCAGGCTTGCCCCGGCCCCGTCGAATCGGAGTTCCTCGATAACGTCGGCAACTTCACATCGCTCAAACCGCCCGGCTTTGTAACGATCTCCGCCGCGCGTTGCGCGCGCACGGCGATCCGCGCGTTCGATAGCCGCCGCGCCATGGTCACGCGCGGGTGGATCGTGTGGGCACTGATGCGCATCGCCGCGTGGACGCCGAATGTCGTTTTGCGCCTGGTGTATTATCCGCTCGGTCGGATGCTGCGCACCGCCCAGACGAACGCGCTTAAGCAGGCGAAGCCCGCGTAGCTCACGCGAGCCAGTTGGGCAGATTCTTCACGAACTGGCTTCGCGCCAGCGTCTGATGGAACCCCGCGGCGCGGGCGGCCTCGAAGACGTCGGTGCGCGCGTGCGAACCGAAGATGACCAGTTCCGAGCCCTTCGCGTGCGCGACGATGTCGATCATCGCGGCGGCGAGATCGGGCGTGTTCACGTCCATGTCCACCAGCACGCGCGACACGCCTCCCGCGTCGAGCTTGGCCAAGAGCTGCTCGAGTGTGCCGACGAATTGCACCGGCGCGTCGCCCGCCGATTCGCGGACCTTGCTCTTGAACATCAAATCATTCGACCACATGACGACCATGGCCGTCTCCTTTGAAGGGCATCACCGGGGATCCGGATATCGAATCGTCTGACTAGTTCAAAACGACGAAAAAGTCCGTGAGCTGGGCGGCGGAGTTCAGGTGAAATTGGCCCGGAGCGCATCGAACCACATCCCACGCAGCGCGAGGGTGGGGTCGGGTTCCTTGCCGTCGGCCATGCGATGAAGCTGTCTCTGGTGCCAGAACAGATTGACCAAATTGTCGATGCGCTTGATGCGATGTCGCGGCGCCTCGACCGACGCGCCGGACAACGCGCCCGACAGGATCCCGCCGGGTAGATCGGGCTCGGCCGCGATCGTTCGCGCCATGCCGACGATGTCGATCGCGCCCGACGTCACCGCACCGGCCATCACATCGACGGAACGCATGCCGCCCGTCAGCATGAGCGGCAGACGCGTAACGGAGCGGATTTTTTGGGCGTATTCCAAAAAATACGCCTCGCGCAGTCGCGTCGATTCGCGGACCTCGCGCGCAAGTCCGCCGCTGCCGCTCATGGCCGGGCTCTCGTAGCTTCCACCGCTGATTTCGAGCATGTCGAGGCCCTCGGCCTCCAATGCGCGGGCGACGTTCATCGCTTCTTCGACGGTGAAACCGCCGCGCTGAAAATCCGCGGAGTTGAGTTTGATGCTCACCGGAAAATCGGCGCCCACCGCGGCGCGCATCGAGCGTGCGACCTCGAGCACAAAACGCATGCGCCGGGCCACGTCTCCGCCCCAATCGTCGTCGCGCAGGTTGGTGAGCGGCGAGAGGAATTGGCTGACGAGATATCCGTGCGCGCCGTGGATTTGCACGCCGGTGAAGCCCGCAAGTTTCGCGACGCGTGCGGTCTCGCCGAAGCGCCGGATGATGTCGCGGATGTCGGAATCGGTCAGGGCGCGCGGTGTTGCGAACGCGCCCATGAACCCGCGCATGGGCACCGCGGACGGCGCGACGGGGCGTGAATCCAACGTACGCGGCGCCTGACGTCCCGCATGATTGATCTGCATCCAGATGTCCGCGCCGTGCGCCCGGGCCGCGCTCGCCCATTCTCGCAGCTTCGCGAGGTGGCGCTCGTCTTCGACCACCACATTGGCTGGTTCGCCGCGGGCCCCGCGCGAAATCATGACGTTGCCGGTGATGAGCAGAGCGGCGCCGCCGCGTCCCAGACGCTCGTAGAGACGCGCGAGCCGTTCGGTGGGCGCACCAGTTTTGCCGTCACCGAGCGATTCGCTCATGGCGGATTTGGCTAAGCGGTTGGTGAGCGTCACGCCGCAGGGCAGAGCGATCGATTTGCGCAGAATTTCCGATGGCGTTGGCATGGCTCGCTCAAATCTCGTCGTAAGCGTCGAAATAGCTCTTGTCGACGTAACACAGCGGGCAGCGCCAGCTCGCGGGCAGATCCTCGAACGCCGTGCCCGGCGCAATGCCCGCCGCGGGATCGCCCACCGCCGGGTCGTACACGTACCCGCAACTCACGCACACGTAGAGCTGAAATCGCTTCGTCGTTTCGGTCATGGCTCGATCACCCGCAGCGATGTTTGGACGTTTCCAAAGGGCGCGCTGACCTGAATGCCCGCCACGTAGGGCCGCACCCGCTCGCGGATCTCGCGCGAGATGGCGATGCCCTCGTCGCGGGCGGATTCCTTCGTCGTCGCGCCCGCCATGCGCCGCATGATTTCGGCTGGCACGTGCACCCCGGGCACCTCGTTGTTCAGAAACTCGGCGTTGCGCAGCGACGCCAGCGGCCAGATGCCCGCGATGATCGGAATCGTGAGGCCCATCCCCCGCACGCGGTCGATGAAACGCAGCAGCACGTCGGGATCGAAGACCGGCTGCGTGATGGCGTAGTGCGCGCCGTTCTCGACCTTTTGTGCGAAACGCGCGACCTCGCGCTCCTGATCGAGGTGCGAGGGATCGGCCCCGCAGCCGAGCAGAAACGGCGTGGGGGGTACGACGGGCTGGCCGCCGACATCGACGCCACGATTGAGGCGCGACGCGATGCGGAGCAGGCCGATCGAATCGATGTCGAAGACGGGGGTGGCGAAGGGATAGTCGCCGACCTTGGGCGGATCGCCGGTGATGATGAGCAGGTTCCGCAGCCCGCCCGCCGCGCAGCCGAGCAGGTCGGACTGCACGCCGATAACGTTGCGGTCGCGACAGGTCACGTGCAGCAGGACCTCGATGCCGACCTGTTGCTGGATGTGGATCGCGGTGATCATCGGGCTGATGCGACAGCTCGCGCGGGGGCCGTCGGGGATGTTGATGGCGTCCACGCCCGCGTCGCGGCAGACCGCGGATTTTTCGAGCGTCTTTTCCAGATCCCAACCGAGCGGTGGTACGATCTCGACCGTGGCGACCCACTCGCCGGCGACGAGGCGCGACCCGAATCGCGAGCACTCGCCCGCGGGTTTGGGATCGACGAGGCGCACGCCCTCGCGCAGCGTCTCGACGATCTGAACGTGATGGCCGTGGACGGTCTTCACGCCGGCGGCCAGCTCGCGGATGTGCGCGGGGCCCGTGCCGCAGCAGCCGCCCACGCCGCGCGCGCCGAGCTGCACGAAGTGCTGCGCGTACGTCGCGAGGTACTCCGGGCTCGTCATGTAGATCATGCGGTCGTTGACCATCTGCGGCGCGCCCGCGTTGGGCTGCACCAGCACGGGGTAGGGCGCCTTAGGGATGAACGATTCGAGCCCGGCGAGCATCTCGCTCGGCCCGACGCCGCAGTTGAATCCGATCATGACCGGCGGGGGGAGATCGGCGGGGAAGGGCGCGAAGAACGATTCGATCGACTCGCCGCTGCGTGTGAGGCCGAGCGGATTCACCGCCGCGCTCACGATGTAGGGCACGCCGATGCGCGCCGCCGCGCGGATGCCGGGCAGCACGTCGGCGCGGCGCGCGAAGGTCTCGAAGATGATGACATCCGCGCCGCCTTCGACGAGGCCCTCGATCGCCGTCGCGAACGCGGCTTCGGCGTCGTCCTCGTCGATGCCGCCCGCGCCCACCGGCTGGCCGAGCGGCCCCACCGATCCCGCCACGAGGACGTCGTCGCGCGCCACCTCGCGCGCGATCGCGGCCGATGCGCGGCAGATCTCGCGAACCTGATCGGCGAGCAGGTGCGCCGCAAGCTTGTAGCGGTTGGCGGCGAAGCTGTTGGTCGTCAGCACGTCCGCGCAGGCGTTTTTGTTCGCCGTGTGGATCTCCATCACCAGCGCGGGCTGCGTGACGCACAGGTGCTCGTAACACACGTTGACGAACTGGTGGCGCTGATACAGCTCGGTGCCCATCGCGCCGTCGAAGATGACGACGCGCTCGGCGATCAGACGTGCCAGATCGGGCCTGTCCATCGATCACTCCGCGAGAGTCGATACGATAACCGGGATTGCCGCCAAGGAAAACGCGCGCCTCAGCGCGACATTCGTTCGTGATGGCGGAAAAGATCGGACCGCGTGACCAGCGCCTCGAACGGCAACCCGCGCGCCGTGATGCGATCGCGTCCGCCTTCCTCTCGATCGACCACCGCGAAGACACCGACCACGCGGCAGTTCGGGCACGTCTCGATCACCACGTCCACCGACTGCAGCGTGCTGCCGCCCGTGGTGACCGTGTCGTCCACGATCACGATGGGGTCGCCGTCGCGAAGATGCCCCTCGATGCGCCGCCCGGTGCCGTGCTCTTTGGCTTCTTTGCGCGCGATGAACGATGCGAGCGGCAGCCCCGCCTGCTCGCTGCGCGCGGTCACGGCCATGGCCACGGGGACCGCGCCGAGGGCGAGCCCGCCAATCGAAATCGGGCGCGGGGAAAGCTTCGCGATTCGCTCCAGCAGCAGGTCGCCGATCAGCGCCGCACCCTCGGGGTGCGTCGCGACCATGCGAACGTCCACGTAGAAGTCGCTCTCGGCCCCACTCGCGAGCCGGAATTTGCCCACGCGAAAGGCGAGGTCGTGCACGAGTTCCACCAGACGTTGCAGCTTCGCGCTCATTCAATATCTCCGTCGCCCAAAAGGGTCGTCATCTTGCCCCCGGCGAGCAAAAAAACAAGGCTCCGAAGGAAAAAAACAACCCCGCGGCCCGAAGGCGCACGGGGTCATTTTCGTTTGATGGGCCTTTTTAAGTCCTGCCCGGGACTACGCTGGGCAGCCCTCGCTGCAGTGAGCGACAGGACGCAGCATGTAGTGCTTCACAACCATATCGTCCTCCGTCCGGAAGGGGTGACAACCACCATGGCAATGTAAGAACGGCCCTTTGGCGTGTCAAGGTAATTGCGGTTCCGGTCGGTCGGTCAGCACCAAAAACCGACCGCTTTGTGACATCGGTCAGCCGCGGCCACGTCACTCCGGCTTGCGTGCCGCGCCGACCACCCAGCTCCGCACCCACGGTTCGCGCACTTGAATCAGGTGCAGACCGACCTCGGCGAGGGCGTCGAGGAACTCCTGTTTCGGCGGGATCGTATCCCACGGGTGATCGGTGAAGCTCTGGAAGAAGCGGATCACCGGCACGTCGAAGTGGAATTCGCGCAGCAGATCCTCGAAGTAGAAGATGCCGCCCGGCCGCAGCACGCGGGCCACCTCACCCAACGCCGCCTTCCAGCCGGGGATGTGGTGGAAGATGGTCAGCTCGAAAACCGCGTCGAAGTGCTCGTCGGGGAAACCTAAGCGCTCGGCGTCGCCGACGCTCAGGTCCACCTTCGCGCGCACGTCGCGCGTGCGCTTCGCGGCGGCGGCGACCATGCGCTCGTCCAGATCGAACGACACGATCTCGCGCGGCGCGAAATTCGCGTCGATCCGGCGGATGCCCTCGCCGAAACCGCAGCCGATTTCCAGCACGCGGCTCGGCGCACGACCGGTCCCCGACCATTCGTCGAAGCGACGAAATGTGGCGTTCATCAGGGCGTTTCGAATGGGATTGTTCACCATCAGGCGTTCGAAGGAGTTGATCTTCATCGCGCCGCCCCTTGTGTGCATGAAAGAGCCGGTCCGCCGTCAGGGTGTCTGCGTGTTTCCATTCTTGCGTCCCTCGCGACCGATCGCCGCCAGCACCAGAACGTGCGCCGCCGGTGACGAGGGCGGCTCGAAGACCAACGCGAACGGCCATCCGTCCTTGTGCCGCTGGACGTGAATCCATCCCGCGACCGACGCGCCGGGCGCGAGATTCGTCTGCGGCGGCAACGCGCCCGCCACGGCCGCCGTCTTCGACTCGGCCGCGGCGATGCGTCCGCTTCCCTGATCGATCCAGAAATACTCGGGTTTCACGGTCAGGGCCTGCTGCTTGGCGATGCTCGTGACCTCGACGTGAAACGACATGTAGCCCGACTCGACCTCAGGCAGTCCCGCCGCCTGCACGTCGTATCGATAGTCGAGCACGCGCAGGGCGAAGCGCCCCTCGATCTGCGCGCCCAGCGGAAAATTCACCGGCGGCTGCTCGGCGTACATCGATTCGTATTGCCGGATCGCGAGGCTCTTTTCGGGCACCCATCCGAAATACTGCCCCTGCGCCAGCGCGAGGTATCCGCCGCCCTGCTGCGCCACGATCTTCACCGCCGCGCCCTTTTGCAGCACCTTCTTGATCGCCTTGGGGCCGTAGGCGATGGAAACCTCCTCGGCCGTCGTCGTCGCCATATCCACCGGGATGCCGAAGAGCACGTCCCAACGCGGGCGCGTGCGTTCGATCTCGCTCGCAAAGCGGAAGTCGAGCGGGTCGCGCGCTTCGAGCGAGAGTACGCCGGTGATCGTCTTGGGCTTGAACTCGCGGTAGATGGGGTCGAGGGCGCGGCCCTCGATGCGGAACGCGCGCCAGGTACCGGGCCGCCACGGGTCGCTGCTCGTCACCGCGGGTTCGAAACCGAGCCCCGGCGAGTGCTTTTCCAAGCTCGGCTCCGTCCCAAAGTTGACGACGAGTTTGGAAAACGCCCCGGCGCGGAAGATCAAACGTTCGCTGTTGTTGCGGATCGCGCCACTTACCACCAGACGCACGCCCTTTTCGCGCGAGGTCGGCGCGCCGATGGGGTTGATCGACGGGTCCGCGAGATAGCAGTTGTGAATGAGTACCGTGAACGGGTTTTCGAGCCCTGTGGGCTTGGGGGCTTCCGTCGATTCCGCCGTGGTTCCCGGCAGCGGCATGGCGGGCGAGGGCGAGGATCCGGGGGCGGGCGTCGGTTCCACGGATGGAGGTGCCACGGCGTCGCGCGCGCAACCGGTTGCCAGCGCCATCAGGGCGACGCACGCAAACACGACGATCGATCGACGCAAGGGTTGCAGCGCTGGTCCCTCCCCCTTAGGACGCGGGCATGATAGCCCTGGAACCGGAAAAGGCAAGTTTTCCCAAATGAATCGCGGGGTTGGACCGAATCTCGAGGGCTTTCGCCGCACGGAGTCGGATTGCCGCAGCTAAAGCGGAAACGCATCTGCGCACGGGCTCCAAGCCGCCCTTCGGCAACTCGAAGTCCGCATCGTGCTTGACGCCCCGGGGCCGCGTTCCCAATATGGCCGCACGCGATATGAGACGGCGCGGCGCACGCGTGACGCGGTCGTGATGCACTGAAGGCGGGGCCGATGGGTCGGGATTACACGACATCGTTCTACGGTCGTTTTCGGGAACTCCCGTTTTCCGAACTCATCCACTCGCTCGCGGTCCAGAAAGAATCGGGCGCGCTGTACCTGCGTCACGACAAGGTGCTCAAGCGCCTGTTCCTCGATCAGGGGCGGATCGTTTACGTCCAGTCGAGCCTCGTTCAGGAAAACCTCTTTCGCAAACTCGTGGAGATGGGGCGCATCGCGCTTCCGCTGCCCGCGGATCTGGTCGCGCAGGCGAAAACGCCGGGGTTTTCGTTGACGGCCTGGGCGGTGCGAAACGGCGTTATTCGGCCCGAAGAGGTGTCGGATCTGCTGGGCGAGCTGGCCGAGCGGCGCGTGCTCGAGGCCTTCCGCTGGCGCGATGGCGATTACCTGTTCATCTTCGACGAGTCGGTCCCCGAGGCGTTTCGCGGGCTCGGCGTCGCGATGGACCCGGCGGCCCTGATCTCGAAGGGGCTGCGGCAGTATTCGTCATGGGAAGAGCTGCGCGCCTTTGCCAAGCACAACGGCTTTGCCATGCCGCGCCTGACGCAGGACATCGACGCGATCAAGGCGCGGATTCAGGCGTCGGGGGAAGAGCAGCGGTTGTTGCGCCGCATCGACGGTTCGACGCACTTCCTGGATATCGTGTATGCCGCGCCGATGGAGACCGACGTCGCGCTCGTGTTCATGCGCAGGCTGCTCATCGAAGGCTACATGGAGTTTCCGCACGACACCGTCGCGACCAACCGCACGATGGCGGAACTGAACGATCGCGAGCGCGAGTTCGCCGAGCTGCTGGCGCGCGACGCCGAGCGGATGATCGAGAAGTCGCCTTTCGATCTGTTCCAGATCGGGCGATATTTCACGGACGAGGACGTGCGTCGCGGGTATTATCAGCTCGCGCAAAAGTACCATCAGACGGAGCTTGTCCCGCAGCTTCCCGCACAGCACCAGGTGCTCGCCAAACGACTCTTCGACCGCGCGAGCAGCCACTTCGAGGCGCTCATCACGTGGTACAAGGCGCGGCAGGCGGGGCGTTTCGACTACTTCATGCATCTCGCGACGGAAACCGTGGACGACATCGGCTCGACCATCGAGGCCGAGGGCCACGCGCTGGCGGCGCGGGCGGCGGCGGAGCGCGGCGATCTCGAAGCCGCCGATCGCGAACTGCGTCTGGCCGAAAAGCTCGTGGACTACTGCGCCGAATACCGACGTCTGCGGGGCGCAATTCCGCTGGAATGGGCCCTGCGCGCGGGCCGCGCGATCGACCCGCAGTGGGTGACGTATCTGACGCAGGCGCTGCATCTCGACGCGTACGACGCGCGCATCTACTACGACCTCGCTCGATGCCAGGAACACACCGGCGATCGCGAACGGGCGAACGAGTACTTCACGCGGGCGTACGAATTGGATTCGACCTATCGCGAAGCGCTATCGGGCTTGATCCGCACCCGGCCGCGGGTGATGGACCAGTCGGCGAGTCCGGG
>CAZPJD010000143.1:0-8224 GCA_964586775.1 uncultured bacterium | reverse complement strand
AACGACCCGTGCCCGTGCGGATCTGGAAAGAAATACAAAAAGTGCTGCCGCGACAAGGACAAGGCCGCCGCGGGGGCATGATGACGGTTCCCGGGGCTTGACGAAGAGGCCCGCGCGGGCTTCCCATGCCGGGGCGCGGGGGATATTCTGATTGAAAGTCGGATTCGGCGATGGGATTCGAGGGGCGGTCGGGGGCATGTCGGTTTCGAAGCAGCATCACGTCGCGCTGACGGTCAGGGATTTGGAGCGGAGCGTGCGTTTTTATACGCGCGAACTCGGCTTGATTCACGACGACACGGTGGCGATGGACGAACCGGCGGCCTACCGCATCTTCGGCATCGTCGGCGTCACGGTGCGCACGGCGATCCTCTTCACGGCGCGCGGCCATCGCATCGACCTTCATGAGTTTTCGTCCGGCAAGAATTCGCGGGCCGACCTTCAGTTCGATCGACCCGGTTTTCAGCACCTGGGCCTCGGCGTGGAAAACCTTGATGAACTGGGCAAGCAGCTCGAACTGGACGGCGTGGAGATCGTCGCCGCTCCGTTTCAGACCCCCACGGGCGAGAAGATCGCCTTCGTCCGCGACCCCGACGGCGTGGTGCTGCAACTGATCGAGGAGAATCGGTGGACGGCGCGGCTGTCGCGCATCGCGCTTCCCGCGAAGCTGTGGCTCGGCCGGTCGCGCCGCCGACGCGCCCAGGTCCTGGCGGGAACCGCGATGTCCTGCTCGGACCTGCCGCCCCCGGCTCCGCCGACCGCCGGATGAACGCACCCTCAAACGCGAAGCGAATTCAGCGCGGCGCGGGATCGGGGCGCTCGTCGAAGTTCATGTTTCTCGCCGACTTGTAATCCACGCGGTTGATGTGAATGCCCGCGAGGACGTGGGCGAACGCGTCGGTGATGCGGGCGAGATCGCTCTGCGTGAGCGGGCAGTCGTCGAGCTGGCCGGACTGCAGGATGCGGCTCGTCGTCTTGTCGATCATCTCGCGCAGCGACTCGGGCGAGCGGTCCTTGAGCGAGCGGCTGGTCGCCTCCACCGCGTCGGCGAACATCATGATGCCCGTTTCCTTCGAACGCGGGCGCGGACCGTCGTACGTGAAACGCGACACGTCGACGCGACTCACATCGCCGCCTTCCTGTTCGATCGCCTTGGCGAGGAAGAACGCGATTTTTCCGGTGCCGTGGTGCTCGCGGATGAAGTCGATGATCCGCTCGCCCAGCCGGTGCTCACGCGCCAGCTCGACGCCTTCAGAGACGTGTCGCTTGATGATGTCCGCGCTCTTGTACGGATCGTTCACGGCGTCGTGCGGATTCGACGCGGCCTGATTCTCGACGAAAAAGTCTGGATTCGCGCTCTTGCCCGCATCGTGAAACAGCGCGCCGACCCGGCAGAGCAGGGCGTTGGCGCCGATGCGCTCCGCGGCGGCCTCAGCGAGCGATCCGATCGTCACCGAGTGCTGAAACGTGCCGGGAGTCTTGGTCATGATCTGACGCAGCAGCGGGTGTTCGTAATTGGCGAGTTCCAGCAACGAAACCGGCGTGGTGTATCCGAACGCGAACTCGACGAGCGGCGAAAACGCGATGACGAACAGAGAGGCCAACAGTCCGCCGGCGAACGCGCAGACGAAAATCGCGATGGCCTGATCCGCGGCGAATCCCAGCAGCAGACAACACCCCACCATGCCGACGTTGACGAGACCGACGGTGACCCCCGCCTGAAGGACCTCGGAGCGCCGATGAGCCCGGCCCACGGCGTGCAGCGACACGACGGAGGAGATGAAGAAATAGAGGGCCATCGGGACTTCGGCGGGCGAAATCAGCGCGGCGACGAGCGCGAAGGCGACGCCAAACACGAGCGCCACCTCGAACCGGTGGACGAAACGGACCTGCATCGGGGCGAACGCGGCCGGGTAAAGGAACAGCATGGCCGCCGGCGGGAACACGACGTAGGTTTCGGCGAGCAGATTGCCCAGAAATAAAAACAGGCGGAAGAGCGCGAGGGACGCGAGCAGCATGACGCCCAGAAACACGAAGTCGCGATTCGTCAGATCGAAGTCGGGCAGGTTGATGTCGGCGATGGTGAAGGAGAAAAAAATGAGCAGCGCAATCAGCACCGAAACGCCGATCCAGCGGGGCAGGGCGGTCTTTCGCGACTCCTGCTTGGCGAGCCAGCGCATCACCAGCGCGTGCTCGGCGGTGACCACACGGCCCTCGCCCACGATGAGCTGATTTTTCTTGTAGACGAGTTTGACCGGCACGACGGCCCCGGCCGCCGCCCGGCGGCGATCTTCCGTCAGGTCGCGATTGAGGACGACATTGGGACGAATCTGGCTCTTCACGACCTGCGACGCGAACGTGGCAAACTCGGTGTGCGCCTCGGACAGCATGGATCCGATTTCGGCTTGGGCGGCCTCGCGTGCGCTCACCACATCGGCGATACCCTGTGCGGCGGGAATCAGCGCCTCGTTGCGCGTCAGCACGTCGCGGACGTGGATTTGGGCTTTTTCCGGGTCCTGATCGAGTTCGCGCAGAACCTGTGAAAACTCGGTGCGGTCGTCGACAACGCGCATCGCCCCGGCTTTTTCCAGAACCCTCAGGATCTCGTCGGCGAGCGTCTGCGAAAAACGAATCGCGTGGAGCCGTTCGAAGTCGGCTTCCTGCAAATTGATGCCGAGCGCATCGGTGAAACGCTCGGCGCGCCCCCGGATGGCGTCCTCGCTCGCCCCTTCGGTCACGTACGCGGACTGGATGTCCACAAACGCGCCCTGCACGCGCAGCCGGGCTTTTTCGAGGACCTCGGGGTCGTGGTCGAACACCACCGGAACGGCGGCCATGGCCTCGCGCTTCTTCGTTTCGGTCGCCGCTTCGTCTTCGATTTCGAAATCGGCCGGCGCGCGAACGCTCTTTCGCGCGTAGGTGCCCTCGCGAAGCACGGTCGTTCCGGTCACAAGCCCCTGCGAAATCAGCAGCCCGATCAGCAGCGACAGGCCGAGAATGACGATCCCGAGACGCAGCCGGGCGCGCAAATCGGCGGGTGCAACGGATGCACCCTTTTCGGCCGGTGGCGACGGGTTGGTCATTGGCGTTCGGAATCCCCTGGCGCGTACCTTAACCGAGCGGGGTCGAAACCGGCAAGTTGCCGATGCCGCCCGCGCCCGTCGCGATTGACGGATCACCGACGCGCCGCGATGATGCGCCGCGTCGTGACCGAACCGTCTTCAGGAGCGAACATCCACATGATCCGGTTTCGCGTCGTTGTCCTTCTCCTGGCGGGAATCGCCGCATGCGTCGCGCACGTGACCGCATGCGGTTCCGACGGCCCGAAGGGGACCGGGACCGGTGTGGGTGCGACGCAGGACGTGGGCAAGGTCTGCGAGGGCGCGTGCGTCGGTGGTGAGGACGGGTGGTGCTACGACAAGAACCACGCCGACTGCGTTTCGTGGGTGTGCGTGGGTCAAACGACGTCCCAATCGTACTGCACGGAGCTATGCGACCTCGACAAGCAGTGCCCCGATGGCTACTCGTGCGTGGACGACTGCGAGATCGGGTCCTACGATCAGGCATACTGCGTGACGGCAGAAGACCACGACTATTTGGAATCGCTCGGCCTGTGCGACGCCGCCGACTGACCGGTTACGGCGTACGGACGACCTCGAGATCGACCTCGGCGAGCCCGGCATTCACCATGTCGAGCTGCTGGGCGGCGGCGCGCGACAGGTCGATGATGCGCCCGCGTTTCCACGGGCCTCGATCGTTGATGCGCACGAGCACCGACTGGTCGTTGGCTTTGTTCGTCACGCGCACGATGGTCCCGAACGGCAACGACGGGTGTGCGGCGGTGAGTTTGTTTTGATCGAAGATCTCGCCGCTCGCGGTGCGTCGTCCGTGGAACGCGGCGCCGTACCAGCACGCGGTGCCGGACTGCGTCCAACCTTCGGGGCGGTCGCGCACGGTGTACCTGGGCGCGCACGCCGACAACACGGTGGCGACCAGGACGAAACAGATGGGGAGATACACGCGTGACGACATCCGGCGGCGATCCTGATCGCAAATCGAAAAGCCTGTCAAGAAAACCCCGCGGGCATCGATTTCCTCGCACGATCCTGACGCATTTTCTGGCGGAGGCGGGAGCGCTGGAGGCCGCGGACGCGGTCGCGGCCAATGTTCACGTTTCGCGCCTGATCGGGGATTACGGCGGCGCATTCGATGAACGCGGGAGCGACGTCTCGTGGACGCCGGGAGAATCGGAGCCCGATTGGATCGGCGCGTGGACGCGCGTCTCGCAGCGCATCGATAACGCGGAGCGTCGCGAGGGCTTTTTCGCGCGCATGGACCGCGTCCGAAAGTCATACGAACGGCTGCGTCGGCATCCCGAACCCGCGCTCGCGGCAAGGCTCGTGGGGCTTTTCGCCGTGGCCTTGGCCGAGGACCTCGCCGCGAACCCCGAGGACGTATCGTCGCGGGCGAGCGATCTGCTCGACTTCGCGCACACGGCCCTCGCTCGGCTACACTTCGCGTACGACGCGGCGGGCCGTGCGAAGCGCGTTCGCGCCGCGGACGTGGAGTGGGAACTCCTGGATCGCGATTTCTTTGCGGCGAAGTGGTCGATGATGACGCGCACGGGCCCGGTACGCCTGGGCGCGCTGCGTTTCGCGTCGCGCAAATGGCGGATCGAGCCGTCGTGGCCGGGAGCGGACGGCCAATCGCTGGGCGAGGTGCTACGCGCCGATTCGAACATCATCGCCGCGACGAACGGGGGTTTTTATCTTTACTCGGAATTGCCCGGCGCACCCCACGGTTCGCTCGGCGACCCGGCGGGGTTGGCGGTGCGAGACGGAGTTGTGCTGATGCCGCCCGTGTATCGCCGTCCCGCGCTGTTGCAGGACGACCAGCACCACGTGCACCTGCGCGTCGTCGGCCTGAAGGGCGTGACGATGCGGCGGGGGCGGATGAAGCTGGCGGCGCGGCTCGTGAACCGGCCGCACCTCGGCCCCGGCGACATCGTATTTTACAACTCGCTGTTTGGCGCGCGCACGCCCGTCGCGCCCATCGCCTTTGCCGTGTATGGACGGCGCGTGATCGAGACGGCGACGAACGGCGACGTCGCGATTCCGCTGGGCGGTCTCGCTGTGGTGATGCACCCGGGCTCCGCGTCGATGCACCCGGGCTCCACGACGACGGATGCGGGCGTCGCGGCGATCGGCGACGAGTGGGACTTCGACCTGCCATCCATTCCCGGCGTGGGCCGCGTGGTAAGTGGAGTGGCCGGGGGGCCGATGATCCTCGCCGCGCGAAAGGCGGGCAGCGACTGGGAGCAGGGGGATTACGACGAGGCCGCAATTCCCGAAGCCCTGCACCCGTTCGGGTTTTTCGCGCAAGCGTTCGCGCCGCGCCTCGCCGTCGGCATCACCGAGGACCATCAGGTCGTGATCGTCGCAGTCGAGGGGCGCGACTTCAAGCATTCGGTCGGGATGAATCTCGATTCGCTGGCGCGGCTCCTGCTCGGCATGGGGTGCGTGCAGGCGATAAACCTCGACGGCGGGGGAAGTGCGGGGATGGCGCTGCGCGGCGAAGACGGGATGATCGGCGCGGCGACGCGACCGATTCGAAGCGTCCTCGCGATCCGAAGCGCGAAGAGCTAATCGGTTACGTCGGCGGAGCAGCGAAAACCGAGATCGGACGTGAAACTCTCGGGCAACAGCGCGCCGCGATACGCCGCGCGACCGAGCGTCGCGACGCTCGTGAACGACCCGCCCCGGATCACCCGTCGTTCGCCCGTTTCGGGCCCCGTCGGATCGTCCGAGTTGTCCGGCCAAATCGCCGCGTCATAGAAGTCCGCCGCGTACGCATCGGCGACCCACTCGAAGACGTTGCCGCTCAAATTCTGGACGGAGTAGGGCGACGCGCCGTAGTCGTAGTCGGCCACCGGCTTCGTGTCGCCGGCGCATCCGCCATCATCCACCACGATCTCGCCATTCTCGTCGTAACCCTGCGTGGTCAGAAAAAGATTCGCCCGCAGGCAATCGGGGGATTCGTCGCCCCACGGGTATCGGCGAACGCCCGGGCCGCGGGCCGCCTTTTCCCATTCCGCCTCGGTCGGCAGTCGTCGGTCGATCCATTCGCAATACGTCGTCGCCTGATGCCAAGACACATGCACGACCGGATATGCGTCGAACGCCGGATTCAGGTAGTAGTCGGACCGGGTCCGCGACGCCGAATCGTGCGGATCGTCGCATGCGCCCGCATCCACGCACGCGCGATACTGTGCGTTCGAGACCTCGGTGCGCTCGATGGCGTACGCGCGCAGCGTCACGCGATGAAGCGGGTGTTCGTCGGAGAAGCCCTCATCCACGCCGGGGGAGAAGATGTCCCAATCGGCGTCGGCATTCGAGCCCATCCAAAAATCGCCCGCGGGAACGATGACGAGTTCTGAAACGGCCGCCGCGCCGTAGTCGCGATCCCAATCGCCGTCTTCTTCGGAAAGCTTCGCGCAGGCCGTCACGAGAAGAATGATCGCGATCGGGATGACGGCGAACCTACGCATCAGGGATTCCCTTCGACGAGCGGAACGACCTCGAGGGGTCGCCCGAACTTTTTCGCCAGTTCTTCGGCAAAGAACCCGGCCTGCAACTGCGTTCCGAACTCGCCCACCAGCACCTCCGTCCGCGTCTCGTCCACGGGCCGGACGATGGTCTTGAAACCCTGCTGGACGAATTGGGCGGCGGTGCGTTCGGCCTCGTCGTTCGGAAATACCCCGAGGCGCACGGAAAACTGCTCGCGCGTCAGGCGGGCCGGACGCAAAGCGCGGGCCTCGGGATTCGCGTCGAGGTCCGTCAGGCGTTCGCGCGCCGACGCTGCATACGGACTCGAAGCTGCCTGCTCGACGATCTTGCGGTACACGCCGATCGCGCCGCGCCGGTCGCCGGCCCGTTCCATGGCTTGCCCCAGGCCGAATCCCGCGCGCGGGGCATCGATGGCGGCGGCGTGCTTTTCCAGCAGACGCGAAAACATCGAGCGCGCCTCCTGCGCCTGTCCGAGTTGCAGACGCGCCTCGGCGAGGCCGAGCATGGCGGCGGGGACCTGCTCGGCATCCGGATGAAGCGCGATGAGCGCCGCGTAGTGCTCCGCCGCCGCGCCGTGACGGCCCAGCGAGGCGTTCGCCCGCGCGGCGATCCAGCGCGCCTTTGCCGAACGATCTGGCGAGGGCTTGGCGGCGATCAGGGCGTCGGCCTCCTTGAGCGCCGCCAGGGCATTGCCGGTGTTGAGATACAGCCCCGCAAGATCGAGCCGTGCGTCGGCCGCCTCGGGCACATCCGGCCGCGTCTCGATCAGGTTGCGGTAAAGAGGCATCGCGGCGAACAGATCCGTCTGGCGCTGCGCCTGCAACAGACGCAGTCTCGGAACCTCGGGCGAGTCGGGGTACTTGCGGGCAAATCCCTCGAGATCGGCGGTGGCCGCGTCGAGACGGCCCGATTCGAATCCGCTGCGGATCTGTTCGGCGAGCATCCGTTCGAGGTCGGCATCGCCGGCCCATACGGCGGTCGTCGCAAGGAAAGCGAAGGCAATAGCCAGGGCGCGCCGCACGGACATCTCAGGGACGCAATTCGTCGCGCCCGGAGTCTCCCACGTTGTAGGCGACGTCCTGATCGTCCGCGCCGCGAAGCTGGCCGTAACGTTCCACGAGGTCCTTGCGTTCGCGGGCAAGGCGGCGGCGTTCGCGGCGCGTGAGCAGGATTTCGCGCAGCGAACCGATGAGCATGAACAGCGCGCCGAGGAAGAGGGAGATCAGCAGATAGGCCCACATCGGCATCGGCACGGTCTGAAACCGGCGCTCGACCTGCGTCGGCGCGGCCTCGCCTTCGGACGCATCGGAATCCGCAGTCGGGGCCGACGCATCGGAATCGGCGGAGGCGTCGGAGTCGGCGGCGGGCTCATCCGGCTGGGCGGACTGCGTCTGCACGTAGGAGAAGATGACGATCGGCTCGGCGCGGTTGAGCCATTCCCAGTTGAAATGGATCACAAAGCCGAAGAACACCGCGCAGAGCAGGGCGATAAAAACCTTGATGACCCGCATCCCAATCCTCTCGTCCCGTTCGCGGCCTATTCGGCGTCGACCCGGGTAAAATCCTCGAAAAATGGCTTCATCTGACGGTACGTATCCTCGATGTGCTCGGAGATCACGCGCACATCCGCGAGCACCGGCATGAAGTTGGTGTCGCCGGTC
>CAZPJD010000142.1:0-9409 GCA_964586775.1 uncultured bacterium | reverse complement strand
CTGGCCCGGGTTCGGCGGCACCGACGAGCTGTATTTCTATTTCGATCTCGACCGCGCAGCCTCGCTCGACGACTTTGAGGACGCGATCGCCCTGCAGCGCGTGGGCATGCAGAACTGGGTCGCCGCGTCGGCGGACGGAATCCGCCTGAAAACGCACGGCGACGTGCCCGATCGCGGCATCGCCGAAGATCGCCCGCGCGCCAACGCCCTGCTCGACGGCGACGACCCCGACACGCTGTGGACGGGGGCGTTTCTCGACCCGTCGCGCCTGCCGTATCTCGACGACGCGCGGCCTTTCATCGTCACCGCCAACAACGACCCGTGGGGATTCACCGACGACAACGATCCGCTCAACGATGAATTCTACTACGGAAGCTGGTTTTCGCCGGGACTGCGCGCAAAACGCTTGACCGCGCGGCTCGCGGAGATGACCGCGGAAGGGCCGGTCGATTGGGACGCGATGGCGGCGCTCGACATGGACAGCTTCTCGGCGGTGCGCGAGCGCCTCGTGCCGGTGCTGGTCGCCGCGATGAACACGATCGGGCTCGATCCCGATCTCGACGAATTCGAAATCCGCGACGACCTGTTCGCCGCGCGCGACGCGCTGGTCGCATGGGACGGCCACGTGACGCGCGGCAGCCACATCGCGGCCCTCGCGCGGGTGTGGCTGGCGTACGTCGAACGGCGATTGCTGGCCGACGACATGTCGCTGCTCTTCGAGGAACTCGACGAGGCGCAGCCCGTGACGATGGTGAAGATGGCGATTCTGATCGCCGAGGACGACATCGATGCGCTGACCGAGAATCGCCTCGCGCGCGACCTGATCGAGGCGCTCGACGACGCGCAGGCGACGCTGGCCGAGCGCGCCGCCCTCGCCGGAGTCGATGCGCTGACGTGGGCCGACATCCACGCCGCGGTGATGGACAGCCCGGACGGCGCCTACGCGGAGCTGGTGGACAAGGACGGCGACGACACCTCGCCCAACGTCTCACAGTCGGAGTGCTGGTCGGGCGGCGCACTGCGTGCCGAGTGCCTGTCGACCGACGGCGCGGTCTATCGTTTCGTCACGACCTTTGACGAAAACGGCCACGCGCGATTCCGCTTCAACGTGCCCTTCGGTTCAACCTCACCGACGCACGACTGGGTCGAGGGAGAGTTCCCCGAGGCGCCGCTGAAACGAAGCGAGGTCGAAGCGCGCGCGATCGCCACGACCACCATCACGGTGCCGTAGGACGCGCCCGCCGACACACGACGTCACGCGACCACGTAGATGTAAAGCGCCAGCGCGCCGCACGCGGGCACGAGAGCGGCGGTCCGATCGCGCGGCGCGTAAAGGAATGCGATCGTTCCCGCGGCGGTCGAGGCGATCGACCACATCAACACGCGGGCCTCGTGTTGAATGCCGGGGATCTGGCTCCAGTTCCAATAGACGGCGTATTGCACGATCAGGCACGCGAGCGCGTACGCCGCCATCCCCTCGACGGATTTTCCCTCGGCCGCGCGCAGCCGACGCCGGCCCCAACGTGCATGCGTGAATTGCTCCGCCGCTTGCCCCGTCGCAAAGCCCAGCAGCGGACCGATCATGTTGAACATCCAGCCCTGCCACCAGAACAGCAGCGAAAGACCGGCGCTGATCCAATAGAACTGACGTCGTTCGACGTACACCTGCGCGGTTGTCGCGCTCGACTTTTCGCTTCGCAACCGTCCGGCGAAATGCCCGATCGCAAGAAGCCCCGCCACGCACACCGCGACGGCACTCGGGAAGTAAGCGACGCGGCGGAATGCGAAGACCATCCACAGTCCCGCCGCCAGCGTGAATGCCGGAGCGAGCGCTACCGCGCGGCACTCGTGACGCCGGGCCAGGCAATGCGCGCTCCATTCGACGGCGAAGAGCCAAGCCGCGCTCCCCGCGACGCCGAATGCCTCGCGCGTCAGGCTGTTTGCGTGGATGGCGTCCCACGCCGCGCCGATCGCCGAGAGCGGGTTCATCGCGGCATTCGGTCCGGAGGCGTCGCCCTCACCGCCGCGAGTCGCCCGCCCGACAGCGGCTTCACCGTCACGATCGCCCAACCCTCGCGCGCGAGCAGTCCCGGCAACGCGCCCGTGCGCAGAAAGTCGACGTAGCCCCGGTAGTGCCGCTCGCCGGCGATGCGTTCGACGAGCGACGAAACGCCGAGCCGCAGCCGGGCGACGAGGTTCGCGGGGGGCGCGTCGTGGTAGTCGATGGCGACCAGCGGCGCGCCGGGCTTGAGCACCCGGGCGGTCTCGGCGAGCACCCGGGGCCGCACCGGCGGGTCCATCTCGTGCAGGGCCAGCATGATCGTGGCGGCGTCGAACGAGGCGTCGCCGAAAGGCATCGCGGCCGCGTCGCCGATCACCAGTTGGCCGCCCACGAGGCGCTTCTTCGCCTCGGCCGACATGTGCGGCGAGCGCTCCAGCCCCGTGGCGTCGAGACCGGCGCGCAGATAGTGCTCCACCGCCGCGCCGGTGCCGCATGCGACGTCGAGGACGCGCGCCCCGGGAGGTGCGTCAAGCAGACGCAGGGCGATGCCGGCGAACGCGCCATTCACGCGCCCGAGCAGGCGGTCATAGTGAGGTGCGATCCATTCGTATTCGGCACGGGGCATTTTCACCGCCGGATTTCAGAAAACGGGCCAAGTTGCCGAAACGACTACCATATCCGGGTGTCCCGGGTCACCGGTGAGCGTGTGCGCGGACCGAAAAAGAGGCCGTTCCGCCTTGATTTCGACCCCGCAATGCTCTACGGTCCCGCTCGTCCACACCTCGAAAGAAGGGACCCTTCCCGAATGTACAACGAGTATTTCGGGTTCAAAAAACTGCCCTTTTCGATCACGCCGGACCCGAATTTCGTCTACATGTCGGCCAGCCACCGCGAGGCGCTGGCCCAGATGATGTACGGCGTCCAGGAGCGCAAGTCGCTCATGGTCGTCACGGGCGAGGTCGGGTGCGGAAAGACCACCATGATCTTCACCCTCCTGTCCCATCTGGACGAGGAGGCGAAGGTCAGCATCATCTTCGACACGCACGTCGATTCGAAGAGCCTGTACCGCTATATCTTCGCCGATTTCGGCATCGACAAGAAGCCCGACGACCGCGCCGAGGCGACGATTCTCCTGCGCGAGTTCCTGTCGCGTCGCCTGACCGCCGGCGAAAAGACGATGCTGATCCTCGACGAGGCGCACAACCTGTCGAAGGACATCTTCAACGAGGTCGTCTTCCTGACGAACCTCGAAACGATGCAGAACAAGCTCCTGCAGATCGTGCTCGTCGGCCAGCCCGAGCTCAACAACGTGCTCAACAGCCACGAGTTCCGGCAGCTCCGCCAGCGCGTCAACCTGCGCACCGAGATCCAGCCCCTCGATTTCGACAACACGCGCAACTACATCTACCACCGCCTGCGCGAGGCGGGCCGCCAGGACCCCGAGACGCTCTTCGACGAGGAGACGATTCAGCTCGTCTTCCTCTATTCCAAGGGCGTGCCCCGCATGATCAACACGCTGTGCGACAACAGCCTGCTCATGGCCTACGCGCGGCAAAAGGCGGCCATCGACCCGGCGCTCATCAAGCAGACCTACAAGGACCTGATGGAGATCCCCGACGCGCGCCCGAGCGCGTCGCCGCCGCCCGACATTTCCGAATCGAACCAGCCCGAGCCGCCCGCCTTCGACGCCGAGGGCAACCGCGTGCTCTCCGAGGACGTGCTCGACGACACGCAGACCGAAACCGAGCACATCCGCATCGTTCGCCGCGTGGTGCGCACGCCCGACGGTCGCGAGGTGGTGAAAAAGATCCGCCAGGTGCGCAAGATCCGGCCGGGCGAGCGCGCCGCCGCGCCGGACGCGGGCGAGACCAAACGCCGCCACGCCCGTGCGCCGCTGCTGCCCCTGCCCGACGACATCCCCTACGTGCGCGTCACGCCGAGCGCCGAGGAAGACCTGCTGCCCGCGTTTAAACACGATCACCCGGCGGCGGTGCGCCAGTTCCATCTGTTGTGGGACCGCATCGACAACATGACCGACACGCAGGACCTGCGCACGATCCTCGTCACCAGTTCGCTACCGCGCGAGGGCAAGACGGTGGTGAGCGTCAATCTGGCCGCCACCATCGCTCAGGCGCCCGACACCCGCGTGCTCATCGTCGACGCCGACCTGCACCAGCCGCGCACGCACGACTATCTGGGCATGGAAGCGCCGAACCTGGGCCTCGCCAACATTTTGCAGGGCCAGGCGAGCCTTTCCGAATGTCTGATCCGCTACGAGCTCGACCGCCTGTATTACCTTGCGGCCGGGCGCGTCGAGGGCATGCCGACCGAGCTGCTCGTCAGCAACGCGATGCAGCGCCTGCTGGAAGAACTCCGGGGGCTTTTCCACTTCATCATCTTCGACTCGCCGCCGGTGGTGCCGATCGCCGATACGGTGGGCTTCGCCGGGCTCGTGGACGGCGTGGTGCTCGTCGCCAAATCGCGCGAAACGAGCCGCAAGGTGGTGGCGCAGGCCCTGGACGACCTGTCCGAAAAACGCATCCTCGGCGTCGTGCTCAATGGTCTCGACTACCGGCTCGCCGGCGGGCAGTACAAATACGGCTACGGCTACAGCGGCTACGGATACGGAGGCTACGGCTATGGATCGAAACCGAAGTCGACGAATGTCGGGTCGTAGCGCCGTCATGTGGAACAGGCGCCCTCGCCTGTTCGTGACCTGCACAGCCGGGGGCGGCTGTGCCACATTCGTCGCGCTTGCGTTCGTGCTCCTGTCTTTGTTCGTCGCTTCGCCCGTCCACGCCGAAACACTCGGACCGGGGCAGACGATCATCGTGCGCTACTACGCGGGCGACAATCTGGTCAAGACGCTCACGGTCACGCCGGCGGGCGACGCGATCTGGACCACGCACAATCAGGCGCTCGCGCCCAAGATCAATCGGGCCGAGGCCGTCGTCTCATCGCCGGGCGGCACCGAGACGGGCGTGGGGCTTTCACAGGTGACGACGAACGAGTTTCGTATCGGGCCCGGCGACGTGCTCGACATGAACGTGTGGGACAACGCGCACCTGTCCAAGGTCGTGCCCGTGCGTCCCGACGGCATGATCTCGCTGCCGCTCGTCGGAGATGTGCGCGCCGCCGGGAAGACGGCGCAGGAGATGCGCGACGTGCTGGGCACGGAACTTCGCCGCTTCATCGACTCGCCGACCGTCACGGTCACCGTCACCGAGATCAACAGCTACAAAGTCTTCGTGCAGGGCGCGGTCACGCACCCCGGCGCTTACCCGGTCACCGGCGCGTCCACCATCACCCACGCCATCAGCCTCGCCGGCGGGTTCACCGAGTTCGCCGACAAGGGCGGCATCATCATCCTTCGCACCAAGCCCGCCGGCGGCACCGACAAGATGAAGGTGAACTACTCGCGCATCCTGTCGGGAAAGGACCCGGACGTCCGCGTCCTGCCCGGCGACACCATCGTGGTGCCGTGATTCGCGCGCATTGCCCCATATTTCGATACGTGATCGCGGTTTTCGCGGGCGTGCTCGCATGTCTCGTGGCGGCCACCGCGCGCGCCGATCGTCTCTCGCTCGTGCCCGTTCTCAGCACTTGGTGGGAGTACAGCGACAACCTGCTGCTCACGCCGGAAGAGTCCGACGACGAAAAGCTCGCCGATCACTCGATCAACGTGCAGCCCGGCTTGGCGGTGATCTACGATTCGCTGCGCACGCAGGCCCGCATCGGTGGCACCACGGCGTTCCAGTGGTATCTGGAAGAGACGCAGGAAAACGGCATCCCCGATCTCGTCAACGCCGACGCGGGGGTATCGTATTGGATCACGCCCAAGACGCGCCTCGCCGCGGGCGAGATGATGACGTTCTACTACGATCCGCGAGACGCACAGGGCACCGCCGCGCAGGAAATCCTTCAGGCGCGCACGGGCAGCATCGGCAACACCATCAACCTGGGCGCGGAGCAGATCTTCACCGGCCGATCGAGCATGCGCCTTGATTATCGATTCATCACCAACGAGTTCGAGGACCTCGACCTGTTCGACGTCGTCTCGCATCAGATCGAGGCCGACTGGCGCGAGCGCGTCAGCGAGCGCCACACGGTGGTGATCTTCGGGCGCTACACGCGCAACCTCTACAGCCACGAGTTCGACTTCGTGCGTCGACTCTATGAATCCGACGCGCGCATGGAGCGCGAGTTCCCGTATCAGATCGACCGCGAGTCCGACTTCGACACCTACGTGCCGGGTCTCGGCCTCGACTATCAGCTCACGGCCACGCTCCAGTTTCAGGCGCGCTCGGGCATGATCCTCCCCGCGCGTTGGATCGACGACAAGGACTACGAGCTCGACCCCATCGACTGGTATCAACGTCTGGCGGCCACGCACACCTGGCGCTTTCTGCGAACGACCGCGTCGTACACGCGCGACCTGACCCCGGCCAACGGTCTGGAGAGCGCGGTGCTCGCGCAGGACTACGCGCTCGCGCTGCAACAGGTGTGGACGCGCCACTGGCAGACGGGGCAGGAACTCGGCTTCAACCGCGCCACGCAGAGCGCCGGCGAGGTCGATGCTTGGCGGCAGGCCGTCAACGCCAACTACTACTTCTTCGGCTGGCTGGGCGTCGGCGCGGGCTATCAGCACTTCGAGCAGTTCACCGACTTCGGCATCTTCGGCGCGCACACGATCACAAACCGCTTCCTCGCCACACTCACCATCACCACGCCGAGCGTGAACACGCTGAGCGTGACGCCGTAGCGGGCGTGCGGCTCGCCTTACGCTCGGCTCGCGGGGGGGAACGCGTGTGAACCGCGAGAAGCCATTCGCGGCCGCCAACGACCGCGAATCTTAGGATGCCGGATTCATCACCCCGATCGGCGCGCGAACGACAACGCTATTTCGCGGCAGCGGGCGCGGGAGGCAGCAGGACCGCGTCGATCACATGCACGATCCCGTTCGACGCACGCACGCTCGCCACGATGTTCGCGCCGTTGACCGTGAACTTGCCGTCCTTCACGCCCACGATCACGCTTCCCCCGTTCGCCTGACCGAGTTTCTGCCCGT
The DNA here is from genome assembly GCA_964586775.1 of uncultured bacterium. Taxonomy (GTDB): domain Bacteria; phylum Lernaellota; class Lernaellaia; order JACKCT01; family JACKCT01; genus JADLEX01. The sequence continues at coordinate 2,339 of CAZPJD010000142.1, read as the reverse complement.
CTTTGAACGCGGTAACCTCGTACACGCTGGTCGTGACGTGGTAACGAAGGATTTTCTGAAGCTCCTCTTTTTTCTCGGGCTTGAGCAGGCCCTCGACGGTCCCCTTCGGGAGCTTGTCGAACGCGGCGTTTGTCGGGGCGAATACCGTGAACGGCCCCGGATTCTTCAGCGACACGACATAGTCCGCCGCCTTGATCGCGGTCACCAGCGTGGTGTGATCTTTCGATGCGCTTGCGACATCGACGATGTCCTTTGGCGCATCCCCGGCGAAGACAAGACCGACTACCAGCAGCAGCGTAAGACCGCCCAGGCAGGCAACTCGACCGATGTCCCTCATCTCACTCCCCCTCCCGTTGGTTAGGTAACCTACGTTCTAGAAACCTTTTTTCAAAAATCTGTCAATCACTTTCGCCGGCGGGCATCCGCATTTAATCCGCATCCCGACACTTTGCCCCGAGGCGAAATGTCGGCAATCAGCTTGAACCAGCGTACAAGCCCGACCTGTCGCGCCGAGCGCGTTTTGTGCTAGATTTTCGGCATGATGATGCCCAGCCCCATTTTGGAATCCCCCGCGCGGCTCGACGCCGAGTCGCTCAAACGCGCGATCGCCGGATATGAACGGCGCGAACTGCCGCTCGATCGCTTTCATCCCGCGTCCGTGCTCATCCCGATCCTCGCGGCGGGCGGCCCGCCGCGTCTCGTGTTGACCGTGCGCACGGCGCATGTCGAGCACCACAAGAACCAGATCAGTTTTCCCGGCGGCCATCAGGAAGCGGATGAAACCGACGCCGACGCCGCGCTGCGCGAGGCCGAGGAAGAGGTCGGTCTGCCGCGCGCGTCCGTCGAGCTGCTCGGCCGCCTCGACGACATCTACACGATCAGCGACTACCGCGTGACGCCCTTTGTCGGCTGGATCGACGCGCCGGTCGCGCTGACGGCGAACCCGTACGAGACCGCGCAGATCCTGCAGGTGCCCATCGAGGATCTTCTCGATCCCAAGATTCACCGCGCCGACGACGCCGAATGGAACGGCGACCCCATCCGGCTGCACTTCTACTACTGGTATTCGCACATCATCTGGGGCGCGACGGGCCTCATCCTCACGCAGTTCCTCGACATCTGCCGCGGAGTGCTCGCATGACCCGATCGTATCTTCTCGCGGCCTCGCTGTGCGTCGCTTTGGCGTTCGCGTTCGCCGCGTATTCCTGCGGCGGCGACGACGCCGAAGCCCCCGCGCCGACGCCCGAAGAGGCGACCCCCACGCCCGACGAGAAGGTCTTCGCGGTCGAGCCGGGCGACACCGTGACCATCAAGCTGCACGTCTTCACCTCGCGCGGGCTGCAACTGCGCGACAAAAATCCGCTCACGGTCATCGTGCCCACGGGGCTGCCGTTCGCGTTCAGCCATAACCGCTACGACGTTCCCGACCGCGACTACGCGTTTCCCCTGCCGATCAAGTTCGAGGTGCCGCGCGACATGAAGCCCGGCGTGCAGGAGATCCGATTGCCGATGAAGGTCTTCTACACCGCGCGCGACTCGGCGGCGGAACGCTCGCGCAACGAGTTGCTAAAAGTTCGCGTCACCGTGGTCGAGCCGCTCTCGAGCGCCGCCCAGGTGCGCGACTACCCCGTCGAATACCTGCTGGAATAGACGCCCCATGGCACTCGGGCCGGACACCGCCAAGCTCGCGGCCATCGACGCCATTCTGCCCGCCCTGCGCGAGATGGTGCAGGGCTGCCGCGTGTGCGCCAACGTGTGCGAGGTCGACCGCACCACCGGCGAGCGCGGCCTGTGCCGCACCGACGCGCCCGACGCCGCGCACGTGCGCGTCGGTTCGCACACGCTGCACTTCGGCGAAGAGCCGATGCTGGTCGGCACGCGCGGCTCGGGCACCGTCTTTTTCACGCACTGCAACCTGCGGTGCGTCTTCTGCCAAAACTGGCAGATCAGCCAGGCGCGCATGGGCGACGACATCAGCGCGCGCGAGCTGGCCGACCGTTTTCTGGCACTGCAATCGCTCGGCGCGCACAACATCAACCTCGTCACGCCCACGCACGTGATCTTCCCCATCGTGCTCGCCGTGCGCGACGCGGTGGCGCGCGGCCTGCGCGTGCCGATCGTTTACAACACCAACGGCTACGACCGGGTCGAGTTTCTGCGTCTGCTGGAGCCGGTGGTCGACGTCTGGTTGCCCGACATCAAGTACATGGACGCCGAAAAGGCGAAACGCTATTCGCGCGCGCGGGACTATCCCGACACGGCCAGGGCGGCTCTGATCGAAATGGTCCGCCAAAAAGGCGCGCTGCGCGTGGACGAGCGCGGCGTGGCGACGCGGGGCG
>CAZPJD010000141.1:0-9701 GCA_964586775.1 uncultured bacterium | reverse complement strand
GCTGAGGCGTGCCGGGGACAGGCCGCTCGGCCCAATCTCGCCGCAGGGGGGGCTGTGCGGGCTTGAGAGCACGAGTAACCGCGTCGTGAAAAACCTCATCTTTTTTCTTGATATCAAGATCCGATTATGGCAAATTGAACGTGCGGTGACATCAGCGGCAACGCGGTCGGTTTTTTTAATTTCCTCAATCCTGGGATCGTGGAAGTGACCCTCCATTGGCGAAACGGTTTCGTGCTGGTTGCGGCCTTTTTGTTTTCGCTCATTCTCCTGTCTTGCGGCGACGACGACGACGACTCGTCCGACGACGACGCGGCAACGCCGGATGACGATGTCGATGACGACGATGCCGACGACGACCAGTCGGACGATGACACGGTTGACGACGACACCGCTGACGACGACACCGCTGACGACGACACCACTGACGACGACGATTTGGACGACGACACGTTTGTCGACCCCTGCGAAGGCGTTGAGCAGGTCTACGACCCGGTTGGGCCATGGGAAGAAGACGGCGTCACGTTCCGCGAACTGATTCCGCCGTGCGTGGGCTGCGACGGTCTGTCCATCGCGGTCAACGCCGAGGACCAACCCGTCATCGCGGCGACGCGGGGCTCCTATCTGATGCTCTACCCGCGCACGTCGGAGTGCGGGTGGACGCGCGAGGCCGTCGCGCGGCACGGAATCGATCCCATTCTGAAAGCGGACGGAGCCGGCTTCCTCCATCTGCTTTTCTACGACGAGGGCGAGAGCGCCCTGCGATACGGGACGAACGAAACCGGCGTCTTCGCGTTTGAGACGGTGCCTTGGCCTGAGGAACTGGACCCTACGGATGGAATCGTGTTCGACATGGCACTCGACGCGGACGGGTTCGCCCACATGGCGATGGCTCAGTCGCTCTGGAGCGGTCCGGTTCTCACGACCTGCAATCGCACCGATTCGTGGATCGATCGAATCGTCGACACCGACATTTTTTCCTCGGCGGACAGCATAGCGATCGCCGTCGGCCCGGACGGGTACGAACACGTCGCCGTCGACTATTGGACGATGTGGGGGCCCGGAACCAACGTATGGAGTGAAACCGCGCAGGGATTCCCGCCGGAAAATGAGTCCGATGGATTCGACACGTTCTTCCCGGACCTGGCCGTCGATTCCGAATCCAACCCGAGTATGGTGACAAACGGCGACGAAATCCTCTACTGGGAAAAAGTCGGTGGAGTGTGGACCGACGTTCTGTTCAATTTCGGTCTCTGTTGGTCGAACTCGATGCTCGCCGTCGATGAATTCGACGTCGTCCACGTCGGCTTCTGTCCGTATTCCCTTTTCCCTTACATCCGGTACGACAATGGCGACCTGACCGGAATCGCGTACCTGGTCGATGAATTTCCCAATCAAACCTCCTTGACCGCCAAAAACGGCATCGCGCACATGGTCTTCGGAAGCGACAAACACCTTGTTTATCTGACGCCGACGGAAAACATGCGGCACTTGCGGAGCCAGCCGCTGGACTCAGGAAACGGTTTTCTGGTCGACCCGCACGGCGTTCAGTCTTCCGATGGCACTTTTCATTTCTGCGCTACGGAAAGCGGCATCGGTAAGAGGATCCATTATGGGACGATCGGCAACGACGATTCGACGTCCATGACCGTCATCGAGAACCTCAACTCCAGCGAATTTGAAACAGTTGGAAGGTGCGCCATCGCTTTGGACAAGAATCATGAGCCGCACATTTTTGTCGGTGTTGAACCGGGGGATAACCCGACAGCCATCAATCTCTATCACTTATGGCGCGAAGCTGACGATTGGCGGCTGGAATTGGTCGACGAAGACATCCACTGGCTGGAGCGTCCGGCCGCCGTTGATTTCAACGACGGGTTCCACGTTTTCTATCGAAAGAACGGTCGTCTGTGGGAGGCCGCGGAAGGCGATGACGGATGGACGACCAACGGTCTGGGCTACCAGATGTATTTCTTTGTGGATGCGGTCGTGAACAAAATCACCGGCGAGATCTTTGTCGCTTTCGACAGCGGAGATCAGTATGAGGAACATGGAGTATTCGCCCGCATCAATGTGCTGAAGTCCGACGGGGTCAACTGGGAGCCGATCGCCGGTGAGGAGTACGGACGCGTTCCAGTCCTCGCCGTAGACGATCGCGGGAGACTGCACATGATCTACGCGGACTCGACTCTGAGCTACCCCTCCGCTGCGCTCTACAGGCGCTACTGGGACGGCGCTTGGACCGAAACCGAGACCGTCGGAGTGGGGATGTCGAATCTGGCGATGGCGATCGACGGGGACCGCAAGATCGTCATCCACGGCGGCAACGGCGACTTCACGATCAGCGTGAAAACGACGGGGGATTGGTCCGATGCCGCGACTGTTTCGTCGCCCGGAGTCTTCAATTTCTGGCGGTCCACCGTGTTCCTGATGTCCGACAACAGGGTGGGCTCTGTGGCGTCGTTTGACGAGGCGTTGCTGGATCTGTCGGTTCCCATCGAGTGAGACGAAACCGCGATCGAAAGGCGCTGAGAATGAGAATTTTCGGAATTGGCCCAAGGGCGCTGCGCATCGCGATGCTCATCTGCCTTTTCGCGGCGATGCCATGGGCGGCCTCGTGCGACGGCGATTCGTCTTCGTCGGACGCCGGTGCGTCGAACGACGATGATCAAGGCGACGATGCCGACGACGCGACCGGCGATGACGTAACGACCCTTGACGACGCGGATGACGGGGTGAGTGGCGGACCTAAGGACATGCCGACGATGTATCGGACGTTTGCGTCCCACGATGCCATCGGTTGGGTGCTTGGGGAAGAAGATGGTAAGCCGAGAATCTGGCGGGATCATCATGGCGTCTGGAGTGAGGAGGATGTCCCCTTGGAACCCTCGCCCTCGGTATCGCGTCTGTATGACGTGGCCGCGATCGATGATGAGCGAGCCGTCGCGGTCGGCAGCTATTACCGCCTCGGGATCGAAAGCGCGCTGTTCATGCAACGGGATGAAAACGGCTGGTCCCCCTGGTTGCCGTCGGAATCCGTTTGCGACGTTCTGTCCATCGTGGCGGTTTCCGCGCCCGACGACGGTATCGCCCTGTGCCGAGAGGCGAATCAATATATCGGTTATCGGTTTGACGGCACGGACTGGACTCCGATCCCGAATCCCCTGAGCCCTTGGGAGGACTTCCCAACCTCGGCGTGGCTCACTGTGGTAGCTTCCGGGCCGGGTTCATACGTGTTCTTGGCGGCGGCTTGGTTGTGGGATCCACAATCCGCGATCTACATCTTTTTGCGATTGACAGGTCAACGGGTTCGCGTGATCTCCGCCGATTTGGATTTCTACGATCCCATTTGGGAAATCGGGGCGGCCGATGATGAGTTGTTCGTGGTCACATGCGCATACTTCGACAATTACCCTTGTGAAATCCTTCGCAGGAGTGGAGCGGACTGGATTTCCGAGGGAACCATCACGGACCCCGTGACGGAGTTCTCCCGATCGCCCGGCGGCCAGTGGTACGCGTCGGTATCCGAGGGACACGGCAAATCCATTCTTCGCCATATCGGCGCCCGATGGATCCCGTTGCTGGACGTGACAGGTGTCGACCCCGTCGATCTCGGATACTTCGGCGACATCGATGCGCCTCGCGATGATCTGGTCGTCGCCGTCGGCGGCGTCAATACCGATCGACCTCGCAGCGCCGCCGCTGTTTTCGACGGGACGTCTTGGCGGGCGGTGGACGCGCTCACCGGGTTCAAAAGCCTCTACCTGCAAGCCGTTTCGTACGTGAGATGAGGATGAGGAACTTTTCTTGGATCATCGTCCTTTCCCAGGTCCTGGCTTCTCTCTTCGCGGGATGTTCCAGCGGCGGTGATTCGTCCGATGACGACGCGACGTCGGACGACGATGCCGATGACGCTGCCGATGATGACGGTGCGGATGACGACACCGATGACGACACCGATGACGACGCGGATGACGACACCTGGCCACCGCCTCCCGACGATGACGCGGAGACGGGATTCGAGTCCGACTACATTCCGAAGGATTGGGAGTTCGCTCCGCCGCCTTCGGACAGCGCCGGCATCTTCGTTTCGGCGACCACGGGCAGCGACGAAAATCCCGGGACCGCGGCGCTACCGATGGGTACGATTCAGGCCGGGGTCGATAAAGCATTTCGCCAGGGCAAGGCGGTTTTTGTCGCGCAGGGCGACTACGACGAGTCGGTCGTTTCCCAGGTTTCCCTGTACGGCTCCTACACCACGGACTTTCAGGAACGAACACTCCCGCACCAAAGTACGACGATCACCGGGACCGAAGAGTTCGGGGTCGCTTTGGAAGATCCGGGGTTCGAGGACGCCATCACGATCGAGGGATTCCGCGTTCACGGCGGGGGCGAGACGCCTCTTTTCGACCAGCCTTGGGGGCTGTGGGCGCGCGGCCGGGACGTTACCGTCGTCATTGCTCACAACGTGATCGACGGCGGTTTTGCGAGTAGCAGTCATGGAGGCGTTATCATTGACGGGACGGAAACGGTTCGCACGGTCCTCGTCAGAAATTTCATTTCCGGCGTTCCTCTGGGCCAGATCAGCGATGCCGGAATCTCGGACGCGCTGGGTTTTTACACGTCCGGGTATTTGGCGGCTCTCGCCGTGAACAATGTCATCGCGACCGGTGTCATCCGGAACGGCGTCGGGGCGACGGCGGTAAATCTCGGTTCCGGGAGCCACGGCTATTTTTTTGGGAACTCCCTGGACGGCGGTTCCGAGGGATATCTGGAATACGGCAGTACCGCGTTTGAAGTGATGACCGCCAGTTTGTGGGGCGGGATATTGGCGGAGGGGAGGCTGGCGAACAATATCATCAACGGCGGTGTCGGCGCCGAGGCCGCCTTCGGGGTGGTCATTGACTCGTTGACCGCGTACACGGTCAACGCAAACGACATTTGGGGACTCACAACCGACTGGGTGTTTTGTCGACTGTACTATCCCTATGACTACACCTGTCGAACCACCGTCGAAGAGTTGAATGCCCTGTGGTTCGCCGAGCGAAATATTTCGCAGGATCCTCGATTTCAAAATGCGTCCGCCGGGGATTTTTCCCTGATGCCCGACAGTCCGTGCATCGACGCCGGGCAACCGCCGTCCATGACGGCCGAGGACCGCGTAGTGTTCGGATTTGTCGATTTGCGGAAAGTTTTCGGATTTGATCTCGCCGGCAACCCGCGTCCATACGGCGACGGCTGGGACATCGGCCCATACGAGTGGAGACCGTAATGCGCGTGCGGGCGGCGATTGCGTTGGCGCTGTTTGTATTCGCGGCTTGCGCCAGTGGCGTCTCGTCGGATGACGATGACGCGACGTCGGATGACGATGCCGATGACGACGCAACTGACGATGATGCGACAGACGACGATGCGACAGACGACGATTCCGCTGACGACGACTTGGACGACGACGACTCAGCGATCCCCGACGAGGACCTGACGGACTACGCACCCGCGCCGACGAACGCGGTCGGGATTTTCGTGGCGAAGGAAGGTGACGACGCGAATCCCGGCACGCGTGAAGCGCCAAAGAAAACCGTCCAAGCCGGCGCAGACGCGGCCCTCGCCGAGGGTAAGTCGGTCTTCATCGCGAAAGGCACGTACACGCAGTCGGTTACCACATCCATTTCGCTTTTCGGCGGTTACGACTTTCCCGATTGGCACCGCGATATTTCGGCAAACGAGACCACCGTGGAGGCGACGAGCGACCGGGCGGTGACCGTTGTTTCAGATGATTTCGAAGCCATCATCGTCATCGAGGGGATGACGATAAAAAACGGCGAGAACACCAATGAAACTCCAGATTCGAGTGTCCTCGGAATAAAGGTTGAGTCCTCGTACAGCACGGTTTTTTCGAGAATTCACGTCATCAGCGGACTTGGTGGCGCCAATGGCCAAGGCATGTCTTTCAGCGGCGATTTCAATCGCGTCGTGATTATTCGCAGCGTCGTGGAGAGTGCCACGAGTGGAATCAGCTTTGGCGCCGGTTTTGATCTGGCTCTGATCAACAGCATTGTTTCCAATAGCCGGGATGCAGATGGGACTTGGGTTCAGGCGATCTTGATGCCCGGCACCGATTCAAGTCTCATGATCGGAAGCTATCTTTACGGCGGTCGTGGCAACGGGTCCGATTCTGAGGCGCGTGGAATCTACGGTGCGACCAAGGAAGCCACCAGCATCGGCCTTTACAACACGATCATCGACGGAGGTTCGGGGGAATTTTCGGCGGGGATCGACTGGACAGCGTCGGCACTTGGGATGGTAGGGACTGATATTTGGGGGCGGGACACGGACCATCTTTACTGCATCGGCGTATTCGATCGGACGTGTCTGGACAGCATCGACGCTGTAAACCACCTGTATGGCACAGACACCAACATCTCCGACGATCCGCAATTTGTGGATGCCGAGAATGGCGATTTTCACCTGTCGCCGACCAGTCCTTGCGTCGATGGTGGTGTGGTCCCGTCGGGCATTGACGACGTCATCGCCGAGTTCGATTGGGCGTATCTCGCGAGCCATATCGACGAGGACTTCGACGGCAACCCGCGCCCGTACGGCAATGGTTGGGACATCGGCCCTTACGAATGGAGGCCGTGATGCGCGTGCGGGCGGCGATGCTGTGCGTGATGATGGTGTTTGCGGGATGTTCCGGCGGCGGTGATTCGTCTGACGACGACGCGTCGCAGCCGGACGATGATGTCGATGACGACGATGTCGCGGATGACGATGCCGACGACGACGCGGATGACGACACGTGGCCGCCGCTGCCCGACGACGATCTGGACATGCCCGATCTTGCGATCGACGTTTCGCAGTTCGCGGGCGAGCTGAATCGGCGACTCAACGGCGGGCACTATCACGACGAAAGACCGACCGAGGGCGAGCTCGCGCTCGAACCCACGTTCCGGCGACGGGTGGCCAGTTCCGCGAATCACATGCACTGGGACTGCGTCACGCAGTCCTTCGCGCCCGAAACCCTCGTCGAGTATCACGACTGGCTCGACCTGCTGCGGGAAGAGGGCATCGAGCCGATGATCGCGCTGTCTTACGTGCCCGAGTGCATGAGCGAAAATGGGCACCCCAAAGCGCCGCCGCTGGCGTCCGAGGCCGCGGCTTACGAGACGTTCATTCGTGCGTTTTTTCAGGAGTTCGTTTCGGGTCGCATCGAGGCGGGCAAAGAACCGCTGCGTTATTTTGAAGTGTGGAACGAGCCGGACCCGCTCAATCCGTTTGCCGCGACGTCGGACGGGAACGGATTCGTGGGCACGCTCGATGAATTCGAGGAGCGCGTATTTTTGCCGCTCGGCAACGCGGTCATGGACGAGGAAGCCGCAAGCGGCGTGGATATCGAACTCGGCGTGGCCGCGTGCCCCATCCCTCGTCCGCTCGGCGACGAGTATCCGAGCCTGGAAGACTTTTTGATCGTCGCCGGTTTTGATCCCGACTGGGCGGCCTTTTTCGGATCGCTCGGCGAGGGGCTCGCCGACGTGTTTTATCCGTGGGGCGGGTTCGCGGGGTTGTGGGACAGCGGGGGCTTCGACTGGCCCGACCGACTCGTTGCGACGGGCGCCGCCGAAGGGATCGACGTGGATTTCGTCTCCTGGCACGATTACATCGACTTTCCATTCGAAGGCCCCGGACCCGGCTGCGCGGTTCCGGACGCCGTCTGGTTCATGCACCAGCGAAACCCCACGGCCAATGTGTACGAATACTTCGTCGATGCGCTGGATTACCGCGAGCGCTACCCCGGCAAGGATCTGTTTCTGACCGAGTGGGGCATATCCTATGGTTGCCAGAGCCGCGAGGCGTACGAGATCGGGTCCTTTCACGCGGCGACCCTGATCGCCCTGCAGCAGGGCGGAATGGACGGCGCGATGGCGCTGTATCTGCCCGGCGAAGGGCCGGAAGCGATGGCGCATTGGATGTTCGCGCACATGGCGGACAACCTGGTCGCCCAGACGCTGGGCGAGGACAGCGCCGAGACGGGCGTATGGACGCTCGCGTCGGTGGACGCCGATCCGCCGACGCGCCTCACGCTTTTCGCCGCGCAGTGGCGCAGCCTGAAGGCCGATTCCGCCCCCCGCGATCTCGACGTGTCGGTCGCGAATCTGCCGCCCGGCAGTTATGAGGTTGCGGCGTACATGATCGACCGGAACCACGACGGTGCGACGGAACCTGACGCCGTGTACGACCTCGCGGTCGCGGCGGATGCACCCGCGCGGATCAGTGTGCCGCTGGACGGAAACGCGGCAGCGTTGATCGAAATCAGCCGACGCTAAGTTTTGTGAAACCGAAATCCCTTCGCCGCTCCTCCCAAAGAATGGGGAACGGCGTGGTGAGCTTGGCCAGGAATATGCCGCCCGTCTCCCTGAGATGCATACGATTCATCTCACTCCGCCCGAAACTCCCCCGCCCTCGCGGCCCATTCGCGGCGCAGCTCGCGCGCGCGCTCGGCGTGGTCGCGGCGCGCCGTCTGCTGCGCGGGGTGGTGGCGGTAGTACGCCCACACGTCGGGGAAGATCTCCATCCGCGCGCCGGCGAGGTGCAGGCGGCACCACAGGTCGAAGTCCTCGGCGTGGCCCGCGATGTAGCCGCGAAGGCGCAGCACCGCCGCGCGCCTGACGCACACCGTCGGGTGCGCGATGGCGAAATCCTGCGCGCCCACGAACCGCGCGGAATCGAAGCGGCGCACCGGCCGGGCGATCTCGCGACCGCGCGCGTCGCACACGATCATCTGCCCCGCGATGAGCGTCAGGTCGGGTCGCTCGCGCAAAATCGTGACTTGCCGCGCGAGTCGGCCCGCGGGCATCATGTCGTCGGCGTCGATGCGTGCGATCAGGTCGGCGCGCGCCGCGCGGATGCCGTCGTTCAGCGCCGGGCCCACGCCGCCGTTTCGCGCGCGGCGGATCACACGCACGCATTTCGCACCGTCCCACGCGGCGAGCTCGGCGACGGTGTCGGCGGCGTCCGAGGCGTCGTCCACCAGCACGATCTCAAATCGCGCGCCGCGCTGCGCCGCGACACTCTCCACGCACTCGCGCAGCCACTCGCCGCGCGTGTTCCACACGGGGATGACCACGCTGACATCGAGGTCGGGATCGCCCGCGCGCACCACGCCTCCGGTGAGCCGTGCCGCCGCGCGTTCATACGCGATACGCATGCGACGCACGTCGAACCATCGTTCGGCGCGCTCGCGGCCCCGTCGAACCAGGGTTTCGCGGCGCTTCGCGTCGGCGCACAGGGCGAGCGCCGCGTCGATCAACTCGTCGTCGGTCTCGGCAAGCAGGCCCGCGTCGCCGATGGTCTCGGGCAGTCCCTCGATGGCGCGCGCGACGACCGGTACACCGCACGCCATGGCCTCGATCGCGGCGTACGACACCGACTCGTGCGTCGACGGCACCACGAGCACGGCCAGCGCGCAATACGCATCGGGCATGGCATCCGGGGCGATGTCGCCAGCGATCTCGACGCCGGGAATCGCCGCGAGGCGTCGCTCGATGGCGCGCGCCTCGGCCCGGTCGATGCCGCGCCCGATGAAACGCCAGGTCGCGCCGCGCATCGAGCCCGCCTGCGCGCGTCGCGCGAGTGCGTCGATGAACGACAGCGGAATCTTCTCGGGCGAGAGTCGGCCGACGACGCCGATGGGGCCCTCACATTCG
>CAZPJD010000140.1:0-14514 GCA_964586775.1 uncultured bacterium | reverse complement strand
CGCCGGCGTCGCGGCGCAGCAGTTGCCGACCATCGACGACATCGTCGTCCACGGGCGCGACGTCTGCCTGGTCACCATTGGGCTGAGTTCTGGAGTCGACTACCGCGTGCGTCGCTCGGTCGGCGGCGAGGAAACGATCATCATCGATTCGCTCCACGTGACCGACGCGGATGCCGCGGCGACCACGCCCTACGGCGACCGGGTGATCGGCATCGCCGACCCCTGCGCGCCCGTCGGCAACGTCACCTACGAAATCGATCAACTCAATCCCAACGGCCCCTTCGATCTCGGCGGGATGTCGGTCGAGGTGAGCGACGGGACGAGCGGCGACGCGGACCCCTGCCAAGACGCGATCGATCCCGACGACTACGAGGCCGACGAATCCTCCAACGCGGACGACGACGACGATCGCGGCTGCGGGTGTTGATCCGAGCGGTTGCTCGGCGCGTGGATCCCCACCTTTCATCGGACGAACCGAGTCGGGATTGCGCGGGCGGGGGCTTTTCCCGATAATCCGCGCTCGTTTGGCCCGGCCGGAAATCGATGACCCGTTCGACACCCGAATTCACGCCGCTCGGCGATCTCGTCGCGCTCTCGAAGCCGATGATCACGCTCATGTCCGTCTTCATGGCGTGGGGCGGAATGGCGCTCGCGCCCGGCGACGCGCCGTGGACCGTACGCATGTTCGCCCTCGTCGGCACGGCGCTGGCGGTGGCGTCGGCCCACGCGCTGAACATGGCCATCGAGCGCGATACCGACGCGCTTATGGAACGAACCCGGCTGCGTCCCCTGCCCGCCGGTCGCATGCGCCCCGCGACGGCGGTCGCCTTCGGCGCGGTCGCGGGCGTCGCGGGCGTGGCGATCCTCGCGATTTTCGTCAATTTACTCACCGCGCTGCTCGGCGCGGGGGCGCTGCTGCTCTACGCGTTCGTTTACACGCCGCTCAAGCGCGTGACGCCGCTGGCGCTGGAGATCGGCGCGGTGGCGGGCGCGATGCCGCCGCTGATGGGCTGGGCCGCGGTGACGGGGCGGCTCGACGCGCCGGGGCTGATCCTCTTCGCCATCATGACCGTGTGGCAGCTTCCGCACTTCATCGCGATCACGATCTATCGGCGAGACGAATACGCCAATGCGGGTATCCGCACGACCAGCGTGGTGCACGGCGAGCGCGCGGCCAAGGTGCAGGCGCTCTTTTGGGCGTCGTCGCTGGTGCCGCTCTCCATGCTGCTCGTGCCGCTGGGTTACGGATCGTACTTATATCTATGCGTGGCGCTGGCGCTGGGTCTGGGCTTCGCGGCCATCGCCGCGCGCGGACTGCGCGCCGAGGCCGGCGTGCGCTGGGCCAAGGGGCTTTTCCGTGCGTCGCTCGCGTATCTTCCGCTGCTCACGCTCGGCCTCGTCGCCGACCAACTTCTACGCTGACGAAACGGTGGACGCCCGTACATGACCGACTCCGCCGACACCAGGCTCGCCGACAGAAGGCTCGCCGTCACCGGCCTCGCGCACGCATACGGCACGCGCGAGGTGCTGCGCGGGCTGGACTTCGACGTGCGTCGCGGGGAGGTCTTCGGCCTGCTCGGGCCCAACGGGTCGGGCAAATCGACCGCGATCGCCATTCTCGCGGGCATCGTAAAACGCCAATCGGGCGAGGTGCGTCTCGACGGGCGGCCATGGAATCTCGATGACCCCGCGTTTCGCGCGCGCATCGGGGTGGTCTTTCAAAGCCCCGGCCTCGACGCGAAGCTGACCGCGCTCGAAAACCTCGGTCTCGCCGCACGGCTCTACGGATTCGCGCGTGCCCAGGCGCGCGAGCGCGCCGTCGCCGCCCTGTCGAGCGCGGGGCTCGCCGATCGCGGGGCCGACGCGGTGGGCACGCTGTCGGGCGGAATGCGGCGGCGGATCGACATCGCCCGCGCGCTGTTGCACGACCCCGATCTGCTGCTGATGGACGAGCCCACCGCCGGGCTCGACGAGGCGTCGTTTCGCGCAACGTGGCAGCGGCTCGAGCAGCTTCGCGCCGGGCGCGACCTCACCATCCTGCTCGCCACGCACCGCCCCGAAGAGGCCGAGCGCTGCGACCGCCTCGCGATCATTCACGAGGGCCGGGCGGCCATCGTCGACACGCCCGCGGCGCTCAAGGCGCGCGTCGCGTCCGACGTGGTGGTGCTGCGCGGCGCGGGCATGGCCGATTTGGCCGCGCCGATCGCCGAGCGCTTCGGCGTCGAGACGCTCTACGACGCGGAGGACGACGAATTGGTGATCGACGCCGATCGCGGCCACGAACTCGTCCCACGGCTCGTCGAGATGTTCCCGGGCGGGCGGCTCGCGTCGGTGAGCCTGCGTCACCCGAGTCTGGCCGATGTCTTTCTCAAGATCACCGGCCACGCGCTGGGCGCGGAACTCGACGGCGGAGGCGCGCATGTTTAGCGCCTACGATCGCGGCACGGCCTGGGCGCTGTGGGCGCGCGACCTGATGCGCCTGAAAAAAGAGCGCTCGCGCTGGCTCGGCGTCGTGGCGCAGCCGCTGCTGTTTTGGGCGGTGATCGGCGGGGGCATCGGGCGGAATTTTTCGCTCGGCGGCGAACCGACGAGCTATCTGGAGTTTTTCTACCCCGGCGTGCTGGTGATGGTCGTGCTGTTCACGACGATCTTCTCGACGATCTCGATCATCGAGGATCGCCAGAGCGGATTTTTGCAGGGCGTGATGATCGGGCCCGGCTCGCGCGCGTCGGTGGTGGCCGGCAAGATCGCGGGCGTGACCACGCTCGTGCTCATGCAATGCGCGCTGTTCTTGCTGCTCGCGCCGGCGGCGGGGTTCGCGTGGGGCGCGATCCACTGGCTCGCGCTCGTGGCCGCGATCGTGCTGGGGTGCGTGATGCTCACGGGGATCACGTTCATCATGGCGTGGGCGCTGCCGTCATCGCAGGCGTATCATGCGATCATGAGCGTGGTGCTGATCCCCTTGTGGGTGGTGTCGGGCGCGATGTTCCCCGCGGGCGATTCGTGGATCGGCCGCGTCATGCATCTGAATCCCATGACGTGGATGGTCCATGCGGTGCGTTTCGGTGTGTCGGGCAAGAGCGCGGGCGCGGAATCGATCGGCGCGGGCGCGACCTTCGCGATCCTCGCCACGCTCGCGACGGCGTCGTTTGTCGCGGCGGTGCGCGTCGCCAGGCGAACCCCCGCCCGCCGCGATTGACGGGATCGGCGATGAACGGCGAGTCCGACGAAAGCGTCCCATTCTGGAAAAACCTGTGGGTGTGGGCGGGGATCGTCGGCATCATGTCGATCACGCTCGTGCGCCCTTGCCTGCGCCGCGTACCCGAGCCCCCGCCGCTCGGCCCCGCCATCGCGGCGTTCGCGTTTCACGACACCGGCGGCGCGCCGCTGACGCTCGCCGATCTGCGTGGGCAGGTCTGGGTGGCGTCGGTGACGGCGAACGACTGCGGCCCGTGCGCGCGGGCGCAGGGCGCGATGCGCCGGTTGCAGGATCTTTTCGAGCGCGACCGCATCGACGTGCGCCTCGTCACTTTTGTCGCGGAATCGGCGGGAACCGACGCGGCGCGCGTGCAGAGCGACGAAAATCGCTTCGGCGCGAACGCGCCGCGCTGGCGCTTCGCCCTCGACGCGACCGGCGCGGTCAACGCGTGGGTGCCGGGCGTCGTCTCGCTCGTCACCGATCCCGCGCGGGTCTTTCGCGGGCCGGGCGACGCGTGGTTCGGCGCGAACGCGCTGATCCTCGTCGACGGCGAGGGACGCACCCGCGGCGTGTACGGCACCGACGATCTGGGCGTGGACGAGGTCTACTACCGCGCACAGCACGTGCTGAAGGGATCACGGCGGTGACGGGCGCGGAGCACGACTGATGGCGTGGCATCCGCCTCCGTTGTCCCACTGGCTGCTGCTTTATCTGAAAACGCTCGCCGTCGAAATCCCAATTTACGCACTGTTGACGCGACGGATCGTCGCTCCGACGCGAGCCATCCTTGCGGCGGTCATCTGCTCCACGATCACCCATCCGCTTCTGATCTATGGCTGGCCCCGCCTGATGCCGGACTACCGCACCTACATCGTCAGCGGCGAGATTCTCGTGGCGATCTTGGAAAGCGTCATTTTCTACGTCGTCGCGCGACCGATACCCTGGTCCCGCGCCATCGCGGCATCATTCATCGCCAACGCCGCGAGCTTCGGGCTCGGCGTGCTCTTTTTGCATCTGAGCGGGCGGTGAGGGTACGTTATCCTGCGCGCGTTCACGCCCTCAGAAACTTCATGGGAATCCTGCCCTTCAAGGCCCGAAGCGCCATGAACACCGCCGTGGTGGAAAGAAGGACCATGAGAATCTGACCCCACCACAGATAGTATTCCTCGAATACACGGAAGAAGTGGCTGAGGAATCCCGCGGTAAGCGCCAGGCAGTTGAGCCCAAAGGCCAGCGCCGGACGACCCGGCAACAGCGCGGCCGTGGCGACCAGCGTCACGGGCGTCGTCATTTGAAATAGAAACATGCCGAACGTGACCAAGACCGGGTTCGCGCCGCCGAATGCAAAGAGCGGCGCGGTGAGCAGGAGTGCGCCGACGCTGACCTCGAGCCAGCCCCACCGGTCCGAGAGAATTCCGCCGATGGCCTTTCCCGCGAACGCCGCAGCGGCGACCCCGAAGAGCACCGTCGATTCCCGGGGGATCTCGTACGCACCGGCCTTGCCGAGCAGGGCGCGCAGGGAAATCGAAAACAGCAAAAGCAGGACGATCGCCGCGGGCTTGGAAATGGTTGGAGTATTTTCCGTTCGATCCGTTCGAACCTCCGGCGCTTCCGCGAGCCACGCCACGACGAACGCGATGGTGAGCGCGACGAGGAACGGCCATGCGACATACGCGCCCCCCTTGCCGATCATCGTCCCCGCGGCGAGACCCAGCGCGCCGGGCGCGATGAAGACTCCCGGCGGCGTCGCACGTCCCGGATGCACGTGAAGCGACAGCGCTCCCGCGCCGACGTGAAAGGCCGCGTTCCCGACTCCCGCGAGAATCATCGCCAGATTTGGTCCGCTGGTCAGGAACAACATCGAGGCCGCCGACATGGCGATCCCCACGAGCGCGGTCGCGCGCCAGAGACGAAAGCGGTCGATGATGATGCCGAGCGGTGCTTGCCCGGCGAAGGCGATGAGGTCGTAAAAGAGGACCAACATCACGCCTTCGCGCACGGAAAGCCCGTGAAATGTCCGCGTCGAGAATATGACGGTGACGGTGGTGGCGTCGATCAGGAGATGGATGATGCCGAAGACCACGGGAAACGACGCCACGTCGAGAACGCCGTGGATTCCCTTGCGGTTCGCCACGATCATTTTCCCTCGCGTCGGCTCAACAAGAGCGCGAGCATACCGATTCCCATCATCCCCGCACTCAGGAACGAACCCGCCTCCGCGTTGGAAACGCCGCAGCCCCCGCAGCCCGATCCATCGTCACCATTGTCGGATGAGTCACCCGCCGAGTCGTCGTCCGCGCCGGGCTGGCACATGCATTCATTGAAATCCGCGCAACCGGTGAAGCCCAAACACGCCTTCTTGCTGAGCGGGTGTTCGGCGACGCACTCATCGAGAAATTCATCCGGAAGGCATGTTGTGCCGCAGTACTCCACGACATCGATGAGCGCATCACAGAATGCGCGGTCGGCGTCGTCCTCGTCGTCCGTGCCCCAATAGTCGTCATCTGCCATGTCAGCGAGCGCGAGCGAGGAAATCGCCCACATGAACACCGCGAAGAAAATCAGTTTCACACGCATGGTCCGCCTCCAAATACACCGTATTCGGTGCGCCCCGCATTCAATTCATGGTTACGAGGTTCGGCGATTTCAAGGTTCAGGTCAACGATTCACTCGCTCGCGGTCGCCGGCGGAGGGGTTCGCGGGAGCCGCACCCCGACCCTGCTACCCCTTTCCGTGCAGGTGGCTCGCGATCGATCCGGTCACGCGGATTCCGTCGATCATCGTGGTGGCTATCGGTTTGACTTGCCTTCGCGACGACTCAGCACGAGCGCCAACATGCCGATTCCCATCATCCCGGCGCTCAGGAACGAACCCGCCTCCGCATTGGAAACGCCGCAGCCGCCGCAGCCATCGTCGTCATCGTCGTCGTCATCGTCGTTCGACGACTCACTCTCGTCATCGTCCGATTCGTTTCCCGGGTCTTCATTCCCGTCATCGTCCTCAACGGGTCCCGTACCGCACAAACACTGGTCGAAATTCGCACATCCCACGATGCTGAGACACGGTTGTTTGTCCCACGGAGGGTCCGACAGGCACGCCTCGAGATAGCCATCAGGAAGGCAAGCCGTTTCGCAGTGTTCGACGGTAATCGTGAGCGCATCACAAAACTGCTCGTCAGTAGGATCCGGGGGATCGGAATCGTCGTCCCAATCGTCGTCCGACCAGTCCGCCGTCGCGGTCACGGGAATCAGCCACAGAAGCGCCGCGAAGAGGGCCAAGTTCAAGCGCATGGTCCGCCTCCCAATACACCGTTTTCGGTGCGCCCCGAGTTCATTCCATGCGGATGACGTTCTGTGATTTCGACGTCCAAGTCAACAATTTTCTCGCACCCGCGCCGGAACAGGTCGCGCCCGGCGCGCGATCCCGGTCGTGTTTGCAATTTCGCGAATTCGCGCCATTTTGGCGAACCTGATCGCGCAACTTCAGTCGCTTTCGTTCGCCCGGCGATTAGCCGAGCGGAAAGGTTGAACCGGCATGATTCTGAAAAAACGTCCCATTCACGCCCCGCGCGTTCTGAATGAAGCCTACGACTACGAGCGCCCCGTACCTTTCAGTCGCGGAACGCGTCTCGACTGGAATGGAGCCTCGGCGCTTCTCATCTCGGGCACGGCCAGCGTGGACGAGAACGGGGCGACGGCACACGTCGGCGACTTACGCGCTCAGATTCGGCGAACGTTTCTCAACGTCTCGGAGTTGATCGCCGGCGAGGGGATGACCTGGCAGGATGTCGTTTATACGCGCATCTACCTGCGCGACATCGACCGCGATTACGACGCCCTGCGCGAAGAGCGCCTGCGGTTCTTCGAGGAACAAAAGGTCACGACTTACCCGGCGAGTTGCTGCGTCGAGGCCCGATTGTGCCGGTCGGACCTGCTCGTGGAGATGGAGGTGCTCGTCTTGCGCGCTACGTGACGTCGCCGCCGACACGCTCGTCCGCCTTGCCGCGCCCGGCGAAATTCCGCATGCTGCGTCAATTCCCGATGTCGCCCCGTTCGCTGCCCGCGGAGGTCCGCCCATGTCCGAATCCGGCGCCAACCCGAAGCGGCTCGTGCTGCTGCTCGTTTTCATGGTCGCGCTCATCGCGCTGGGCGTTTTGATCGCGCGCGACAAAATGAATCCGATGCTCGATCAAAACGGCGACGGCAAGCCCGACGAGTGGTACCGCTACACCTTCCGCGGCGATCTGGTTTCGCTCGAAAAGGACCGCAACTACGACGGCAACGTCGATCACCGCGAGGCGTTCACGGGCGGGATCATCTCGGAGTCGATGACCGACATGAACAACAACGGCACGTTCGAGATCCGCGGGAAATACGACGAGAAGGGCCGATTGGTGCGCCTCGACCGCGACATGAACGAAGACGGCCGCTACGACCGCTTCACCACGATCGACGCCGAAACCGAAAAGCAACTCTACACCGAGACGGATCAGGACGGCGACGGCATCCCCGAAACGCGCCTCGCGCCGGGGGCCGAGGCCGACAAATAATCGTTAGCCCTGCCGGATCGCCTGCTTCAGTTCCTTCACGCTGACCGTGCCCGTGCCGACCTTGGCGACCACCACGCCCGCCGCGAAGTTCGCGATCGCCGCGGCGCACTCCCAGCTTGCGCCCGCCACGCGCGCGAGCGTGACCGTGGCGATCACCGAATCGCCCGCGCCGGTGACGTCGAAGACCTGTCGCGCCACCGTGGGGATGTGCGTCGGCGACTCGCCCTCGCGAAAGATCGACATGCCCAGCGCCGCGCGCGTCACGATCAGGCAGCGCAGACGCATCTTGCGCACGAGCTTCGCGCCCGCCGCCTCGATGGCCGCGTCGGTATTGGCGAGACGCACCCCCAGCATCTCGCCCGCCTCGTGGTGGTTGGGCGTGAGCAGATCGACGCCGCTATAAGCCGGCGCGTTGCGCACCTTGGGATCGACGACGACGGGAATGCCCGCGGATTTCGCCGCCGCGCGGATCGCCTTCATCAGGCGCACATCCACCACGCCCTTGTTGTAGTCGGAGACGATGACCGCCTCGTAATCGCCGATGCGCCGCGTAATGTCGCGCACCAGCGTGCGTCGCGCGGCTTCGGTGACCGGACGCGCGAGTTCGTGATCGAAGCGCACGATCTGCTGGCTGCCCGCGATCACACGCGTCTTCACCGTCGTCGGTCGGTCGTGCTCGGTCGCGACCATGAGTTCGCCGATGCCTTCGGCCGCGAGCCGCTCCGTGAGCGTGCGCGCCGCCGCGTCGTCACCCGCGAGCCCCGCGAGGTCAGCCCGCGCGCCCAACGCGATCAGGTTGCGCGCCACGTTGGCCGCGCCGCCGGGCGTTGATTCCTCGCGGTCCACGCGCACCACGGGCACCGGGGCCTCGGGGCTGATGCGCTCGACGCTGCCCCAGATGAAGCGGTCGAGCATGATGTCGCCGACGACAAGCACGCGCCGCCGGGCGAAGTTTCGGACGTGTTCCTGCAATTCCTCGCGGGCGAAGGTCGTCATCGTCACACGCTCTCCTTAGCCGTTTTGCGTCGCCCAGCCGGGCGTATTCGCGATCGCCGCGCACCAGAACCAGTACGCGCACATCACCTCGGCGTCGCCGAAATTATGTTGAAAAAACGAACCCGCCGCAAAGCCCGCCAATGTCGCGAATCCAGCGACCGCGAACGGCGACGCGCGATCGGGCCCATCGCGCTGCTCGCGCCACGCGCGCCACAGCCCCGCGCCCGCGACGAACAAAAAGATCGCCGCGCCGACGAAGCCGCCCTCCGAAGCTGCCATGATGTACGAATTGTGCGCGTGGGCCTTCGTGGTCCACTTGATGTTG
This sequence comes from uncultured bacterium, assembly GCA_964586775.1. Taxonomy (GTDB): domain Bacteria; phylum Lernaellota; class Lernaellaia; order JACKCT01; family JACKCT01; genus JADLEX01. The sequence goes on along the minus strand of CAZPJD010000140.1, from coordinate 5,445 downwards.
TAGTCGCGGCGGTGCTCATCCACGACTTGCCGATAAACGCCCGGCCCGGCCCCCGCAATCGGGTGCGCGAGCGCCATGTCGAGCGAGGTCTTCCAGATGTAGATGCGTTCGAGATTCGATCCCGCGCGCAGCGTGGATGAGAAACGGTCGCGGATCGTATCGGAAGCCGCCGACAACGCAACGATGGCGACGAGGCCCGCCACGGTCACGCCGATGAACGCCCGCTTGCCTCGGCGATATGCTAAGAGCGCCGCGCCGAGCGCCGCCGCGATCCACGCCGAGCGCGCGTAACTCGCCACGATCCCAATCGCACCGAGCGCCGCGCCACCGCCGAGCATCCACCTCCGGCGCATCCCCGGCAGCAGCGACGCCGCCGCGAGCAGCGCAACGCACAGGGACATGGTGTTGCCGAAGGTGAGGTGATGATCGAAGAGGCCGACGGCCAGGTTGTGCCCGCCGTGCTCCTGCCAAAGCTTCACGGGCGGCGCCAGGATGCGCGGAACCGCGTCGCCGAAACGCCACTGCGCGGCCGCGTAAACACCCGCGAGCGATGTGGTGATCGCGAGCGCCGCGACGCACCGCCCAAAAGTGCGCCGATCCGCGAGCGCCGGAACGAGCGCGAACCATGCGAGGTGAATCCACCATCGCGTCCACTTTTCGAGCGCGAGGCCGGGCATTTGCGAAACCAGCGCGCAAACGAGCAACCACGCGATCCAGACGAGAATCGCGACGCCCTGCGCGTCGAGCGGCCGCGCGCGCCGCTTCGCCACGTCGAGCACCCACACGGCGATGAGCACCACGAGCGCCGCCTGCGCGCCGCTGGTCGAGATCGGCAGGCACGCCGCGAAGGCGATCACCGCAAAAGAGCGGACGCGCACGATGCGCTCGTTCGCCGTCACGACGCCGTTCCCATCAGCTTTGCGAAAAATGCTTCGTGCGCCGCGGCCATCGAATCCAGCGCGAAGTCGCGTTCCACGCTCGCGCGCGCGGCGCGACCGTGTTCCCGCGCGCGATCGACATTCGACAGGTATGCCGAAAGCGCCGTCGCGAGCGCGGCCGCGTCGCCCTCGTCCACCATCGCTCCCGTCGCGCCGTCGTCGATCGTTTCGGGCAACGCGCCGACACGCGCCGCGATCACGGGTGTGGCGCACGCCATCGCCTCGAGCGCGGCGCGGCAGGTGCCGTCGCTGCCCTCGCCGAGTAGCACGCTCACGTCGAGGGCGTTGTAGATGTTCGCAAGGTCGTCGCGGCGATAGCCGAGAAAGTGTACGCGGTCGCGATACGCGAGCGTCGCGACGAACGCTTCGAGCTCGCCCTTTCCCTCGCCGCGCCCGACGATCAGCAGCCGCGCGTGGGGAACGACACGCAGCACATCGCCGAACGCCTCGACCAGCAACCGATGTCCGCGCCCCGGCTTGATGCGGCTCACGATGCCCGCGAGCGCATCGCCCTCACGCGCGCCGATCTCGGCGCGAATCGCATCGGTTGCAAGGCCCGGGCGAAACGCATCGGCATCGACCGCGCCGGGAATCACCACGCACCGCTCGGGATCGAGGCGATACGACTCGATCAGCCGCTCGCGCATCGCGGGACTGATGGCGATGACGCCGTCGCACGCGCCAAAGAGCGGCACGTCGCCGATGCGTCGCACGGCCTGCCGCGACTCGTGCACCGAACGCACCAGCACCACGCGCCGGGCGGCGCGTCGGCGAAACATCAGGCCCGTCCAATGGTCGTGGCTGGTGTGCGTGTGACAGATGACGGCGTCGTGACCGGCCCATTCGGCAAGGCGCGCCGCGTCGGCCAGCACACCGGGCAACAGCAGCCCTTTTCGCGGCAGACGCACGCCGGTCAGCACGCGAAACGGCGCGTCGGCGGTGTGCGCCTCCAACGTGCCGGGCGGCGTGCGCGTGTGCGCGAACGACACGTCGTGACCGCGCTCGACCAGCAGGCGCATCGTCTGGAGCACCCGCTCGGCAGGCCCCGTGAAGTGCCGCGACGCCAGCAGTTCCACAATCTTCACGGCATCTCCAGAAGCGTGCGACACTCGCGGATGAGCGTGCCCGCATCCACGCGGTCGATGCAGTTTGTCGGGCCGGGGCAACGCTTTTTCCAGCACGGTCCGCACGTCACATTCGCTTGCACCGCGCGTCCGCGCGGCGTCCACGGGCCGACGCGCGCGGGGTCGGTCGGGCCGAAGACGCCGACGACGCGCGTTCCCATTGCCGCGGCGATATGCATCGGCCCGCTGTCGTTGCCCACGTACATCGCCGAGCGGCCCAGCAGCGCGGCGAGCTCGCGGATGTCGGTCTTCGGCGCGACGAGAATCGGCGTTTGTGCCGACTCGACCACGGCGGCGGCATCGGGCTCTTCCCCCGGACCCCAGATCACGATCGGCACATAGCCATCGCCCGCGAGCGCGTCCGCGACTCGCGCGTAGGTGCGCGCCGAAAGCTTTTTGTTCGGCCAGCTCGCACCGGGATTGAAGGCGATCACGCGACGGTCGCCGAGCCCATTCGCCGTGAACCAGCGGTCGATCGTCTCGCGCTTCGCGTTCGGCACCGCGATCTCGACGCGTTCCGGAATCGTAGTGATGCCCAGCGGACGCAGAAGCGTGAAATACCTTTCGATGGCGTGGCGCGCGTTGGGATCGCGGGGAATCCGCTCATTGGTGAACAGAAAATTCCCCTCGCGCCATTTGCGAAAGCCGATGCGGCGCGGCGCGCCCGATGCCCGCGCGACCAGCCCGCTTTTGAACAGATTCTGAAAGTCGATGGCGACCCCGTAATCGCGCGCGCGAAGTTCGACGCGGAATTCGCGCCAGAGCCGCGAAAATCCGCCAGATCGCAAAGCCGCCGCCAGTTCCTTGCGCGGAAAGCGAACGATCTCGTTCAGATCGGGATGGTCCTCGATCACGGCGCGCGACTTGTCCTCGATCGCCCAACCGATGCGCGCGTCGGGGAATCGTTCGCGCAGCGCCCGCAGCGCGTACAACGTATGCACGCAGTCGCCGACCGCGCCGAGTTTGACGATGAGAATCGAACGCGGCGTCATGCGTCACCCGCGCAGAAGGTCCAAGCACGCGGCCGTCACCATGTCCGGCGAGATGTCTTTCATACACCGGAAGTGGCCGCGCGGACAGGCGCGATGGCCGTGTGGTCCGCAGGGGCGGCAGTCGAGGTCGATTTCGACGACGCGGCTTCGCGTGCCCCACGGCGCATAGCCGAGCGCGGGGACGGTCGATCCGAAGATCGCGACCACCGGCACACCGTGCGCGGCGGCGATGTGCATCGGCCCCGAGTCGTTCGTGACAAGCAGCGACGCGCGTGAGAGCAGCACGCACAGTTCGGTCAGTTTGAGTCGGCCCGACAGGTCGAGGGCCGCGCCGCCGATCTGCCCCGCGACCTCGGCCGCGATCGCTTCCTCGCCCGGCCCACCGAGAACGACGATGCGGTCAAATTCACTCGCGAGATCGCGACCCACCGCGCCGAAACCTTCCACCGTCCAGCGTTTGGTCGCCCACACCGACCCGGGATGGATGGCGACGAATCGCGCGGTCGGGGAGAGGCCGACCCGCGTCATCAGCGCATCGGCGTCGATACCGGGATCGAGGGCTACGCGCGCGGGCGGAATCGGTTCGGGATCGAGGCCGAGCGCGCCGACAAGCGACATCACGCGGCGCACCTCGTGCGCGGATCGGTCGCGACGCACGCGCTGCGTGAAAAGGATTGCCCCTGCCGAATCCGAGAACCCGATGCGCATGGGGATGCGCGCGGCGGCCAGCGTGAGCGCACTCCGCAACGAAGGGTGCGGGCAGAGCACGGCGTCATAACGTCGTTCGCGCAGCGTCCGCGCAAACGCGAGCAACCCGCCGGCTCCCCGGTGCGCACCGCGTTTGTCGTAGGCGAGCACCGAACCGATCGCATCGTGATGGCGCACGATGTCCGTCCACGCGGGTTGCACCACCATGTCGATCATCGCATCGGGATATGCGCGACGCAGTGCGGCGACGAGCGGCGTCGTGAGCACCACGTCGCCCAAATACGCGGTCTGAAATACGAGCAGGCGCGAGGGAGTCATGGCGATCGATCGGTCTCGGACGCGCTCACGCGCGGCCCGGCGAGCGACCCAGCTCCCACAGCTTCAGGTACTTCAAAAAGACGTAGTACGCCGCGAGAACACACACGACGAGCCCCGGCACGCCGTCGAGAAACCCGAGTTGAAAGACATACTTCTTCCAAAACGCAAAGGCGGGCCGGACGAGCATGGCACTCACGCCCGAACGCTTGCCGCGCGAGTGCAGTTCGCGCGCCATGATGGTCGTGTATTCGTTGATGCGCGTCAGGTGGTGCGTCACGTCGCGATACGAATAGTGGAGCAGATCGCCGGACAGCCGCGCGACGCGCCCGGAACACTCGACGGTATCATGCGGATCGTAACCGCCCCAGCGCGCCTTGCGTCGATCGAAAAGGCGGATCTTCCATTCGGGATACCAGCCGCAGTGCTCGATCCATCGGCCGAGATAAAACACCTTGCGCGTCAGTTCGTAGGCGTCGGCCGGGTTCGGGTCCGCAAGCGCCGCGCGGATCGATTCGGCGAGCGCGGGCGAAACGACCTCGTCGGCGTCCAGCGCGAGAATCCAGTCGTGCGTCGCCGCGTCCACCGCGCGCTGCTTTTGGCGCACGTGCCCCGGCCAGTCGGTGATCTCGACGCGCGCCCCGCACGAACGCGCGATCTCGACGGTGCGATCGGTGCTGCTGGAATCGAGGACGACGATCTCGTCGGCGAAGGGGACGGCGCGAAGACACCGTTCGATGTTGTCTTCTTCGTTCTTCGCGATCACCGTGACCGACAGGCGTCGCAATGCTTACGCCTTTTTCGCGTCCGCCAGAAACTTCGCGATACCCGCGCTCGTGAGCGGGTGCTCGGTCAGCTTGTCGAGCACGTCGGGCGGAATCGTCACCGCGTGCGCGCCGGCGAGCGCGACCTGTTTGACGTGCAGCGGGTGGCGCACCGACGCGACGATCACCTGCGTGGGAAGGTCGTAGAGCAAGTAGATGTCGACGATCTCGCCGATCATGGCCGTGCCGTCCTCGGACAAATCGTCCACGCGGCCCACGAAGGGCGCGATGTAAGTGGCGCCCGCGCGCGCGGCCAGCAGCGCCTGCGTCGCGTTGAAAATCAGCGTCACCGCCGTGGGGATCTTCTCCGCCGCGAGGGCGTGTACGGCCTTCAGGCCGTCCTTGCCCATCGGGATCTTGACGACGACGTTGCCCGCGATGCGACGCAGCTCACGGCCTTCGGCCACGATGCCCGCCGCGTCGATCGAAAGCGTTTCGGCGAGCACCGGCCCTTTGCACGCGGCGCAGATTTGCGGAATCAGCGTCGCGTTGTCGCCGCCCGCCTTGGCAATGAGCGAGGGGTTGGTGGTGACGCCGTCGAGGA
>CAZPJD010000139.1:0-13341 GCA_964586775.1 uncultured bacterium | reverse complement strand
GGCGACGCATCCCGTGGCGGCGCGCCCGGCGCGGCAAGATTCGCCGGCGTGTCGGCGATTCGCGCGCTCGCGGCGAAGTAGCGCCAGCGGCTCATTGATGGCCACGCTCGTTCTCCTTCGTCACGGCGAAAGCGACTGGAACCGCCAGAACCGGTTTACCGGGTGGACCGACGTCGATCTCACGGAAAAAGGCCGCGCCGAAGCGCAGCACGCCGGACGGCTCATGAAAGAAGCCGGCTACACCTTCGATCTCGTGTACACGTCCGTGCTCACGCGGGCGATCCGCACCGCGTGGATCGCGCAGGACGAGATGCAGCTGCTCTGGATTCCCGTCGAGCGAAGCTGGCGGCTCAACGAACGCCACTACGGTGCGCTCCAGGGCCTCGAGAAAGCGGAGACCGCCGCGAAGCACGGCGACGCGCAGGTCAAGATCTGGCGGCGGAGCTACGACCTTCCGCCGCCGGCGCTCACCGTCGACGACCCGCGCCATCCGTCGCACGATCCGCGCTACGCGGCCCTCGCGCCGTCGGAACGGCCCGCCACCGAGTGCCTCAAGGATACCCTCGCGCGCGTGCTGCCGTTTTGGCACGCGCAAATCGCGCCGCGCGTGGCCGAGGGCCAGCGCGTGCTGATCGCCGCCCACGGCAACTCGCTGCGCGCGCTGGTGAAATACCTCGACCACGTCTCCGACGACGAGATCGTCTCGCTCAACATCCCCACGGCCATGCCGCTGGTGTACGAGCTCGACGCCGATCTGCGCGCCACGAACCGCTACTACCTCGGCGATCCCGACGAGGTGGCCAAAGCCATGGCGCAGGTCGCCGCGCAGGGCAAGGCCAAATAGCGCCCCTCGGCCCCAATCAGTGAAAATCCCGGCTGCGCTTGCGCGTCGGGGTGAAGATCTCGGGCGTCCAGAACTCATCGGGCACGAGATGCACGACGTTTTGCTCGGAGTGCAGCGGCCCGGCGACGCCCAGAAACGGCGCGGTCTTGATGAGCGTCGAGTATCGTTCGAAGACGGGCGGCCGGATGATGAGGTTCACGAAGCCCGTCTCGTCCTCGAGCGTCATGAACGTGGTTCCGCCCGCCGTGTCGGGCCGCTGGCGGCAGATCACCAGACCCGCGTAACGCACCCGCCGCCCGTTCGGTTTCGCGTTGACCGTCGTCGCGGGGAACAGCCCCATTTCCTTCAGCCGCGGCCGCAGCGCCCCGAGCGGGTGCCCGCGCGTGGACAGCGCCATCGCGCGGTAGTCCCAGTCGATCGTCTCGATCGCGTCGAGGTCGCGTAGCGCGGGGGCCTCGTCGACCTCGCGCAGCCCCAGCGGCTTGGACCCGGAACGCGACAGGGCCAGCGCGTTCCACAGCGCCGCGCGCCGGTGCGCCGCGAGCGACTCGAACGCGCCCGCCTCGGCCAGCAGACGGAACGTGCGCGCATCGGGGCGGACCCGCGCGGCGAAGTCGTCGAGCGAGGTGAAGGGAGAACGCGCGCGTTCGGCGACGATCCGTTCGATCGTGGACGCCGCGAGCCCCTTCACGAAACGCAGTCCCACGCGCACGGCGAAGTCCATCGGCGGCGCGCCGCCGGTTTTTTCCTGCGTGCAGGCCTCGTCGCTATGCGCGACGTCGATGGGGCGGATCTCGACGTCGTGGCGTTTCGCGTCGTCGATGATGGTGGCCGCGGAGTAAAACCCCATGGGCAGGGCGTTGAGCAGTCCGCAGGTGAACTCGACGGGGAAATTCGTGCGCATCCACGCGGTGGCGTAGCTGATGAGGGCGAAGCTCGCCGCGTGGGATTCGGGGAAACCGTATTCGCCGAATCCCCGGATCTGCTCGAAGACGCGCTCGGCGAATTCGGTCGTGATGCCCTTGGCCACCATGCGCGTCATGAGCTTTTCGCGGTGGCCCTCCAGCCGTCCGCTGCGTCGCCACGCGGCCATGTCGCGCCGGAGCTGGTCGGCCTCGCCGGGGGTGTAGTCGGCGGCGACCACGGCGAGCTTCATGACCTGTTCCTGAAACAGAGGAACGCCGAGGGTCTTTCTCAGCACGGGTTCGAGGCACGGATGCGGAAACTCCACCGGCTCCTCGCCCGCGCGCCGCCGCAGGTAGGGATGCACCATGCCGCCGCTGATGGGGCCCGGCCGCACGATCGCCACCTCGATCACGAGGTCGTAGAAATTGCGCGGGCGCAGGCGCGGCAGCATCGCCATCTGGGCGCGGCTCTCGATCTGAAACACCCCCACCGTGTCGCCGCGGCCGATCTGGTCGAAGGTCGGCGCGTCGTCCGGCGGAATCGTCGCCATGCACAGATCCGCGTCGCGGTGCGTCTTCAGCAGGCGAAACGCGTGATCGAGGTGCGTGAGCGCGCCGAGACCCAGCAGATCGACCTTGAACAGGCCGAGGCTCTCCACGTCCTCCTTGTCCCACTGGATCACCGTGCGGTCCTCCATCGACGCGTTTTCGATGGGCACCAGATCGTGCACGGGCTCGTGGCCCAGCAGGAATCCGCCCGGGTGGATCGACAGGTGGCGCGGAAAATCCAGGATCTGGTTGGACAGCTCCAGCACGAGCCGGTGCGTCGACGTCTCGGGGTCGAGCCCGGCCTGCGCGAACGCCTGCGGCGCGACGCCGCCGCCCCAGTGCGAGAGCAGCTTGGCCACGCGGTCGAGCGACACCTCGGCCATGCCCATCGCCTTGCCCACGTCGCGCACCGCCGAGCGCGGGCGGTAGCGGATGAAGTTGGCGACCATCGCCGCGCGGTCGCGGCCGTAGCGCCCGTACACCCACTGGATCACCTCCTCGCGCCGGTCGTGCATGATGTCGAGGTCGATGTCGGGCGGCTCGTTGCGCTCTTCGGACAAAAAGCGCTCGAAGAGCAGATCCATGCGCACCGGGTCGATCGCCGTGACGCCGAGGCAAAAACACACGGCGGAGTTCGCCGCCGAACCCCGGCCCTGGCACAGGATGTCGTGCTCGCGGCAGAATCGGACGATCTCCCACATCGTCAGGAAGTAGCCGCCGTAGTCGAGCTTTTCGATGACGCGCAGCTCCTTTTCGAGCTGACGCGCGACATCGGGCGGCGCCTCGCCCCGGTAGCGCCCGCGCGCGCCCTCGAAGGTCAGCCGGCGCAGCCATTCGTTTCCCGTCATGCCGTCGGGCAGGCTCTCGGAAGGGTAGCGGTAGCGCAGTTCGTCCATGCCAAACGCGCACCGCTCGGCGATTTCGCGCGTGCGCCGGATCGCGTCCTCGTCGTCGGCGTAGAGCCGACGGAACTCGAAGATCGAGTGCAGGGCGTATTCGTCGCTCGGCTTCGTCAGTCGGCCCGCCTCGTGGATGCGCACGCCGTTTCGCACGCACGTCAGCACGTCCTGCAGCGGCCGCCTGCCGCGGTCGTGATAGAGTACCTCGGGCGCGGCGATCGTCGGCAGCCCGTAGATGCGCGAGCGCGCCCGGATGCGGCGCTCGCGCTCGGCCTCGTCGGGCAACCGATGGCGATCCAGCACGGCGAACAGGCGGCCTGCGAAGGCGTCGCGCAGCAGCCGCGCGACGGCCATCGGCTCCACCGGGTCGCCCAGACGGCTGCCCGCGCCGCCCCACAGGGCGACGAGGCCCGCCGCGTGTTCGGCGACCTCGGCCCACGAAACGCGGCTCGCGCCCTTGGGACAACGCAGCCGCCCCTTCGTAAGGAGCCGGCACAGGTTGGCGTAGCCCTCGCGCGTCTCGCACAGCAGCACGATCGCGTCGCCGTCGTCCACGGTGACCTGCGCGCCGACGATCAGGTGCACGCCCAGCTCCCGCGCCCGCACGTGCGCGCGCACCACGCCGTACACGCCGTCGCGGTCGGTCAGGGCGACCCTGCGCAGGCCGAGCCGATGCGCCTGCTCCACGAGTTCCTCGGGGTGCGATGCCCCTTCGAGAAACGAGAAGTGGCTCTTGCACCACAGCGCGGCGTGGGCGGCGTGGGCGGGCGCGCCAGGCATGTTGGTGTCGTTCGTGCGCGCGGACATCCCGACTCTCCGGGGCTATTCCACCAGCCCCTGACAGAACCACCGCTGCCGGACCTCGTCGAAATAGATCCACAGGTTCTGGCCGCTTTCGGTTTCGACATAGAAATACCGGCGCCGGATCTCGCGGTTCCACCATCCGCCGGAGACGGGGAACGGGCCGCCCGCGTGGACGGCGGGATCGGCCGGCGAGCCGCGAGCGCGCCACCCCAAACCCGCGTGCTTCATCTCGCCGTCCAGCGAGAGGGGTTTGGCAAAAATCCGGCGCACGCGGCGCGGCGTGCGCACCGGGCGGGCGCGCGGCGACCGGCTCCGATCCGCGCCCGCCCACTCCCACTGCGCCTCGGGCAAGTGCCCGTCCCGCGGACGCGCGATGCGCACCGCGTTCTCGCCGAGCTCCGCGCGGATGCGCGCCAGGGAGCGGTCGGCGGCGGCCGGGTCGCGCCGGGGCTGATGAAAGAGGCTGAGCTGTTCGGCGGTGGCGGCGTGCGCGTGGGCGGTGAGGCGCATCTCGGATACCGGCGCGCTCCACGCGTGGGCCGACCACTTCAGGTGCACGAGGTTCAGGATGACCTTGCGGTCGAGCGTCGGCGTCGCGGGCTCGATCGCGTGGCGCACGAAGGACAGATCCTCGAGGCGCGCCTCGATTTCGAGCCGGGCGAGGGCGAGGTATTTTTCGGCGAGCAGGGCGGTGAGCACGGCGAGGCCCTGCTTCGCGACGAAGAGCAGCCGGTCGGCCTGCGCCTCGGGCGGGTCGATGTGCCGGTGCACGGTCAGGGGCTCGGGCGGGATTTCGGGCCGCAGCGCGGGGCGGTCCTTTTGCGCGCCCTCGCGGTGCAGGCGCAGCGTGGCGGGCGAAAAGCGCCGCGTCAGGCCGCTTTCGGGCAGGGCGAGAAACGCGCCCACGGTGTGTACGCCCAGGCGCGCCAGATGGTCGCGGTCCTCGGGCGGCAGGTTCAGCCGGTCGAGGCCGATGCGCCCGAGCGCCTCGCGCTCGTCGGCCTCGGTGGGGAACACGGTGCCGTGGGGGAACGACCGCGCCGCCGCATACGCGCCGAATCGGGAGAAGCCCACGACGACCGACGCGGCGAGCCCCGCGCCCGCCAGATCGTCGCGGATGCCCCGCGCCCACGCGCTGGCGGACGCGGCGAGGCGCGAAAGCCCCGTGGGGTCGAGGAAGAAGACCCCCGGTTCGTCGCGCGCGACCTCGACGCGGGGGGAATGGCGCGTGAGGATGACGAGCGCCTCGCGAAGCCCCTCCTCGATCTCGGCCTGGGCAACGACCCCCGCGACCAGTTGCGCGCACAGCGACAGCCCCTGCGCCCAGGACATGCCGGGCAGGATGCCGGACTGCCGGGCCGCGTCGTTCGCCCACAGGGTGCGGCCCTGCGCCTTGTCGCGATCGATCACGACGGCGGGACGCCCGCGCCACTCCGGGTGCTTTCGCAAAAACACCTGGAGCGGAAAGGCGGGCAGATCAACGCATGCCAGGCGGGCCATCGACGGTCACCTCGCGGCGTCGCCCCGGCCCATGGCGCTTGTCCTTGAGCACCTCCCACGCACACACCCGCCGCGGATCGTCGCCGGGATGCGCGGCGGCGTTTTCGCAAACGGCCTCGAAACGCAGGGAGACGAGCGGCCCGAGCGACGGCAGATCGGGCGGCGTGCGCGTGAGAAAGACGATGGCCAGGGCGTGATGCGACGCGAGCCCTCCCAGCCGGGAGAGCGCGCTTTGCGGCATGTCGGAGTCGGCGGTCAAATCCACGACGACCAGCCCGAAGGACCCCGAACGGGCCAGATGATCCGCCGCCCGAAGCCGGCGCAGCGCGTCGGGGCAGCGGATGACGACAAGGCTCTCCAGATCCACCCCGTTTTCCGCGAAATCGGGCGGATAGAAACACTGGTCGGCGGGCGTCACCCACGCGCACAACTCGTTTTCGATCTGCGCGCGCACGACGATCTCGGACGCGACCGTGAGCTGCGCGCCGCGCCGCGACGCCGAGATCTCGATCAGGCGGCCCGTCAGGTTTTCCCACGCCCACGGGTCGACGACCGGCTGCGCGGACGGAACGGCCCCGGTTTTGCGCAGAGCGCCCGCGGGCAGTTCCTCGTACAGACGGGCCAGATCGGCGGCGCTCATGTCACGACTCCGCGTTCATGTCAGGACTCCGCGCTCATGTCAGGACTCCAGAAAAGGAATGGCCTCGAGGTATCGCCGGATCTCGATCACCTTGCCCAGAATCCGCACCGCGTCGGCGGCCGGACGGATCGGGGCAAACTCCGGGTTTTCGGGCAGGAGTTCGACGCGGCCGGACCGGACGCGCAGCCGCTTGACGGTGGCCTCGTCCTCGACCAGCGCCACGACGATGTCCCCCGAATCCGCGCGCTCCTGACGGCGCACGACCGCGATGTCCCCGGGCCGGATGCCCGCGCCGGTCATGCTCTCGCCGCGCACCCGCAGGGCGAAAAACTCCCCCGGCGGCATGGCGGTCGAGGCGGGCAGCCAGCCCTCGGGGTCCTCGAACGCGGTGGTCAACGCGCCCGCCTGCACCGCGCCCAGCAGCGGGATGCCCGCCGGACGCCGCGACCGGGGTCTCGATTCGGGGGGCAGGCGATAACCCCGGGCCGCGCCCGCCATTTTTTGCAGCCGCCCCTCGCGCACGAGGTTCTCCAGATGGCGGCGCGCGACCTCGACCGCGCCCAGGCCCATCGCGCGCTGGATCTCGCGGATCGTCGGCGGATCGCCGCGACGCAGCCGTTCGGCGACGAAGCGATAGATCCGCTCGCGGGTCTGCCCGGTCGGTGTTCTGGACATGTCGGCCCTCGTCTCGCGCGCTCTCGACGACGCGCCCGGCGCCGTCGTTTCCCTCATCTTCAATAGAAGACATTTGTCTTCATTTGTCAAGCGAAAAAACCCCGCTCGCGGGTCGTTCGCGAGCGGGGTCGGGGAGGGCGATTCGGGTTCGGCTACGCCTTTTGTCCGGCGGCGGCGCCGGGCGCGTGGCCCGAGCCGTTCGAGCCGTTCGCGATCTTCGCGCGGATGTTGAACAGGTCCTTCACGCCCTCGATCTTGCCGCCGAGGCCGCGTCCCCACATCGCTTTGATGGTCGCAACCATGCCGTGATACATCTTGTGCGTGTAGGGCTGCCAGAAGGGGCTCCACGCGGGCTGGCGCACCAGGTCGTAGTTGATGTGATAGGGGATGCACAGGCCGCGCAGGCCCTCGTCGCTGTGGACGCGACCGACGCCCGAGGTCTTCACGCCGCCCCACGGCGTCTCGGGAAGGCCGTGCGTGAGCAGCACCTCGTTGACCATGACGGTGCCGGCCTCGAGCTGCTCGGCGATGCGCTTGGCCTTGAACTTGTTGGTGGAGAAGACGTAGGCGTTCAGGCCGAACTTGGAATCGTTCGCGCGGCGGATCGCCTCGTCCTCGGTGCGGTACTTCATGATCGGCAGCGTCGGTCCGAAGGTTTCCTCGCGCACGCACTCGAAGCTGTCGTCGACGTCGACGATGACCGTGGGGGCGAAGAACTGGCCCGGGCCCTCGATCTTGTAGCCGCCGGTCAGGAACTTCGCGCCCGCCTTCTTGGCCTCTTCCATCTGGTTGATGACGACCTTGAGCTGGCCGGGGTCGGTCATCGGGCCCATCGAGACGCCGTCTTCGATCGGGTTGCCGACCTTGAGCTTCGAGACGCGCTCGACGACCTTCTTGACCACCTCGTCGTAGATCGACTCGTGCACGTACGCGCGCTCGACCGAGGCGCACACCTGCCCGGCGTTGGCGAAGGCGCCCCACACGAGCGAGCCGACCGCGTGGTCGATGTCGGCGTCCTCGCACACGATGGCGGGGTCCTTGCCGCCCAGCTCCATGGAGCAGGGGATCAGCAGGCGGCCGCACTCGGCGGCGACCATCTGGCCGACGTCGGTGGAGCCGGTGAAGTTGACGTAGTTCACGTCCTGGCTGATGAGCTTGAAAGCCGTCGAACCGGCCATCGGCAGCACCTGGTACAGGTCGGCGTCGAGGCCCGCGTCGTCGAACAGCTCGCGGCACTTGAGCGCGATGAGCGGCGTGATCGAGGCGGGCTTGTGCACGACGGCGTTGCCCGCGATGAGCGCCATGATGATCTCGCCCGTCGGGATCGTGAACGGGAAATTCCACGGGCTGATGCACAGCAACACGCCGTAGGGGCGGTAGTTGATGTAGCTCTTGCGGTACTTCACGAGGTGCATGGGGATCGGGTCGTCGGCGAGGATCTTCGGCGCGCGCTTGCAGAAGTACGCCGTGAGATCGACGATCGGCATGACCTCGGTCTCCATCGCCTCCATGAGCGGCTTGCCGTTTTCGCGGGCGATCAGCTCGCAGACTTCCTCGGCGCGATCGACGAGGGCGTACTGGAACTTTTTGACGATCGAGACGCGCTCATCGAGCGACTTCGACGCCCAGCGACGCTGGGCCGCGCGCGCCCGTTTGATGGCATCGACGCCTTCCTCGAAGCTGTACGATTTGACCTCGCCCAGCACCTCGTCGGTGGCCGGATTGCGTACGGTAATCATGTTGCTCATGGCCCTCTCCTGTAATCCCTGATCGAAATGACGGGGCGTTCCCCTCGCGTAGATAGCGAGTCTGACACAGTTGCCTGTAAAGAAAAAGAGTCAACCGGTCCTTCGCGCAAGGCGAAAAATGTCGCGAAAACGGGCCGTTCACGGCGTCCGTTCGGCCAGCGCGACCAGGCCGCGTCCATGCACGCCGTCGAGTCCGATCACGCACTCCTCGCGTAGTGAAAGCAAGCGCGATCCCCGCGAGCGGATGTCGGACATCGTCGCGGCGATCGGCGCGCGCAGCGAGGTCGCCTCGTCCCAAGCCCCCGAGCCCAGCGACACGACATGGAGCGAACGATCGGCCGCTTCGTCGCCCGCGAGGAGGGCCCCGTTGAGCGTGGCCGCGTCACGCAGTCGATCGACGACGTAAAACGGCGGCGTCTCGCAGGTCACGCGATCGGTTTCATCCGCGGCGCACGCGTGGAACGCGACGGGGACGGGCTCGTTCGCTTCGGCGAGCCGTTTCCACATCGCGTCGAAACCGTTTTCGGTGAGGCGCAGCCGCCGCGAGTTGTTTTCGCCCAGGCACTCGACATACGCGCCGGGGGCCGGCGCGGGATCGCGACGCCCGATCCAGCCCAGTTTGGCGGATGTTCCCGCGACGACGATCGCGGCAAGTCCCGCGATGGCCGCGATGCGCAGGGTCTTCGGCTTCGCGCGTTCGCGCGCGAGCGCCCATGCGTCCCGCCCGGCGTCCACGGCCAGCACCAGCAGCAGAACGTGCATCAGCGAGCACGCATTCGCCGCGTTGCTGCGCGCGGTGAGGACGACGGCGTAGATCAGAACGAAGGCGATGGACCCGAGCAGGAAGCGCCGACGCGCGACGCGACCGGGGTTGCGCCGCGCGCAGAACGCGAGGGCGGAGACGACCCCGGCAAGCTCGAGGACCATCCACGGCCCGGCTTGCTCGACCAGCGCCTCGCGGACGAAGACGGAAAAGAAATTCACGCGCGCGATTCGCGTGATGGGCGCGCCGTGCTCGAGCTCCGTCAGATACCATTCGACGTAAAGGCGCCCATGCAGCGCGACCCACGGCGCGACGACGGCGAGGGCGAGCGCCGCCGCCAGGATCGGCCCTCCGATGCGCGAGGTGGCGTCCTTTCGCGCGGACCAGATCGCGGCGACAAAACCCGCGCTCAGCGGCAGGGCGAGCACCGCGGCGATGGGGTGCGTCGCAAGGGCGAGGCCCGTGAGCATCCCGACGGCCGCCGAGAACCGGACGACGCGCATCGGCCGTGTCCACGCCCGAAACAACAACGCATACGCCAATATCAGCGGGGCATTCGCCTGAAATTGCAGGAAGAACTTGCGGCTCATCTCGTCGACGATCGGCAGCGTTGCGACGAGGAAGGCGAGCAATGCGGCGTCGAAGCGTCGTTCGCGCTCCAGCAGGGCGAATCCCGCGCCGAGAACGACGACGAACGCGAACAGTGCGGCCACCCAGCGATACGCGCCGAGGCTCGGGCCGACGACCGTCCACGACGCCCACAGCGCCGTCGGTACGAGTGGCGGATAAAACGCGGGCGCGGCCTTCCAGCGCGCCAGCTTCTCCTCGAAGTTTCGTCCCGAGGGAATCGACTCGTACGCCCGAAACGCGGACGACGTGTAGTAATAGTCGTGGTCGATGAAGGTGCGCGTGTCGTAGCGCACGAACGCCATCTGCGCGGCGGCGACGAGCGCGAGCGTCAGGGCGAGGATCGTCCACGCGATTCGGCGGTCCGTCGTCGTGCCGGGAGGTTCACACCCATCGTCCATCATGCCGCGCCGGTGTAACAGATGCGCTTGCGACCTTCAAACCGCGTTCAGATGTCCGTGTCGTCGTCGGGGGGAGGCGTGGGCTCGCCGCACGTGGCCGCGTCGTCGGCGTCGGCGAGGCCGTTGCAGTCGTTGTCGAATCCGTCCTGGCAATCCTCGGCGCGGCCGGGGTGGGCGAGGGGGTTCTGATCGGCGCAGTCCTGCGGCGTGCACCAACCGTCTTCGTCGGCGTCCACGCAGTCCGACGTGTCGTCGTCGCCGCCGTCATCGTCGCCGGTGGGCGGGACGTCGGGATCGGTATCGTGCTCGTTGCACGCGCAGGCGAGCAGGACGGCGCACGCGCACAACACGGCGACGATCGGCGGTCTCATGGCATGGCTCCGCGTCAGTTGACGTCGGAATCGACCTTGATCATCTCGAATGTCGGGATGACCGCGTCGAATTTCTCTCCGTCGGAGTCCACCATGCGGTACCAGCCGTTCATCTGTCCATACGAGGTGGGCAAGGGGCACCCGCTCGTGTATTCGTAGCTTTCGCCGGGAAGGATGTGCGGCTGTTCGCCGACGACGCCCGGACCCTCGACGATCTGGATCTTGCCCGTCGCGTCCTTGATGACCCAGCGCCGCTTGAGGAGCTGCACGGCCTGATCGGAGAGATTCACGATGGTCACGTGGTACGTGAAGAAGTAGCGGTATGGCGGCGCGGAGTACAACTCGGAGTACTGCGTCGCCACGGTGATGCGAACGCCGCGGGTGACCGCGGTCGGGAGTTCGGCCTGAGGTTGCGGTTCGATCATCATGCGCGCCATTCTTGCGAGCGACCCCACGTCGCGACATGACCCCCGTCATGGGCGGTCGAGCCCGCGCGGTCGATTCGCCGTCAGAATACGACGTCCCGCGCCTCGGCCACAAACCCGTTTTTTTCTTGACAACGATATCCACTACACGCACGATATTGCCGTTTCGCGCCGCCTCTCGGCGCCGTTGACCGTAATTTTGGAGCCGTGCCGGGCCCGAGTCGGGGCAGTATCCCAACGACGAATCTCCCCGCTTCCGATTTCGCGAACCACCGCGACGGACGGACCGGCACCCTCGCTTCGCGGGAGGACCTCTCCATGATGACCCCGTCGCGCCGTTTTTATCTCGACCCTCGCGAAAATCCCGATTGGAAGGTGGCCGAAGCGGCCGAGGCGAAGATGAAATCCATCTATCAGCTTCGAGACGAGCTCGGCCTGCTGGGCGACGAGCTGCTGCCGCACGGCAACAGGATCGCGAAGCTCGACTATCCCGCGCTCATGTCGCGCATCGGCGAGCGGCGGCTCGGAAAATACATCGACGTCACCGCGATCACGCCCACGCCGCTGGGCGAGGGCAAGAGCACGACCGTGATGGGTCTTGTCGACGGCCTCGCGTATCGCGGCAAGCGCGCGTCGGCGGCGATCCGCCAGCCCTCGGGCGGCCCGACCTTCAACATCAAAGGCTCGGCGGCGGGCGGCGGCATGGCGCAGTGCATCCCCCTCGCGCCGTTTTCGCTCGGCCTCACGGGCGACATCGACAAGGTCGTCAACGCGCACAACCTGATGATGGTCGCGCTCACCTCGCGCATGCAGCATGAGGCGATCAACACCGACGAGTTCCTCGCGAAGAAGGGTCTGAAGCGTCTCGACATCGACCCCCGCGACCTTCGCGTGCGTTGGGTGATCGATTTTTGCGCGCAGTCGTTGCGCAACATCGTGATCGGCCTCGGCGAAAAGCTCGACGGCGCCATGATGGAGACGGGTTTCGACATCGCCGTGTCGTCGGAACTGATGGCGATTCTGGCCGTCGCACGCTCGCTGGCCGACATGCGCGAAATGATCGGGCGCATCGTGGTCGGTCGCGATCGGCGCGGTCGCAACGTCACCACGCGCGATCTCGAGGTCGATGGCGCGATGACCGCGTGGATGGTGGACGCCCTCAACCCCAACCTGATGCAGACCATCGGCGGCAATCCCGTCTTCGTGCACGCGGGTCCGTTCGCGAACATCGCCATCGGCCAGTCGTCCATCGTCGCGGATCTGCTCGCGCTGCGCCTGACGGACTTTCACGTCACCGAGTCGGGCTTCGGCGCGGATATCGGATTCGAGAAGTTCTGGAACCTGAAGTGCCGCATTTCGGGACTCGCGCCCGACGCCGCGGTCATCGTGGCGACGATCCGCGCGCTCAAGATGCACGGCGGCGGGCCGTCGGTCGTCCCCGGAAAAAAACTCGATGGGGCCTACATCAAGGAGAATCTCGGCCTGCTGGAAAAAGGCGTGGAAAACCTCGTGGCGCACATCGAGATCGTGAAGCGCTCCGGCATCAATCCGGTCGTGTGCGTCAATCATTTCGAGTCGGATACCGCCGATGAACTCAAGCTGGTTTCGCGAGCCGCGGAAACGGCCGGTGCGCGCGTGGCGGTGTCGCGCCACTGGCTGCTGGGCGGCGAGGGCGCTTCGGATCTCGCCGACGCCGTGATCGACGCGTGTCGCGGCCCGTCGCATTTCGAGCCGCTGTATCCCGCCGAGATGTCGCACATGGAGCGCATCGAAAAAATCGCGCGCGAGGTCTACGGCGCGGACGGCGTCGTGTATCTCAACAAATCGGATCAGAAGCTCAAGGAACTGGAGGCCGATCCGGGAGTGCGTTCGATGGGCACCTGCATGGTGAAATCGCACCTGTCGCTCTCGCACGATCCCGACCTCAAGGGTCGGCCGCGCGGGTGGCGGCTGCCGATCCGCGACATTCTCGTCTTCCACGGCGCGCGCTTCGTGGTGCCGGTGGCGGGCGACATCAAGCTCATGCCCGGCACGGCGTCGGACCCGGCGTTCCGGCGTATTGACGTCGATGTGAACACGGGCAAGATCACCGGACTGTTTTAGCTTCGCGAACGGGAAGGACGGCGCGCGTGACGGCGAAGATTCTTTCGGGCAAGGAGATCGCGGAACAGATCCGCGCCGAGATCGGCG
>CAZPJD010000138.1:0-4840 GCA_964586775.1 uncultured bacterium | reverse complement strand
AAGGCGGAGCGCGTTCTGCACAAGATGCGCAAGAACGTGGAGCGGCTCGCGCGGGACCTGATGCGCAAGGGGAAAGCGAAGGACGCGAGCCTGATCGAAATGCTGATGCGTGCGGGTCGGCTGCTGGCGCAGCACACGCATTCGAAGGACAAGCTCTACAGCGTGCACGCGCTGGAGGTCGAATGCATCGGCAAGGGCAAGGTGCACAAGCCCTACGAGTTCGGCGTGAAGACGGGATTCGTGACGACGCTCGAAGGCAACTGGATCGTGGGCATGCGGACCTTCCCCGGCAACCCGCACGACAGCCTGACGCTGCGTCCGGCGCTGGAGCAAACGACGCGACTGACGGGCGTCGCGCCGACCGATGCCTACGTGGACAAGGGGTATCGCGGGTGCGACGTGCGCTGCGAGACGCACGTCCACATGGCCGGGCAACGGTACGGGACGCCGTCACGGGCGGAGCGGAAGCGAAGGCGGCGACGGGCCGCGATCGAGCCGATCATCGGGCACACGAAATACGATCACCGGATGATCCGGTGCCACCTCAAGGGTGCCGACGGCGACGCGATCAACGCGACGCTCGCGGCCTGCGGGTTCAACCTGAGCAAACTGCTCCGGGCCATCAGGGGCCGCATTTTTGTCCTCGTTCCCGAACGCCTGTTTTCGCTGATTCGCAATCTGAAAACGGCGATTCACGTTCCGCGAACGCGGTGGTTCGCGTCAGCCGTCGCGTAAAGGGAATAATTCAGGGGCGACATCCTACCGAACCCTGGCCGCCCTCGGTCGGGTCCATCGCATGTCGTCGCGGGCGGGGGCGCCTGCGCCACACTTGGATACGCGCTGCGCGACTGCCTCGCTCCACTTGGAGCGCCCGCGAAATCCCGATAGTGTGACCGTGTCATGGACACATCCTTCGCTTCGCCGGCGGGGCCGCCGGTCCGCGCCGCCCGGCACGCGTGGCGCGCCGCCGCGTGCGCGTGGTTCGTCGTCACGTGCGCCGCGTTTGGGCACCTCGCAAACGGCCATCCCACGCACCGCGCACGGCTCGAGGACCGCGGCATGGGCGACAGCTTCGTCACCTCGCGCGAGGGCTACGTCGCGGGAGCGGGCATGCACAGCGGTCTTGCGTGGGTGTCGCACGAAGGCCGTCCGCCGCGCTGGATCGACCCGGGCCGCCCGGTACACGGCGTCGCCATCGCCGACGGCGGGCTCGTGGCCGTCATCCCCTACGTGGACGACCGATTGTGGATGCTCGGCCCGCGCGAAAAGACGGCGAAACCCGCCACCGTGGTGATGCCGGGACGCACCACCATCGCCGCGGCGACGTTTCTTGCGGGTTCGTGGTACGTGGCATGGTACGACCGCGTTCACGACCGCACCCGCAAAAAGACCTTTCCCTGGCTGATTCCCGCGCAGATGCAATACGAATTTGGCGTCGCGCGGCTCGACGGATCGGTCGGCGCGCGCAACCGCCCGAACGCGGACCTGTATCGCGCGAAGGCGATCTGGCACGAGGAGACCTCGCACCCGTGGCGGCTCGTGCCCTCGCCCGACGGCGCGCGGCTCTACGTGCTCTCGGCGATGGCCGAGGAGCTGATCGCGATCGCGACGGCCGACGGCGCGGAGCTGTTTCGCGTGCCCACACCGCCGCTGCCGATGGATCTGGCGTGCGACGCCGATGCCTGCTACGTCGCCGCGCCCGGTTCGACGCACATCGCGGCATACGACGCACGCACCGGCGCGGCGCTCGCGCCCGTGCCCGCGGGGCGCGGCGTGACGGGCGTCGAGATCGCGGGCGATACGCTCTTCGCCGTCTCCAAATACGAGCGCCGGCTCGTCGCGGCGACGCGCGGCGCGCACCGCTGGACGATCCGCGAAACGGGCGTGGCGGGCGTGCCGTCGGATCTGGCGATCAAAGGGCCGAAGATCGTGGTGGCCGACGCCGCGGACGGCACGCGGCGATTCTTCGAGACGGCGACGCTCGCACCGTGGGCCGATCGGCCGTTGAAATTGCGGAGCGAGCCGTGACCGCGTCGGCTTTTCTTTCGGTCGTGTGGTACGCCGCCGCGTTTCTCGCGCTGGTCGCGATCGCGCTGCTCGCCACACGATTTTGGCGGCGCGCCGACGCGCACCCGCTGGCCGCGCTCACCGCGGGGCAGACCGGCATCGGCGGCTGGCTGCTGACGATGGCGGTGGCGCTGGCCGCGTTCATGGGCGTGCTGGCCGCGTGGCTGCTCGTCTTCGTGGCGTTCATCTGCTTTCTTTACAGCGCCGGGCTCGCGTGGGGCGAGATCGCGCACCTGCTGGGCGAATTGCCGCCCACCGCGGGCAACGTGCTGTTTCACGCAACCTTCCCCGCGCAGATGTTTTTGATGGGGCTCTTTTTGCTGCTGCTCGTGCTCGGGCCGTTTCAGCTCGTGCTGGGACCCCTGCCCGCGACGCGTTTCGCGTGGTTTCGCGTGGACGACGTCGCCGCGATGGTGCGTCGATTGGCGCTCGTTCTCGGCCTCGTCGCCGCGCTCGAGCTCGCGCGCACGGTGATGGCGGGCTCGCTGCTCGCGCCCGAGGGCATGCTCGACTTCTTCGCGCGAAACGGCGAGACGCCCCTTGCCGATCCTACGGGGCTCGCGCTATTGGCGGCGTCGGTGGCGATCGGCGCGGCGCTAGTCTTCGCGGCAACCGGAAGGCGGCGATGATGCGCCGCGCGTGCGCCTTCGCGCTGCTGGCGATTTCGGGCGCGGTCTTCGCCGCGGCGTGGCCGGGGCTCAAGGAACTGTTCGGCAGCGCGATCAGCTACCGCCTGCACCACGAGGTCGCCGCGCCGCTGTGCGTGTTTTTGACGCTGCCGGTGCTGGGGCTCGCGGCGCTCGCGCGCGCGGCGGAACTGCTGGACTGCGACGCGAGGCTCGCCGTGCGCGTCGATGGCGCGTCCACCGCGCTGCTCGGCCTCGCGGTGGTGCTGCTGGGCCTCGGGCTTCTTTTTGAAAACGAGTGGTTCTTCTCGCTCTACGACCCCAAGGGCTTTCCCGTGCACCCGCCGGAGATCGTCGCGTTTGCCTGGGGCCGATGGGTCACGCCGCGCGCGCACGCGTTTGCGTCGGCGGTGCTGATCGGCGTGTCGATCGTGCTGGCGCGCGGGGCGAGGTCGCGCGCGGAGTAATAGCGGGGACATGCATCGCTTCGCGCTGATGAAGCCGGGGACACGCATCGCTTCGCGCTGCATGTCCCCGTTTCAGTTGCCGTTCGCGGTGCGTGCGAGGCCGGTGAGCCGCGCGCTCACGTCCCATAGGCGGCGCATCGCGGCCTCATCGTACGAGACGATGGAGGTGCGGCGCGGCTTGCACTTGTCGAAGTACTTGCCCGACACGTCGGCCACGTCGGGCGAGGTCGCGAGGTAGATCGACGTCTTCGCGCCTTCCTCGGGCGTGATGAGCACCAGCCGCCCCAGCGCCATCGCCGTCTTCCAGAACCACGTGGCCGTGTGGCCGAAGTTGGTGCCCACGACGCCGGGGTGCAGGCAGTTCGCCGTCACTCCCGTGCCTTCGAGCCGCCGCGCGAGTTCGTACGTGAAATACACATTCGCGAGCTTCGATTCGGAGTACACGCGAAACGTCTCGTACTTGCGCCGCTCGTTTTGCAGGTCGTCGAAATCGAGCCCCTGCTTGACGCGATAGTGCGCGTCGGAGGCCACGTTGACGATGCGCGCCGGGGCCGACGCCTTGAGCGTGTCGAGCAGCAGGTTCGTGAGCAGGAAGTAGCCGAGGTGGTTGGCCGCGAAGGTGAGTTCGAGCCCGTCGGCGCTCTTGGTGCGCGTGCCGATCAGCGCGCCGGCGTTGTTGACGAGCACGTGCAGGCGGTCGTGGCGGCGGCCAAATTCGGCGGCGAGCTCGCGGATCTGCGCCATCGAGCCGAAGTCGCACGCGAGCGGCTCGACCGTTCCCGCGCCCGCGCCCGCGCCCCGGCGGATGTCTTCGGCGGCGGCCTCGGCCTTGGCCATGTCGCGGCACACGATCGCGACGTGCGCGCCGGTCTTCGCGAGCGCCGTCGCCGTGACCTTGCCGATGCCCGAATTCGCCCCCGTCACCAGGCAGATTTTTTGTGTCATCGCGAATTGTTCTCCATTACTCGTCTTCGCTCGGATAGATGATCGCCGCGAGGACGTAGGCCGCGAGGCCGAACGTGACCGTGGCGGAGAACCCCGCGACGAGCGCGATCGCCATCGCCGCGACCGATCCGAACACCGACGCGGCGGAGTTGACCGCGAACATCCACGGCACCGTGCCGTCTTCGCGCACCGCGCGCACGCCCATCGGGAAGAAGATGCCCATCAGAATGCCCAGCGGCGCGAGCATGACGATCGACACGGCGATGCGCACGCCGGTCGCCGCGCCCAGCGTGGCCGCGAAGATCTTGGGCGAGACGATCAGCAGCCCCGCCGCCACGCCCACGAGGGCGACGGTGACGAGGGCGAGCGATTTGCGAGGACGCTCGGCGCCGATGCGCGACGACAGCCCTGCGCCGATGCCGCTCATGACGAGGAGCGTCGCGAGAAAGACCGAGAGCGTGAGGGTGGGATGGCCGAGGTAGAGGATGAACGACTGCATCATCGCGATCTCGACCGTGAGGAAGCCGAGCCCGATCAGCCCGAAGTAGCTGGCCGCGCGCAGGTGCCCGCGCAGCAGCACGCGGTGGCGGCGCACCAGCACGAGCGGGCCGAGGATCATGATCGTGACAAAGACGAAAACGAGCGCGGCGAGCACGAAGACGATGAGCGCGCCGATGTTGCGGATCTTGGCCGCGTAGTCCTGCGAGAACGTCTTCGCCAAATCCGCGGGACGCA
>CAZPJD010000137.1:0-3281 GCA_964586775.1 uncultured bacterium | reverse complement strand
GCCGGCGACCTCGTCGCGGCGGCCGTGCTGTCGGGCAATCGTAACTTCGAGGGTCGCGTTCATCCGCGCACCCGCGCGAACTACCTGGCCTCGCCGGTGCTCGTCGTCGCGTACGCGCTGGCGGGCAGCGTGAACATTGATCTGGAAAACGAGCCGATCGGCCAGGGAAAGAACGGACCGGTCTATCTGCGCGATATCTGGCCGAGCGCGGATGAGATCGCAGCGAGCCTCGTACAGGCCAACGACCCGGCGCTGTTCCGCGCGGAGTACGACGGCGTGGAATCCTCGAATCCCGATTGGAACGCGATTCCCGTTTCAGCCGGCGAGGTCTACGACTGGAAGGAATCGAGCACGTACATCCAGGAGCCGCCGTTTTTCATCGACATGCCCGACGAGCCCGCCGCGCGGGTCGACGTCGAGGGTGCGCGCGCGCTGGTCAGCGTCGCCGACAGCGTGACGACGGACCACATCAGCCCCGCCGGCAACATCCCCGAGACGAGCCCGGCGGGCCGGTACCTGATCGAGCACGGCGTCGGCAAGGCGGATTTCAATTCCTACGGCGCGCGGCGCGGCAACGACCGCGTCATGACGCGCGGCACCTTCGCCAACATCCGCATCCGCAATAAGCTCGCTCCCGGCACCGAGGGCGGCGTGACGACGCACTGGCCGACCGGCGAGGTCGTGAGTATCCACGAAGCCGCCATGCGCTACAAAGCGGCGGGCACGCCGACCGTGGTGCTGGCCGGGCGCGATTACGGCATGGGTTCGAGCCGCGACTGGGCCGCCAAGGGCACGTTCCTTCTCGGCGTCAAAGCGGTCATCGCGCGCTCGTTCGAGACGATCCATCGCAGCAACCTCGTCGGCATGGGCGTGTTGCCGCTGGTCTTCGCGGACGGACAGAACGCCGACTCCCTCGGGCTCGCGGGCGATGAGGAGTTCGCGATTCATCTCGGCCAAAAACCGACACCCCGCCAACAGGTCGTGGTGGTCGCGAAGCGCGCCGATGGAACGGCGGTCACGTTTACGGCGACCAGTCGCCTCGATTCCGTGATGGACGTCGAGTACTACCGGCACGGCGGGATCCTGCAGATGGTCCTTCGCGAGTTCATCCGCTCGGTATAAGTCGCGACAGCGAACAGGTCACGATCCGGCGTTTGCGCGCAGTTTCACGTCGATCGCGCCGCGATCGTAGTAGACGGTCATGCAGTCGCCGCCGCGCGCTCGGCA
This sequence comes from uncultured bacterium, assembly GCA_964586775.1. GTDB lineage: Bacteria > Lernaellota > Lernaellaia > JACKCT01 > JACKCT01 > JADLEX01. The sequence goes on along the minus strand of CAZPJD010000137.1, from coordinate 2,054 downwards.
GGTGGGGTCCATGCGGGATTCGTCCACCACGTCGTAGCTGCGCGGTTTGACGCCGTAGACCAACTCCAACACCTGCGGTCCGCCGAGCACGTGAACGCCTTCCATATAAAAGACCGAATAGTTCGGCGCGGGGCCCGCGCGCGCGTTGGCGAGCACGACGGCGGTGTCCGGGCCGATCGCGGGGACCTCGTGGCGCATCGTCTTGAGGAACAACTCCGCGACCTCGGCGTTGTTTCGCATGAGCCATTCCTTGTGCTTGATCGAGAGCGCATGGCAGGCGAAGAGCGCGACGATGAGCCCTGCCATGAGAGCGCTGAGCGCGGTTCGCCGACGCTCGATCGCCCAGTGATAGACGTCGAGCACACCGATGCCCAGAAACACGCAAAAGATCGCGTTGGGTTTGTACGTGTACAGCTCGCTGACGTGCACCATGAGCGCGTCGGGGTAAAAGAGGACGACGAAGACCGCGGCGAGCAGCAGCAGGCGGCGGCGATGCTCAGGGAAACGCCGGTAGAAATAGACGAGCCCGATCACAAGCCCCGACGCGACGCAAGCGATGGATACGGCCGTCGCCCCCATGAATCCCAACCAACGAAGGCGCAGAAGGACGATCGTGGAGCCGACCGGCGTGACCATCGACAGCAGCATCATCGCGGGGTTGGCAAGCAGATTCCATCCCGCCCAAAGTTCGTAACGCGTGCGATAGCCGAACACGGGCGGAATCACGCCCGAACGACTCCGCAGCCACAGGTATCCCACCAGAATGGCGACCATGGCGCCGACCGCCAACAGGACCGACCGGCGACCGTCCTGAGGCAGGCGATCGACCATCAACAGGACGATCGCGGCGATGACGAAGCTCGTGCCCGAGTCCTTCCACAGCAGCGCGAGCGCGAGAAATGCGCACGCGGCAACGACGTGCCGCTTCGCCAAACGTCCACCGGCGGGCAGCAACGCGCATAGAGCGAGAAGACCGAAGAGCGTCGTGAAGACCTGGCTGGCGGCGTCATTCGAGAGCACGGCCATGGCGTTGGTCTGATGGATGCCGAAGAGGATGGCCGACGCCGTCCCCGCAACGCGACCGAATCCGAGCCGCACGCACAAGAGAAGAATCGCCATGCAGGTGAGCAGGTGCCCGATGACCGTTGCGAGGCGGTACACCACGGGGTCGAGGCCCGCCGTTTTCACGTTCAGCAGGATCAGGGCGAATTCGAGCGGGCGGTAGAATTCGGGGTTGTAGGTTCGCGCCAGGAGGTCGGCGACCGGGCGATCGGCGAGCTGCGTCACCGTGCGCCAGGAATGAAAGTCATCGGCGAAGAGCCCTAGGCGCAGCGACGGAACGAAGAGGAGAAAGAGGACGACGAGCCAGGTCGCGAGGATCGGCAACCAGCGGTCGGAAAGCCATGTCGCGGCGCGGGCAAGCCAGTGGTCGGAATCGGCGGTCATGCGGCGCGATCATAGCGCCGCAGCCATGATCGCACAGCCCTCACCGCCGCCACCTTTGACCCCTCTCCCGCTTGGCGGGAGAGGGGTGGCGAGCTGAGCGAGCCGGGGTGAGGGACGCGCGTCTATTTCTTCGGGCGCGTGAATTCGGTCTCGATGGTGATCTTGATCTCGTCGCCGATCGCTTTGTCCGCGGTGCCCGGCGCGGTGATGCCCCAATCGTGGCGATTGAGCTTTCCCGTCGCCGAGAACCCCGCGCGCTCGTTGCCCCACGGGTCGTCCAGCGTCCCGTTGAAGGTCACGTCGAGGGTCACCTCCTTCGTGATCGCCTTCATCGTCAGATCGCCGACGACCGTCGCCGTATTCTGCCCGGTCAGCTTCACCGACTTCGATTTGAACGCGATGGACGGAAATTTCGCGACATCGAAAAAGTCGCCGCTGCGCAGATGGTCGTCGCGCTTTTGCGTGCGGGTGTCGATCGACTTCGCGGCCAACTTGATCTCGGTCTTCGCGGTCTCGAGGTTTTTGCCGTCCCATTCCAGCGTTCCCGTCACGTCGCTGAACGCGCCGGACACATTGGAAACGCCGAAGTGCTTCACCGAGAAACCCAC
>CAZPJD010000136.1:0-34486 GCA_964586775.1 uncultured bacterium | reverse complement strand
GCGCGGCGGGCGGCATCGCGGGCGGATTTCTACTTGGTCGATTCACGGTGCTACACTTCATCGGCAAGGTCACGAGCCTGTTCATCCCTGCCAACACCACGCACGCCGTCTTTCGCCCGGAAATGATCGCGACGGGCACCGCGATGGGCCTTGGCATCACGCTGGTCGGCGCGCTCTGGCCCGCGTGGCGCGCCACCCGCATCACGCCGCTACAGGTGCTGCGCTTCGGTCCCGGTCTCGCGGGCGGGCGACAGACGAACCTGCTGCGCTGGACGCTCGCGGCCCTGGTCGCCTTTGCGCTCACGCTGCTCCTCGCTTTGCATCCGCGTTTCCACACGGTGGATGGCATCCGCGGCGCGATGATGTTCATGCTCTTCGTCGGCGTCGGCGCGACGCCGCTATTCATGTATCTCGTTCTGCGCGCGATCATCCCTCTGTCCACGTGGCTGCGTTCGGCCCTGTCGCGCATGGCCGCCGAAAACCTGATGCGCGATCTGGGGCGATCGTCGATGACCGTCGCGGCGTTCATGGTCGCGCTGGCGGTGCTTTTCGAGATCTACCTGTTCATGGGCTCCATGCGCGCCGAGCTGAAGGCGTGGATGGACAACGTGCTCAAGGCCGACGTCTACATCACGTCGTCCAACAACTTCGCCACGCGCACGTCCGTCCCCATGGACCCGTCGATGACCGACAAGCTGCGGTCCGTGCCCGGCATCGAGCACCTCGTCGAGGTTCGGCTCAAGCTTCAGGACTTCGACGACAGCCGCATCGTGCTGCTTGGCGTCAATTTCGCCGCCTACACCGAAAAGGCCCGCATCCAGTTTCCCGACGACGACAAGGATAATGCCGCCGCGGTGCGAAAACTCATCAACAACGAGGGCGTCATGCTCTCGCAGAACCTCGTGAGCCGCCATCCGTACCTCAAGACCGCGACGCATATCACACTCGACACTCCCCACGGTCGCCGGGAATTCCCCATCCTCTGCGAGGTGGTCGATTATACTTCCGAAACCGGTACGGTTCTCTTTAACCGACCGATGTTTATCGACAGCTTCAACGACGCGCTGGTGGACACGTATCACGTTTACATCCAGCCCGGCGTGGACACGCAGGAGATCCGCCGGCGCATTGATGCGATCGTTGGCGACAACTTCAATCTGTTCGTGCTGACCAACCGCGAGTTCAAGTCGTCGATCATCGAGGCGATCGATCAGGTCTTCGGTCTCGCGGTGGCGCTCGAGATCGTCGCACTGGCGATCGCGCTCATCGGCATCGTCAACAACCTGCTGTCGAACGTCATCGACCGCACTCGCGAGATCGGCGTGCTGCGTTCGCTGGGCGCCACCAAGGCACAGGTCCGGCGCATCTTCCTCACGCAGTCGGCGATCATGGGCTTTTGCGGGGCGTGTGTCGGCGCGGGAGCGGGGTGGGGGATCGGCATCATCCACCTCAAGCGCCTCTCGATCATCCTGTCGGGATGGACGATGGGTATACACTTCTCCATCCCCGTCATCGCGTGCGCGTTCGTGTTTTCGGTTGCCTTTGCGGCGTCCGCGGGTCTCATCCCGGCGGCCAAGGCGGCGAACCTGCAACTGCGCGAGGCGCTCAAGTACGAATAACGAATTGGATGGCGGCGATCGCGCCACTCCAAATTCTCAAATTTCTTGTTGACGACTCCCGCACGATTGTGTCATCCTTTAACAAGTTTCGCCGTTGACGCGCCGGGCACGACACGAAAAGAGGCGCTTCGTCGAATGAAATCGATTCGGAAAACGCGGAATTCTCTGGAAAACAAGGGACTCGCGCTCCTTTATCTCCTCGCGCCCCTTCTCCTTCTGCACCCCGCCTGCGATTGCGGAGGAACGTCCGACAACGCATCGGCGACGGCGGACGACGATTCGGGCATCGACGACGACACGTCCGCCGATGACGACGTGACTGACGACGACGCGGGCACCACGACCACGACGAGTCCGACAACGACGACGACCGGCCCGACCGGCACGACGACCACCACGACCTCGCCGACCAGCACCACGACGACGACGATTCCGGGATCGGGCACCGCGTGCGACCCGTATCGATACACAGCCGCCGACGGCCCCGACGTTCCCGACTTCGGCCCGTGGCCCGAGTACACCATCGGCCAGATCACCTATCGGCAGTACATCTCCGGCAGCGCGGGCGTGGGGACGAACGCAGTGGCCCTCGATGCGGACGGGCGCATGTTCGTCTTCGGCATGGTCGGCCGGTCATTCGACGCCTACGTCTTCGACGCAGACGGCGGCGTCGAGCGCCAGATCGTCGATCCTTCCGGCGGGATGTATTCGGAGATCCACCGCGACGCGGCGGGCGCGTTCCACGTCGTCTACATGAACAACAACCACAACGAACTGCGTTACGCGACCGACGCGTCGGGCGAGTGGGTCGTCACCGTGCTGAGCGAGATCCCCGAGGGCAACATTGGGTTTTCGTCGGCGCTCGGCGCGGACGGCACGCTGCACATCGAATACACGCACAACGTCGGCGGCGCGAACAATGTGCGTTACCTCTCGTGGAACGGCGGCGTCGTCATCGACGAAGAGGTCATGCCTTCGGACGGCTCGAACTGGTTCTGGGGATTCTCCGTTGCGCTCGATTCCGCGGGCGCGGTGCACATGGTGAGTTCCGGCGACGCTGGGGTTTGGCACCGCGCGCGTGTGGACGGCGTTTGGACGAGCGAGCAGATCGCGGGCACTTCGAGCGAAACGGACATGATGATCGACGGGCAGGACGTGATCCGCTTGGCGATTCAGGGGCGCTCGGGCGGGCTTTCGCTCGCGACGAAATCGGGCGGCGCGTGGACGACGGAGACGATCGACGATTGCTCGGCGGGCAGCGTGCATGTGCGGATGTCGCGCGACGCGGCGGGGGTGTACCACCTCGTGTATCCCACCGCGAACTACGGCGCGTTTCGGCACGCGTGGAACGCGGGCGGAACGTGGACGATCGAGCAGATCAACGGCATGCCGGGGTATTACCTCGGCGGGATCGTCGCGCCGGATGGCGTCGTGCATGCGGCGGCTGCGTCGATCGGCGTGGATTACCACACGCTCTACTATACAACGAACAACGATGGCGGTTGGACGCGGCGACAGGTGGCGGGGGGGAAGCGATACGGCGGGGTCAACCTGGCGTTCGACACGGAAGGAGCCTTGCACATGGCCTTCACCGGCTTTCCCGAGCCGGAAGAGTGGCACATGTACTACATCAAGGCCGCCGAGGACGAATGGCTGTTCGAAGTGATCGATCCGGATGCCGTTGATTCGGAGCCGGGTATTGCGGTGGACTCGACTGGGAAGGTCCACGTTGTTTACGTCGATGGTGAGAATCAGTACCCGCTCAAGTACGCGGTTCGCGACGCGAACGGGTGGACGGTCGAGCCGATATACGACGCCGAATTTGGCGGGAACGACGCGTTCCTCTCCGTCGATTCAAACGACCGCGTTTCTATCGGGTACACCAACAACGATAAGCCACTATTTCTTCGTCTGATCGGCGGAGAATGGTACGCCGATGTAGTTCCCTACGAGGGAGAACTTCGCGAGATGAAGAGCAATTCCCAGTCGAAGCCGCATATGCTTATTAGAACTGATACCGATCCGAAATTTTTTCAGCATCTGTGGAAGCCGAGCCCAACAACATGGGAAGCCGAAACGGCAATATCACCAACAAATTATGCGTACATCGAACTTGACATGGGCATAGATGTTAATAATATGCTGCATATGTTATACTGTTGCGATCTCGGCACGGGTGTCGGATATGCATCCAATCAGTCGGGTTCATGGACTTCAATGCCGATGGGCCCATGGACCTATAGATGGAATGCCAATGCATTGTCTGTCGACCATGACGGAAGCGTGCATTTGGCTCTTACGGATACGGTTACGCGACCGGGGCTTTCGGACGGACACGCTTTATTTTATGGATATATTAACAACAATTCGCTTTATTACGTGTCAGTGGACGACCGTTGGGACGTTACGCCGATTGTAGAAATGGAAATCAATAATAATTATGCGACCATTGCCTATGAAGCTTTCGAGTCCATTTGTACAGCTACGATCGATTTGGAGGCGGTCGAACAATGACGATATCGCGCGCCGTCCTTCGAAATGAAGACGTTGGTCGCGAAAAACGGGTTTCGAACAACACAGGAGGTAGGGCGATGGGGAAGCAAGCGTGGAATGTTTCGGCGGCCTTCATTCTGTTACTTGCCATTTCGACGGTTTCGTCCGCAACCGAGTGGGATGGACCTCCGCCTGACACGATGAATGAGCTTTTCGAATATACGGAGGAAGCTCTGGAAATGGAAGGATACCGAACGCGGGAATTGACGATCAACGAAGATTTTTTCATTCAAATCCCGGATGAAATCGCTTTGGCCATAAATTACGATCCCGACGCGGAACCGCCAACGCCGAAGTGGGAGTTCCGGGGACACAATACCGAACTTTTCCCCGCTGACCGCCCGAAGCGCTAAGATCGCCCCATGGCCCGTATCGCCCGAGTCGTCGTACCCGGCGTCGCCCACCACGTCACGCAGCGCGGCAATCGCCGCCAGCGTACCTTTTTCCGCGATTCCGACTACGAGGACTACCTGCTGCGTATGGCGGAACAATGCGTGCGACGCAACGTCGAAATCTGGTGTTACTGCCTGATGCCGAACCACGTCCACCTGATCGCGCGCCCGACCGACACCGAAGGCCTGCGTCTCGCGATCGGCGAAGCGCACCGCCGCTACGCTCGCCTCATCAAATTTCGCGAAGGATGGCGCGGAATGCCCCGCAGGGACACGCATCACTTCGTGCTGCATGTCCCCGGCTAGCGCGCTTCACCATCGATCGCATGAGAGAGATCACAGCGCGAATGGCCCGTCCTTGTTTCCTCGCCCGATTCCCTCTAAAAGGGCGGTCCGAAATCCCATCGCCGGAGTGAGTCGATGCCCGAACTGGCGTACGTCAACGGAAAATACGGAACGATCGAGGATGCCGTCGTCTCCATCGACGATCGCGGCTTACAATTCGGCGACGGCGTGTACGAGGTCCTGTACGTGTTCGGCGGTCGCCTGTTTCTCTTCGACGAGCATCTCTCCCGCCTGAAAAACAGCCTCGACGGCCTCGCAATTCGCGGCGTGGACATGAACGACGTTCGCGCCGTCATGAGCGAGATGGTCGCGCGTTCGGGATTCGATCGCGCCAAGCTGTACTACTGCGTCACGCGTGGGGTCGCGCCGCGCAATCATCCGTATCCCGCCGGGGTGAAGCCCTCGATCCACGCCACCATTCGCCCGGTCACGCCGCCGCCCGCGGAGGAGATCGCGAAGGGCCTGCGCGCCGTCACGATCGAGGACTTCCGCTGGGGCCGCTGCGACCTGAAGACGCTCAACCTGCTCGGCAACGTCCTGGCGAAGCAGCAGGCGCTGGACAGTGGCTTCGACGAGGCGATTTTTTACGGCGCGGACGGCGTCGTGCGCGAGGCCACCGCGGCCAACGTCTTCGCGGTGGACGGCGGCGTCGTCTACACCTATCCGATCGGCCCGCGCATCCTGCCGGGCATCACGCGCGATCTGGTCGTGAAACTCGCGCGCGAAAACGGTGTCCCGATTCGCGAAGAGGGCATGACGCTCGACAAATTCCGCCGCGCCGACGAGATATTTTTGACCGGCACCACGGCCGAGCTGATCGCCATCACGCAGCTCGACGGCGAAACCGTCGGTTCCGGCGGCACGGGCCCCGTCACCGCGCGACTGCGCGCGGCTTATGACCGATACGTCGAATCGTTTCTCGCGTCCGCGTAACGCGGACGAGAAGTTCTCGTTAGGAGGAGCACGATGAGTCTTCGTTCCACACTCGCGGCGTTCGCCGTGCTGGCTTTCGTCGCGGCGGTCGCGGCGGGCCCGGCGTCCGCCGGACAACTGGGGAAGGGCATGTACGCAATCTTTCACACCACGCAGGGCGATTTCACGGTCAAGCTGTTTCCCGACAAAGCGCCGAAGACCGTGGAGAACTTCGTCGGTCTCGCGACCGGCACCAAGGAGTTCAAGGACATCAAGACGGGCGCGATGAAGAAGGGCAACTTCTACGATGGCCTGATCTTCCACCGCGTCATCCCTGACTTCATGATCCAGGGCGGCGACCCCGAGGGCAGCGGTCGCGGCGGCCCGGGTTACAAGTTCGGCGACGAGTTCGATCCCTCGCTCAAGTTCGACAAGGTCGGGCTGCTGGCGATGGCGAACGCGGGTCCCGGCACCAACGGCAGCCAGTTCTTCGTCACCGTCAAGGCGACCCCGTGGCTGACCGGCAAGCACACGATCTTCGGCGAGGTCGTCGAAGGCTACAACATCGTCGAGAAGATCTCGAAGGTGCAGACCGGCGCCCAGGATCGTCCGTCGACGCCCGTGGTCATCAACAAGCTCGAGATCAAAGAAGTGAAGTAAATTCGCACCCCGCGAAACCGTCAGGGGCCGGGGCGCTCGCCTCGGCCCTTCACTTTTTGGTGGAACCGCATCGCCGATCTCCCCGGCCACCCGATGCCGACGCCGACGCCTCACCAACGCGCGGCGCGCTTGACACCCGAAAACGCGGGGCGTAACTTCAAGTATCCTCATATTCAGGTAGATTTTGGCCCGGTCATGAACAAGTCCGAGCTGATTGCGGCCTTGTCGATCGCGGACGGCATTCCGGAGAAGAAGGCCGCCCAGGTGGTCGAGCTGATTCTCGCCGAGATGACCGAGGCGCTGCGGCGGGGCGACCGGGTGGAGATCCGGGGATTCGGATCGCTCGTCGTCAAGGACTATCCGACGTATCAGGGGCGAAATCCGCGTTCACGGGAGTCGATCACCGTCGAAGGGAAGCGCCTGCCGCATTTCAAGGTCGGCAAGGAGCTTCGCGCCCGCATCAACGGCGAACCACTTGAAGATTCCGAGGAATCGCACTCACCCGTTGCGCCGGCATCGAGCACCGACGGTTCGGCCCCGATCCTGGGCCAGGCCGAACCGCGGGATACCGACTGAGAGAAAATCGCCGCCGCGGGCGATCGAATTCTTGTAAAATTTCGCGACCTGCCTAAAATCCCGCGCACTTTCGGCACGTTTCGATTTCCCCCAACGCGCGTCGCGCATCGCAGCGCGCACAACGCAAGGCACAAGGGCGTCACGATGAAGATTCATGAATATCAGGCGAAGGAGCTGCTTCGCCGGTACGGAGTGCCCACTCCGGAGGGTCGGTATGTCGACCATCCGGCGGGCGCGTACCCGGCGGCGCGGCAATTGGGCGGCGATGTTTTCGTGGTCAAGGCGCAGATCCACGCCGGCGGCCGCGGCAAGGGCGGCGGCGTGAAGGTCGTCAAGTCGATGGACGAGGTCACGGCGGCGGCGGAAAAGATCTTCGGCATGACCCTCGTGACGCCGCAGACCGGGCCCGAGGGCAAGGTGGTTCACCGCCTGCTCATCGAAAAGGGCATCGACATCGCGAAGGAGCTGTACTTCAGCATCCTCGTCGATCGCGATCGCCAGTGCCCCGTGCTGATGGCGAGTCTCGAAGGCGGCATGGACATCGAAGAGGTCGCCGCGAAGAACCCCGAGGCGATCGTCACCGTGGCGATTGATCCGCTCGTCGGTTGGTCGGGCTACGTGGGACGCAAACTCGCCTACGGCCTGGGTCTCGCCGACGACGTGACCAAGAAGCTCGTCGCCTTCGCGGAAAACGCGTTCAAGGCGTTCGAGGGGCTCGATTGCTCGCTGCTCGAGGTCAACCCGCTCGTCGTCACCAAGCAGGGCGACGTGCTCGCGCTCGACGCGAAGGTGACCTTCGACGACAACGCGCTCGGCCTGCACAAGGAGTACGCCGCGCTGCGCGACTTCGACGAGGAAGAGCCGCTTGAAATCCTCGCCGACCGCTACGGCGTGGACTACGTAAAGATGGACGGCGGCATCGGCTGCCTCGTCAACGGCGCCGGGCTCGCGATGGGGACGATGGACATCATCCTCAAGTGCGGCGGACGCCCCGCGAACTTCCTCGATATCAAGGGCGGCGCGAACGTGCAAAATGTCATTCGCGCGTTCACGCTCCTGATGGCCGACACGAACGTCAAGGCCGTGCTCATCAACATCTTCGGCGGCATCGTGAAGTGCGACATGGTCGCGAACGGCATCCTCGAGGCCATGAAGCACGTCGAGGTGAACGTGCCCGTGGTGGTGCGTTTGTCGGGGACGAACTCGGATCAGGCGAAAGAGATTTTGAAGCACGCCGACTTCTCGTTCATCACCGCCGACAATCTCTTCGACGCGGCGCAAAAAGCCGTTGCGGCCGAGAAAGGAGCACGCTCATGAGCGTTCTCGTCAACAAAAACAGCCGGATCGTCGTTCAGGGCCTGACGGGCAAGGAAGGCACTTTTCACGCGCGGCAGTGCGTCGCGTATGGGACCAACGTCGTCGCGGGCGTGACGCCGGGCAAGGGCGGCAGCGATGTGGACGGCATCCCCGTTTTCAATACGGTCGCCGACGCGGTGAAAAAGACCGGCGCCAACGTATCGCTCATCTTCGTGCCGCCGTTTTTCGCGGCCGACGCGATCCTCGAGGCCGCGGACGCGGGTGTGGCGCTCATCGTCACCATCACCGAGGGCATTCCCGTCCGCCACAAGGTTCGCGCCATGGCGGCGCTGCGCGGACGCAACGTGCGCGTGATCGGCCCCAACTGCCCCGGCATCATCACGCCCGGCGAAGCGAAGGTCGGCATCATGCCCGGCCACATTCACCTGCCGGGGCGGATCGGCGTCGTCTCGCGCAGCGGGACCTTGACCTACGAGGCGGTCGACCAGCTCACGGCGCTGGGGATCGGCCAGTCCACGTGCATCGGCATCGGCGGCGACCCGATCATCGGGACGAATTTCATCGATGCGCTGCGGCTATTCCAGGACGATCCGGACACGGACGGCGTGGTCATGATCGGTGAGATCGGCGGCGCGGCCGAGGAAAACGCGGCTCAATTCGTCAAGGATTACGTGAAAAAGCCGATAGTATCCTTTATCGCGGGACTTTCGGCGCCTCCGGGCAAGCGCATGGGCCATGCCGGGGCGATCATCTCCGGCGGCAAGGGCGGTGCGCGCGAAAAGCTGCGGGCGCTCGAGTCGGCGGGGGTTCACGTGGTCGAGGATCCGAGCGCGATCGGCGTCACGATGAAAAAGGCCCTCGGTTTGTGATAGAATGGATCCGAATTTGGAGCGCATGCCCATGACGCAGCGGCGTTCGACAGTCTGGACGATGGCGGCGGTTCTCGTCGCCGCCCTCGTTTTGCCGATTTTTTCCGGCGAGGTCTTCGAGGGACTCGGATCGACCTCGTACGCGGATCCGTCGGTCGGGCCGTCGATTCCCACGACCTCGACTACGACGGTCTCCACCACCACGAGTGCGACGCCGACCACCACGGTTCCGCCCGGCGAGGTCGAGACGATCGAGGTGATCGGCCTCGAGGTGACGGCCGAGGACACGCAGAAGCTCAAGCAGCAGCTCCAAAACAGCGACATGAAGGTCGAGGCCGAGGTCCCGAGCGAGAACAAGATCAAGGACAAGCAGATCGACGTGGACCACAACGCCGGCTCGGGTGTCGCGGCGGTGACGACCTCGACGAAAGAGGGCGACGACCTGCGCTCCGGCAAGGTGGACGTGGACATCTCCGAGGCGATCGGCACCCTGGGCGATGTGACGATCGGCGACAAAAAAGGCCATCGCATCATGTTCGGCGAGGTGATGGCCGACGACGGCGGCGGCGTGAATCAGAAGATGATCGTCAAGGTCATCCAGGCGAATCTCGGCGGCATCCGCAACTGCTACGAGCGCATCCTCAAGTTCGACGCCAACGTGCACGGGCGATTCAACGTCGAGATCGGCGTGGGCGCCGACGGCGCGGTTACGGCGGTCAACACCCTTGAGGACACCGTGCGCAACCGCGAACTCACCGAATGCATGGTGGCGAAGATTCAGCGCTGGCGGTTCCCGGAGAGCCAGGAGCCTTTCCAGTTCAGCTACCCGTTCAATTTCGTTCAGTCGTTTTGACGCGACGCAAAACTCTCAGCGTTCTTCCGGCGCGACATCCTGATAGGCGAAGGGCAGGGACTCGGGCTTGAGGCCGAGGACCTGCGTGACGAGCACGCCTTCCTTGAGCGTCAACGGTTCGTAGCAAAGCCACGTCGCGACCGTCTTGACCGGCGGTGGCGCAGGCGTCGCATCGGCCGCCGCATCGCCCTTCTTTTTGGCGGGCTTCGGCGTCGCCCTGGCGTTGGGCGGCCACTCGGCGGGCGGCTTTTCGTACGTGCGCACGATCATGGCCAGATCGCGGCTGGTCGTCAGAAACACGCGCTCGATCTGCGTGGCGGAGTGCGGATCGGTCAGCTTTTCGACAAAGCCTCGCATCGCCTGCGGAAAATTCATCGCCACGCGCACATCGACGTTGTTCTCGATCATCTTCTGCCAATCGGCGACGGGAATCGTCACGAACGGCGTTTTTTCGGACGCCGCCTCGCCCGCCACGGTCGCCCATGGGTAACCGACTCTGCGGTACGCGTCGATCTGGTTCGGCCCGGCCTGCGTCTCCCAGACGTCGAGATAACCGTCCCGGTCGAAGTCGCGCTCGGCGATGGTGCGGTTTTGCAGCTCCAGTCGATTCGCCTCCTCGGTGCGCTCGACGTCGATCTTGAAAAAAATCGCGCCGACGAGCGCGGCAATGGAGAAAAGTACAAACAGGCCGAGCGACGTGTCCTGCGATCGAACCGCCGCCGCGAAATGCCGGTCGCAAAAATATCTCTCGTCGGTCGGAAAAAGGTGCAGCTTCCGCGTCGTGACGACGTCCGCGCGCGCGCCGCAAACCCGACATACGGCCATGTTTTCTCTCCAAAGCGGTTCGAAATGTGACGCGGCCAAGATTCGTCGCCCGGCTTCGGGGTGTCAAGTCGCGACGCCGGGCGCGGAGCCGGGCGAGCCTGTGCTATATTCTCACGGCATGTCCCGAACGAAATCGGCTCCTGCTGTGACCGATCCCGCGCTGGCGCTCGTCGCTTTGGCGACCGCGCTGCTGGTGTTTGGGTTCGCGTTCGCACCGCCGACGCGCGAGGCGGCGTTGGCCGGGCTCGAAGGGCTCTCGATCCTCGGCGGCCTGCGCGAATCGTCGGCAGGAATCCTCGAAGGGCGAATCGGGGCGTCGATATTCGCCGGCGCGTCGCTGATATTCGGGTCGGAACGTCCCGCGGACACGCTCGCGGCGGCCTTCGCGTTATGGCACTGGATGACGGCGCTCTTCGTCTTTCTCGTCGCGCGAAAAACTTCGCGGCTCGGCGCGGTGCTCGCCTCCATCGTCTACGTTGCCGCGATCGCCGCCGATGGCACGCGCACCGTGTTTTCGCCCATGGGACTGGTCGGATTGCCGCTGCTCTTCGCGTTCGAATTCGCCGCGAGCGAGGGCCGCCGCGCGCGCGTCGGGTTCGGGATCTTTTTCGGTGCGGCGCTGCTCTTCTCGTGGGAGGCTATCGCCATCCTCGCCGCATACGCGTTCGATCAGCATCGGCGAAACCGCGAACGCCCTTCGCGCGATCGAAACCGCTTCGGCGCGTACGAGGTCGCGGGCATACTCGTGGCGCTCGGCGCGGCGGCGATCGTCACGGGGCTTGGCGGTCGTCCGATCGATTTCCTCGCGAGGCTGATTCCGGCGCGCTCGACGTTCGCGTTCGGGCTCGCGTTCGGGCTGCCAACGTTTGCCGCATCGTCCGCGCGATTTCTCGCCGCGGCTGCGGGTTGGGTCGCGCTCGGCACGCGGGACGCCACCGAGGCGTCCGGGCGCCGCCTCGCCTGCGGAAGCGTGATCGCGCTGTGGCTCATATCATGGACGAACGCGCCAAACGCCAACGACGCGCATCTGCCGCTCGTCGTCGTCGGCGCGCTCGCCGTCGCGGGGGTGTTCGAGGCGGCCTCGCGGCTACCGGTCTTTGCGCGCTTTGGCGCGTGCTCGTGGGCGGCGCTCGCCTTGGGGATTCTGGCTGCGTCGCCCCTGCCGCATGCGATCCGCGCGATCGGATTCGTCGGGCCGTACCTCGGCGGCGAGGACGAGGTCGCGTTTCACGGACGCTTCTTCGATCACGCCACGGGCTTCGACGCCGCGCTGACGGTGGACGCCGCGCACTGGATCGCGGGCAACACCCAAGAGCACGACGCCATCGCGGTCTGGGGATCGGAGCCCAGTCTATTCCTTTACACTGGGGGCCCGGCTCTGTGCGGTTTCACGACGATCGTGCCGATCCTCGCCGGTCGCGACGGTGCGCGGGAGCGATTCGCGAAATGCCTGCGCGACGATCCGCCGAAGGTGATCGCCGTCGTGCGCGATCCGCGTCACTGGACGGGCGGTTTCGCGGGAGCGCGAGCTTTCGGCGTGGTATGGCCCGAGGCACTGCGCGTCGCGATCCGCGCCAACTACCGACGTGCGCAGCGCGTGGGCGGATTCGACTTGTACCTGCGGAACGACCTGACCGCCAACCACGTACCGCTGGCGACGATCTACGAGCTCAACGTGCCGCGCGAGCGGTAACGATCAAGCCTCTTCGTCCGCGACCTCGAATTTCGCCGAGGTCTTCGCAAGCTCGTCCTGCCGGTGCTCCCACCGCGCCATGAGTTCTTCGATCTTCGCCATGTTCGCGCGATAGCGCCGGGTAGCCTCGCCCGCCTCGCCACCGTTGTAGAACTCGGGATCGGAGAGTTTCGTCTCGAGTTCCTTCTGCTCGGCTTCGAGCGACGCGATGCGGCCTTCGAGGTCCTCGATGGCGCGTTTGATCGGGCGCAGCGCCTTGTTGCGTTCCTCGATGCGCTGGGCATGGGCGCGACGTTCGTCCTTGCGGCTTCCGCGTTCGATGGGACGAGCCTCGACTTGCGACACCGCCGGCGCCGTGCCGGGTGTCGTCTTGGGCGTCGTTTTGGGCGGTGGCGCGGCGGCGCGCGCCGCCTTTTGCGCGAGGTGATACTCGTAGTCGTCGAGGTTGCCCGGGTAGATCGTCACGCCCGTGCCGTCGAGATCCCACAGCGTGGTGGCGAGGCGATTGATGAACGCACGGTTGTGGCTGACGAAGAGCAACGTGCCGTCGTAGGTTTCGAGCGCCTGCACCAGCGCCTCGGTGGAGTAGAGATCGAGGTGGTTGGTCGGCTCGTCCATCAGCAGCAGATTGCCGGGCTTCATCAGCAGCTTCGCCAGCACGACGCGCGCCTTTTCGCCACCCGAGAGCACGCCGCACGACTTGTCCACGTCGTCGCCCGAGAACAGAAAAACGCCGCAGATCGTGCGCACGCGCGTGGGCCCCGCGCTGGGATCGACGCTCCCCACTTCCTGCAAAATCGAGAGCCGGGGCGAGAGTTGGTCGCTGTGGTGCTGCGCGTAGTAGGCGACGGCCACGTTGTGCCCGATCTCCACCCCGCCGCCGTCAGGCGCGAGTTCGCCGGCGATCATGCGCAGCAGCGTCGTCTTTCCCGCGCCGTTGCGACCGACGATCGCGATGCGCTCCTGCCGCAGCACCGTCAGATCGAGCTGGCGAAAAAGCACGTTGTCGCCGAACGCCTTGTCGAGCTTCTTGACGCGGATCGACTCGCGGCCCGAGCGCGGCGTGGGCGCGAACTCGAAGTCCAGCGTGCGCCGGTGATTCGGCAGCTCGATGCGCTCGATCTTTTCCAGCCTCTTCACGCGGCTTTGCACCTGCCGCGCCTTGGTCGCCTTGTAGCGGAATCGCTGGATGAATCGCTCGTTCTGCGCGATCATCCGTTCCTGATTCTTCGCGCGAGCCTCCAGCAGTTCGAGTTCCTGCTCGCGCAATTCCAGATACGACTCGAAGTCGCCGGTGTACGAACGCAGTCCCTCGACCTCGAACGACAGCACGCGCGCGATCTGCCGATTCAGGAACTCGCGGTCGTGGCTGATGAGCAGGAACGCGCCGGTAAAATCTTTCAGGTACTTCTCGAACCACAGCAGCGAAGGCACATCGAGGTGATTGGTCGGCTCGTCGAGCAGCAGCAGATCGGGTTGCGTGAACAGGAGCCCCGCCAGCACGGCGCGCATCTTCCAGCCGCCCGAAAACTCGCGTAGCGGCCGGGCGAAATCGCGCTCGCGAAATCCAAGACCCACGAGAATCTTCTCGGCCTCGTGCGTGGCGAACATGGACTCGAAGCGGTCGAGCTCCTCGTGAAGGTGATAGAGCGTCTCCGACAGCTCCATCTGCTCGTCGGTATCGCGGCTATCGGCGAGCGCGGCCTGCGTCTCGTCGAGTCGGCGGGTCAGCCCGTCGCGGCCCGGCGCGGCGGCGAGCACGACATCGAGCAGCGGCGCGTCGTGGATCTCCTGCACGTCCTGCGGCAGATACCCGATGCGCACGCCGCGGGTACGCACGATGCGCCCGCCGTCGGGCTCCATGGCGCCCATCAGAATACGCAGCAGCGTGGACTTGCCGGTGCCGTTGGGGCCGATCACGCCGACGCGGTCGCGTCGCGCGATGGTGAACGTGGCGGCGTCGAGGATCGTCTTCTGTCCGAAGGCGAGGTGGACGTTGTCGGCGACGAGGAGGCTCATGGCGATTCGGGGTCGATGCGATAGAGAAGGAAGTTTTGGTCCTGCGCGGCGATTTTTCCGAACTGCCGCAGGAAGTCGGCCAGCAGGTTTCTGGCTGGTCCGTCGAGCGCCTTATCTAACGCACGCACGTCGAAAAAGAAATACGTCCAGCCGCGCGCGGTGAATGCGTCACGCACGTCGCGGGCGGAATGGGCGCCGGCCAGCACCTGGCGGATGGTGTGGTCCTCGAAGATCGCGTCGGCGTCGTGGCGGAGGCGCAGCAAATCGCGAAAGTTGCCGGTCATCGCGATAAGCACGCGGTCGCGATCGGTCGCGTGGGAATTGAGATGCAGATAAATGCTCCAACCGGGGATGCGACGCGCCCGATATTCGCCGACCGCGGCGGCGGAAACCGCTGCCGCGAAAGGATTCAGCCGGGCGAATTCGCGCGCTGTGAGGAGGCCGTTTCCGAGGACGGCGAGTAGCGCGAGGGCGCCGAGAATTCGCCTGGCGCCGGTGCGCGAGTCGATGACGACGCGCAATCCCGACGCCGCGAAGGGCGCGGAAAGCGCCAACAGGGGCAGCGCGAAACGGGCCTGATGCGATCCAAAGAGGTACGAAACAAACGCCGCGAACGCGACGACGCCGAATCCCGTGGCGTGGAACTTTGCGCGGCGAATCGCGGCGACAAGCGCCCCCGCGAATACAAACAGGGCCGCCGGGCCGACCGATCCGTCGAACCACGTCGAGCCGAATCGGCCCGTGAACGCAAGCCGAAACGGCATGGCCGCGAGATCCGGCAGCGAATAGCCCGCGCCATAGCCGTGAAGAAACATGTCGAACGACCGCGCGCGCTCGGCATCCCAGCCCGGGCCGCCGAAGATGTCGTACGCGAACGGGAATACCGGGTTGCCGACGGCGATGGCGTTGCGAATCAAAAAGGGCGAACCGCACGCAGCGGCGAAAAAGGAATATGCCGCCAGCGCGCGAATAACTTGTCGACCGGAACTTGATCTGGCCGTCAGCAGGATCGGCAGCGCGAGCAAACCGACGTAGAGCAGCGCCGTGTATTTGATTGCGACCGCAAGCCCGGCAAACGCGCCCGCGACGAGGACGCACCGCGCACGCGCGTCGCGGGCAAATTCGTCGATGAGCGAGCACGCGGCGACGAGCGCCATGCAAAGCGTGAGGTCGACGTACGCCGTTCCCGCGAAGATGAGGGCAACCGGGGCCGTGGCAAAAGCCGCGGCGACGATGAACGCGGGAACGTCGCCCGCGCGGCGGCGCGCGAGGTCGAAGAGAATCCACGTCGCGGCGATGCCGGTGAGCAGGTGGAGCGTTGCGGGCGCGCGCTCGCCCACGACGGCCATCGCGAGGGCGTGAACGACCTCGGCGCCCGCGGGGAAGAACCCGTAGATGTCGCCGATGGGGACGCCGAGACCGCCCGTGTCGAGGATGCGCCTCGCGATGGGCAGGTGATAGACGAGGGCGTCACGCGCGGCCGGCGGCGCGGCCGCCATGAATATCGCGGGCGCAAAGGGTAGGGCGAGCGCCACTTTGATCGCGAGGTCGGACTTCGTGGCCCGCGCGAGAATCTCCCGGCGCATGGCCCAAAGGCACGCGACGCCGACGATGGCCGTCAGTTCCGCAACGATCTTCGCAACGGGCCACGTTAGAAGCTCGAGCGCCGCAATCGCGGTGCCGAGGAAACTCATGAACGCGAAAGCGAGGGAGAAGTCGAACCCCGCGCCGCCGCTCGGCAAGCGCATGATTCGCCGGAGCGCGCCGCCGATGCCGACAAACGATGCGCCGCAAATCAGGGCGATAGCGATCTGGGTGACGAGGGGCATGGGGCGCGTGCCGAACTATTCGACGTCGATGCGCGTGATCCGCTGGCGACGC
The DNA here is from genome assembly GCA_964586775.1 of uncultured bacterium. Classification (GTDB taxonomy): domain Bacteria; phylum Lernaellota; class Lernaellaia; order JACKCT01; family JACKCT01; genus JADLEX01. The sequence continues at coordinate 17,972 of CAZPJD010000136.1, read as the reverse complement.
TGCTTCGCGGCGGCGGAGTCGTCGGAGAGGACCGAGAGCTCCGCCTGCAAATATTTGATGAGCCCCTGGATCGCCTCGACCTTGGCGACATCGGTTTGGGATTCGGCGGATTTCACCGCGCGCAGGGCCTCGCCGTCGAGCACGGTGATGAGCTGTTCGATCGCCACGCGCTTCGCCGCGACCAGTTGCTCCTCGGGCGCGGACTCCGGGACCAGCGTGACGAGAAAATCGAGCGTGGCGACCATGATCCGCAAAATGTGGAGCGGCAGCCCCAGCGCCTCGGTGCCCGTCTGCTCCCCCAAACGCACGAAGACCGACAGCGTCTCGCGCGCCGCCAGCAGGAATTCGCGCTCCGACGTCTTGATGTGCCCGCGCGCCTTGTCGAAGGCCGCGAGAAAATCGGTGAGGCTGGCGATTTCGGCGGTCACGCGTCTTTCTCGAAGGTGATGTGAAACGCGCTGTCTTCGTATTTCGCCCGCGTCACGACGTGGCCGATCAGCACGCGCGGCAAAATGATGTGCCGTTGCAAATCGCCGACGCCGACGATGAGCTCGTCGTGCTTCGCCCAGAGCTGAATGTCCTTGCGTTCGACGCCGGGCAGGTGCAGCGCCATCTGATAGCGCTCGTCCGCGCCGTCGAGCGTGAACGGTTTGCCGCGCCACAGCACGTCGCTCGGCGCGTGGCCGTTGTACGTGGCGGCGGCCATCTCGGCGAGGCGTTCGCGACCCAGCATTTCGGTCGGATAGAGCGGCGTGGACAGGATCGGAAGCGGCGCAAAGGCCTGATGGATTCGCTCGACGTATTCCTTTTGAAGCCGAATCCAGTCCTTGAAAAACCCCTTGCCCGCCGCGTCGGGCAGGATGCGATTGGTCATCACCGCATCGACGGGAAACCCGAAGAGCGACAGGTAGGTGTGCGCGCGCTGCGTCTCCTGCACCACGATCTTCTCGGGATTTGTGACGAGGCGGATCGACGCGCGATCGGGATCGGTCAGCAGGTCGCGCACCTTCATCACGCGCGCGTAGATGTTCTCGACGTTGGAGTAGACCTCCTTGTCGGGCATCGGTGCCTTGATAACGCGCTCGGCGATGGGCTTGATTGCGAGCGCGATGCGTTTTTCGATGTCGTAGAATTTTTCCATGTACCACTGGAGCACGTCGGCGAGCCCGAGAAGTTGCAGCGTCGATCCCGTCGGCGCGCAGTCGATGATCGCCACGTCGTATTCGCCGCTCTCCTCCAGATCGAGCAGCTTGATGAGGGCGAACAGGTCCTCCATCCCGGGGACGACGGCAAGCTCCTCGGCCAGCGGCTCCTGATACCCGCGCGCGGCCAGAAACTGCGTGAGATATTTCTGGATGCGCCCCCAGTGGCGACGCAGTTCGACGTTGACGCTCACCTCCTGCGCGGTCAGGTTCGGCTCGATGAGCTTGGGATCCCCGCCGATGGTCGTGTCGAGCACGTCGGCCAGCGAGTGCGCCGCGTCGGTGGAAAGGACGATGGTGCGTAGTCCCCCGCGCGCGCACGCCACGGCCGTCGCCGCCGAGAGCGTCGTCTTGCCGACTCCGCCCTTGCCGGTGAATAAAATGACGCGCATCGGCCGGGATGGGGTTGTCATGGGGAGCGCACCTTATCACCGCGTCGGGCGATTTCAAAGAGCCGCGCGTTCGAATCCGACAACGACCTCGATGAAAAGTCACGCGGTTGCTACGAGGCAATCGAGATTGCCATGACGCGGGACCTGAGCGTCGTTTTCTTGATTGACCGGCGACACCTGCGGCTGTTCAGGTTCCGGATTCCGGTTTTACGAGGCTTTCAGCACCCGCAGGGGCCGTCGTCGTCCTGCACCAGCGAGTCGCCGCGCGAGCCGTTCGTGTCGGGGACGATGTCGTCGTCCGCGCCCGCGTCGTCGTCGCTGTCGTCATTGCCGCCGCCGTCGTCGTCCGCGTCGTCGTCCCCATCATCGTCGACATCGTCGTCATCGTCGCCGTCCACCGGCCCGCCGTAATACGCAGCCGCCCCGCCCCCCAATTCCTCGCCGATTCGATAAACATCATCGCCGACAATGATGTCCGCGTGCCCGTCGCCGTTCACGTCCCCCGCGCCTGTGACAGGCCGCGGGAAGCCGAGGTAGCCCCAGTATTCGTCCGGCGCGTAGCCGATCCAGTCGGGCGTCTCGGCCGGGCCGGTGGGCGAGCCTCGATAAACGAACACCGCCCCCTGCAGCGGTGAAACCGACGAGGTAGTTTAGCCGCTGGCCCCAATGACGAGGTCGTCGAAGCCGTCGCCATCCACATCGCCGGCACCGTCCAAATCGGCACTGTAGAATGCTTCTGCGTTCTCGGTCATCGGAACGAAGTCGGTAGCATATCCGGCCCAATCGGCCACTGACGAGGGTCCCGAGGGTGAACCGAAATACAGGAACGCCGCGCCATCGGGCAGATCGGGACGCTCGTAGCCGTACGCTCCGACCAGCACGTCGTCAAATCCGTCGCCGTTCACGTCCCCCGCCCCGGCGACGTTGTCAGCAAAATTAGACTGCGGGGGTTGATCGGAAACGAGATACCACGACGGGGCGTTCTCGAGGCCGTCCGCGGTGCCCAGATAGACGTACGCCGCCCCCAATTCGATGCTATCGACAAAGCCGATGCCGCCCGCGATCAGATCGGCGTATCCGTCTCCGTTCACGTCCCCGGCCGCCGCGAGATCGAAATAGTACCCGCCGATCTCCGGGTCCGCGGGGACGATGTCCGCCTCGTCCGCGAGCCCGTCCGGCGAGCCGTAGTACACGAAGATCGCGCCGCGCCGCTCGCCGTCCCCGCTGTCGTACCGCTGAACCCCAACGGCCACATCGTCGTAACCGTCGCCGTCGATGTCCCCCGCGCCCGCGACGGATTGACCGAAAAAGGCCACAGGCTGATCGACGGTCGTCGTGAAGAAGTTGCCGTACTCTTGAGAGAGCCCGTCCGGCGAACCGTGAAAGACATAAGCCGCACCGCGTTCGTTGGGCCAGTCGGGCTCTTTGTACCTCGGTGCACCGACCACGATGTCTCCGTATCCGTCGCCGTTCACGTCGCCCGCCGAATCGGCGCTGAGGCCGAAGTTTGCGATGGGATGATCGCTTTCGTAGATCCAAATCGCATCCGTTCCGAGTCCGCCCGTCGAGCCGGCATAGACCCACGCCCCGCCTTCTTGGATGTCTTCTTCCTCGCTCTGAAAAAAGGGTGCCGTAACGATCACATCTCCAAATCCGTCGCCGTTCACGTCTCCTGCGCCGGATACATCCCATCCAAAAGATCCGCCTCCGCCTGTCATCCGAATGACCGTCCAGTCGGGGAGATCCGATATGAACGTGGCGCTGACCAAAGCAGGGGCGAGCAGCAGCAACCCCAAAAGCAACGCCACGAAATCGTAGCCTTTGCGACGTGTCATCCCGTTTCCTCCTCAATCCGTGGAACCACTCTAGTCGCCCTGGACGCGTCCGACAAGTGAGACCCACGTCCAGAGGATGGGTTTTTCAGTAAATGATCGGCTGATATCTCCGGATGCACAATCGCGCCTCCCTGTCAATCGTCAAATTTTCGATCCCGACATAGAAATAACTCTATCCGAAACCGCCCGACGCCGCTTCGGAGCCTCCTTTTTTCTGAATTTTTACGCTCGTTCCACGAAAAATTCGGAATACTCCATCATTTTTCGCTTGCGTCGTCCATCGCCATCTGTCATGGTTTTCAAGTCCGTTCCGATCGCGGGGCTTCGGTCATGGGGGCGGAAGCTCTCGCGGAATCACGTACCATAAGGAGAGTAAAGGATGAAACCGAGAAATGCGATCCCGTTGATACTGATGATCCTGATGGTCTTCCCCGCTTTCGCCCACGCGCAGGGCGACGACTGGACATTTCATGCACCGCCGCTGAGCGACCAGTCCGCTGAAAGACTCCGTTCGGCGTTCATTTCGATCGTTCCGAACGGAGTGAAGTGGAGCGGAGGAATCCCTTAGCTCTTCGTTAACAAAAGGGATTTCTCGACTCGGCCTGACGGCCTCGCTCGAAATGACAGCCCCGTACGTTCGAGATCGCCGATATTCGCAAAAATGAAACTTTTTACTCGCCGAAAACGTGTCGTGGCGGATTTTGGAAATCCTGTCAGGTAATCACTCTATTATGTGGCCAGCAGAAATTCCGGCTCGCCTCTGGTTCCGTACATCGCCCCCGTGGAAGGCGCGAACGGAATCTACACGTTCCGCCTGCCGGAGATGCCGCTGCGTCCCGATGACGATCCGTGGTATAACTTCGCGGTGACCTGCACGAAAACCGACTACATCCAGTCCTATATCTACCAGCTTCCAGCCATTTCGGGCTCGCCGCTCGAATTCCCGCTCATGCCGATCGATGTGTTCACCGATCTGCTGGTCGAGGAACTGGAATATACCTCGCTCGACGAAGATACCGGCTGGGTCTTCGGGTTTTCGATGTGGAGCGGTCCGTACGATCCGTCGTTCCTGATGGTCAACGTGCCCGCCATGACGAGCGGCCTGACGATCGACCTGGAAACCACGTACGACACGACGTCGTATTCGGTCCCCGCGATCTTCGAGAACACGCTGACCTTCGCGTTCGTGCTCTTCGACGGCGAGACGAACCCGGACGGCTGCGAGTAACGACGCTCACCGACGGACCCGGCCGCGAGGCCGGGTCCAACCTCTCTTGTCGCGGGCGAGGGCGCCCGCGCCACACATCGATCAAGCCCGCGCCACGCATCGATCAAGCCCGCGCCACGCATCCACCAAGCCCGCGCCGCACATCGATCAAACCAGCGCCAATCGTCCCTTCGAACGGGTCGAGCGTTATTGACAGTGCGGCCCCGTGCCCGTATAAACCGACCAAGTTTCGCCACCCGGGAGCTTTCGAGATGAAAAAGGCTTTCCTGATCGTTCTGACGGCCCTGCTCGTTTCCGCGGTCCCGCTGGCGGCCGCCGCCGATACGCTCCAACCTCCCGATCAGTGGCTGACCTTCGACGGCACCTACTGGGATCACAAGCACGGCGTGCGCGTGAGCAACGTGCTGCTCGACTTCGACAAGGGTCAGGTCAATCGCCTGTACTTCCGCCTGACGCCCCTGCGCGGCGGCGTTGTGGTGAACGACGCGGTCATCGAGTCCGGCGGGCAGATCATCTACCGGCTCTCCGACCAGACCAAGATGAACTTCAACCTGCACTTCTTCGAGAGCGCCACCAAGCACTACGAGCAGCGGCTCTTCTTCGCGCCGCCGCTCCAAAACTTCGACAAGGCCACGGGCGTGGTGAAGTTCTACTTCACCGCCGGCAACGAGCGCTACGTGGTCACGTGGGCCGCCGCCGACAACTCCTTCGTGGTCAACGTCATCACAGACTGAACGGCCCGCTCATGGCGGCAAACGAAGCGGCACGCCCAACGGGTGTGCCGTTTTTCATGGCACGGCGCGGAGCGGTCCGTGCGCTTGCGGGGTTGATCCTGGCTTTATCGGCGACATCCTGCGGCTATTCGCGCGAGGCGCGCGGCGTCAACCTCGACGCCTCGATTCACCGCGTGGCGATTCCCGTGTTTCGCAACGACACGTATGAGGCCGGGCTCGAATCGGTGGTGACCGACGCGATCCGCGGCGAGTTCTTGCTGCATCGCTTCGTGGAACTCGCGAACGTCGAGGACGCCGACGCGGTGCTGGTGGGCGTGATCCGTAAGTTCAACACCAAGCCGATCAGCTTTTCGCGCTCCGATTTCGCCGTGGAGTACCGCGCCTCGATGCAGGTGCACGTCAAGATCGTCCTGCCCGACGGGCGGGTGATCTGGAACGACCGTGGCATCGCCCAGATCGCCGACTATCAGGCGCCGCCGGATGTTTTTGAGAGCGAGGCGAATAAGAAGGCCGCCATCCGCAGCATCGCCGAGCGCATGGCCGATGACCTTCACGCACGCATCTTCGACGGGTTCGCCGAATGACCCTCGAGGAACTCGAAAAACAGCTCACGAAGGCCATTGCGCCGATCTACGTCGTGGTCGGTCCGTCGGCGTATATCCGCGTGCGCGCCAATCACCTGATTGTCACGGCGGCGCTGGGCGGCGGGAACGCCGACTTCAACATGGACCGTTTTCAGGGCGGGCAGGATTCGCTGGCGAATTTGTCGCGGATCGCGCGCACCTATCCCATGATGGCGGCGAGGCGCGTGATCCTGATCCGCGCGGCTCACAATCTGAAGACCGAGGACCTTCAGATGCTCGGCGCGCTCGCGCAGGAGCGTCTCGACACGTGTACCATCGTCGTTGAGGGCGAGAAGCTCGACAAACGCTCGGCGCTCGCCAAGGTCGCCAAGGCCGACGGCTCGCTGGTGGAGTTCGACAAGCTGAAACCGAATCAGATCGCTGCCTGGGCGTCGCGCATGGCGCGCGAACGGGGCAAGAAGCTGGCCGACGACGCCGCGTCGTTTCTGGCCGCGCAGCTTGGTGATGATCTGCACCGGATCGAGTCGGAGGTGGAAAAGAGCGCGCTGTTCGCCGAGGCGAAGGCGACGATCGACCTCGCCGACGTTCAGGCCGTCATGGTGGCGCTCAAGACCGAGAGCGTTTTTGACCTGACCGACGCGATCGGCGAGAAGAACCGGGCCAAGGCGTTCTTCTTTCTCGACGGCATGCTCGAAACGGGGCAGCACCCGATTCGCGTGCACTCGGCCATCGCGGGCCATGTGCGCAAGCTGCTACTGGTGAAGGAACTGCACGAAAAGCAGATGAGCGCGGACGACATCGCCCGCGAACTGGGCGCGCATCCCTACGTGGTGCAGAAGATGCAGGCGCAGGCGCGCCACTACCGGCGCGACGACCTGCTGCGAGCCCTCGTCAATCTCTCTCGAACGGATTTCGATCTGAAAAACAGCCGCGCGAACGATCGGATCATCCTGGAACGGATGATCCTGGATCTATGCGGAAATCACGCGGAGGCGAGGGAGTGAACGCGGCGGGCGAGGCGGCTGATCTTTCGCGAAGCCGTCTGCTTTTTCACGACGCCCTTGCTGGCGGCCTTGTTCAGCTTCGACGCGGCTTCCTTCAGCAGGTCCCCAACGCCCTCTTTTTCGCCACTGTCCGTCGCGACCATGACTTTCTTGGCCGCGCTGCGCACCGTGGCGCGCACGAAGCGGTTGCGCTCATTGCGCTTTTTGTTCTGACGGTTCCTTTTGACGGCCGAATCGTGATTCGCCACGATGTTCCTCCGGGCTCAGGTCGAAAAACAACGAATTCCCGCGTGTTTGCGGGGCGCTCTCTATACATTTGGCCATTTGGCGTGTCAAGTGCGCGCCGATCGACCTCGAGCCGAACGGGCGGGGGCGTCGCATGAGCGAAAAGCGGACCGTGCTGCGGGCCACCGCCGTCGTCGCCGGCGCGACCATGGTCAGCCGCGTGCTCGGCTTCGTGCGCGAAGCGATCATTGCAGCCTACTTCGGCACCGGCATTTACGCCGACGCCTTTTTCGCCGCGTTTCGCATCCCCAACGTCCTGCGCCGACTCTTCGGCGAGGGATCGCTCACCATCAGCTTCATCCCCATCTACGCCAAGGTCCGCGAGGAGCAGGGCCCCGAGCGCGCCCGTCAGCTCTTCGACGAGGCGTGCACGTTGCTCACCATCGTGCTCATCGGCCTCGTCACGATCGGCATCCTCTTCGCCCCGGCCATCGTTTCCTTCATCGCGCCGGGCTTCGGCGAGATTCCCGCCAAGGACGCGATCACGATCCATCTGACCCGCGTGATGCTGCCCTATGCGATCCTGATCTGCATCGTCGCGCTCTTCATGGGCGTGCTGAACGCGCACAAGCACTTTTTCTCGCCCGCCTTCGCGCCGGTCTTCCTGAACCTCGGCATGATCGGCTGCACGATCGCGCTGGCGTCGTACTTCGAGTGGCCGGTCACGTCGGTCGCCGTCGGCGTCATCGTCGGCGGCGTGCTGCAATTGATCCTGCAACTTCCTTCGCTGCGGCGGATCTCGCACATTCCCCGCGTCAACTTCCGGTTTCGCGATCCCGAACTCGCGCGAATCGGACTCATGATGCTGCCGGGCATGATCGGCCTGTCGGTTTCGACGCTCGATGTCTTCGTCAACCAGATCTTCGCGTCGCTGCTCGATCCCGGCGCGGTCAGCTACCTGTACTACGCCGACCGCCTCATGGAACTGCCGCAGGGCGTTTTTGCGATCTCCGTCGGCACGGCGCTGCTGCCCAGCCTCTCGGCGCTCGCGGCGCGCAACGAACGCGCGCAGCTCGTGGACACCACGAACTTCGCGATGCGGATGATCATCTTCGTCAATCTGCCCGCGTCGGTCGGGCTCTACGTTCTCGCCGAGCCGATCTGCAACGTGCTCTATCAGCGTGGGCACTACGATCTGACGTCGATGCGGGAGACCGCGCACGCGCTGCGTTTTTACGCATTCGGCCTGCTGGGTTTCGGCATGCTCCGGGTGCTCGTGCCAACCTTCTACGCCCTCAAGGATTCGCTCACGCCCGCGCTCGTCGCCATCGGCGCGCTTGCGGTCAATCTCGTTGCCGGGCTCTCCATGATGGGGCCGACCAGCTCCGACGCCGTCGGTTGGATTTCGTGGTACACGCACCACGTCAATCCGACCGGGCCGCTGCGTCACGGCGGTCTCGCTCTCGCGGGAACCCTCGCCGCGTGTTTCAACGCCACGGCGCTGACCGTCATCCTGCGCAAACGCCTCGGCCTCATCGGCGGGCGCAAGCTCGCCAGGGCCATGCTGACCGCGGGACTCGGTTCCGCGGTGATGGGGATCTGCGTGAGCCGGATCGCGGGGCTTTTCGATTTCACCACGTCGGGATTCACCGCGACAAAGGGCGTCGGACTCGCGCTGGCGATCGGCGGCGGGGTCGGCGCCTACGCCTTGGCGGTGGCCGCGATCGACCGTCGTCAGGCCGCCGAGGTATGGGCGAGACTTCGGCGGCGGAAAAACCGGGCCGCGAGCGACGAAAACGCCGTTTCGCCGATGCCCCCGACGTCTGGCGACTGAGGATCGAATCTGCTAATTTCTGCGCCCCGCCGGCCGGGTCGGCGGCGCCCGTTTTACACAGCGGAGCTGCGCATGGCTCATCGCATCGAAATCATCCCCCTCGATCCCGATCACGATCCCGTCGGCGCGAAAGCCGCTCGGCGCATTCGCGAGGATTTGGGGCTCGACGTACGCGCCGCGACCGCCGTTTCCGTTTTCACGATTGACGCCGATCTGGATGCAACGCAACTTTCGCATCTCGCGGCCGACACCTACTGCGATCCGATCGTGCAAATCGGGTTCGTCGACGCGCCGGCGGCGTCGCGATGGGATTTCGACTGGCTCATCGAGGTGGGCTATCGCCCCGGCGTGACCGACAACGTGGGACGAACCGCGCGCGAGGCGGCGCAGGTTCGATTGGGGCGCGCCTTTGGCAAGGGAGAGGGCGTCTACACCTCGACGCAGTACTTGTTGCGCGGAACGCTCTTGGCAGGCGATGCCGAGCGCATTGCCCGCGACGTGCTCGCGAACAACCTGATCGAGCGCACCGTTGTCGTCGCGCGCGCCGAGTTCGACTCCGTGCGCGGTTTGTCGCCGTTCGTGCCCAAAGTGGCCGAACACGTCGTGCCGCCGGTGGAGACGATCGATCTGGAGTTGCCCGACGACAATCTCATCCGCCTGAGCCGCGAGCGAACCCTGGCACTCAGCCTGGATGAGATGCGCGTGATCCGCGATCATTACCGTGACGAAGTGGTGCGCGCCGCGCGCCGCGCCGCGGGACTGCCGCCCGATCGTCCGACCGATGTGGAACTCGAGATGCTCGCGCAGACGTGGTCGGAGCATTGCAAACACAAGATCTTCGCCGCGGACATCGACTACGCCGACGACCATGGCACGCGGCGGATTTCGAGCCTTTTCAAGACGTACATTCAGGCGTCCACGGCGCGCATCCGCGCCGAAAAAGGCGACGCCGACATCTGCCGGTCGGTCTTCACCGACAACGCGGGGGTCATCCGCTTCACCGACGACTGGTCGCTCGTCATGAAGGTCGAGACGCACAACTCGCCCTCGGCGCTCGACCCTTACGGCGGCGCGCTGACGGGCATCGTAGGCGTCAACCGCGATCCCTTTGGCACGGGGATGGGCGCGAAGCTCTGCTTCAACACCGACGTCTTCTGCTTCGCGTCGCCGTTCCGCGACGAACCGCTGCCGCCGCGCCTGCTGCACCCCAAGCGCGTGCTCGAAGGCGTGCGCGAGGGCGTGGAGCACGGCGGCAACAAGAGTGGTATCCCCACCATCAACGGCTCCATCGTCTTCGACGAACGGTTCGTGGGCAAACCGCTGGTGTTTTGCGGCACCGGCGGCGTGCTGCCCGCCATGCTGGGCGGAAAGCCCGCACATGAAAAATCCATCGAGCCCGGCGATTTGGCCGTGATGGTGGGCGGGCGCATCGGCGCGGACGGAATCCACGGCGCGACGTTTTCGAGCGAAGAATTGCACGAGGGCAGCCCGGCGACGGCGGTGCAGATCGGCGACCCGATCACGCAAAAGCGCATGACCGACTTTTTGCTCGTGGCGCGCGACCGGGGCTATTATCGATTCATCACCGACAACGGCGCGGGCGGACTCGCCAGCAGCCTCGGCGAAATGGCGCGCGCGTGCGGCGGTTGCGAGATCGATTTGGAAAAAGCGCCGCTCAAATACGCCGGTCTCGCGCCGTGGATGATCCTGCTTTCCGAATCGCAGGAGCGCATGTCGCTCGCGATCCCTCCGGCGGACTGGCCGGCATTTCGGGCGCTCGCCGAGACGATGGAGGTCGAGGCGACCGTCGTCGGGCGATTCACCGATTCCGGGCGACTCGATGTGCGTTACGAGGGATCGACCGTCGCGTCCTTGTCGATGGATTTTCTGCACGACGGCGTTCCCCGCATGCACCTCGATGCCGTGTGGACGCCGCCGAACCACGACGAGCCCGCGCCGCAGGCCGATCTCGATGTCGCCGCGACGATCAAGGCGCTCCTCGCACGGCTCAACATCTGCTCCAAGGAATACGTCGTCCGCCAATACGACCACGAGGTGCAGGCGGGATCGGTCGTCAAGCCGCTTGTCGGCGCGCGGCACGACGGGCCGTCCGACGCCGCCGTATGGCGTCCGCTGCTCGATCGAGATGAGGCGGTGGCGGTCGCGCACGGGATCTGCCCGCGATACTCCGACATCGACACCTGGCACATGGCGCAAAACGCCATCGACGAGGCGGTGCGCAACGCCGTCGCGGTCGGCGGCGATCCCGACGAGATGGCCGGGCTCGACAACTTCTGCTGGTGCGATCCCGTCAAGAGCGCCGTCACGCCCGACGGGGAATACAAGCTCGCGCAGCTTGTGCGCGCCAACGAGGCGCTCTACGAGGCCACCGTCGCTTACGGACTGCCGTGCGTGAGCGGCAAGGACTCGATGAAGAACGATTACAAGGACGGCGACCGAAAAATCTCGATCCCGCCGACGCTGCTATTCACTGTGCTCGCCAAGGTTCACGACGCCCGGTCCGCCGTGACGATGGACGCCAAGTCGCCGGGCGATTTTGTGTATGTGCTCGGCGTGACGCGCGACGAAACCGGCGCGTCGGAATACCTCGCGCATCGGGGCCTCGTCGGCAGTCGCGTGCCGCGCGTGCGCCTCGCCGAGAACCTGGCGCTCTACCGGGCGCTGCACGCGGCGATTCGCGCCGGGCTCGTGCGCAGCGCGCACGACTGCTCGGACGGCGGCCTCGCCGTAGCGCTGGCCGAGGTCGCGCTCGCGGGCGATCTGGGGCTCGACGTGAATCTCGACGCGGTGGTTTTCGACGCGCCGCTGGCGCTCGATGCGCTTCTCTTTTCCGAGAGCGCGGGGCGATTCGTCGTCACCGTCAGGCCCGATGACGCGGCCTCATTCGAGGCGAAGCTTGCGGGTTGCGCCTTCGTGCGTGTGGGCGACGTGACCGCCGCGCGGCGGCTTCGCATGGTATGGAAGACGGCGGCCGTCTGTGATGCGGGCGTGGACGACCTGCGGACGGCGTGGCAGTCCACGCTTCGGTTCTAGGAGGCTTCGATGCCGAAAATCCGATCGCTCGTCGTCACGGGCAACGGCGTGAACTGCGAAATGGAAATGGCCCACGCGAATCGCCTCGCGGGCGCGGACGAGGTGGTCGTCACGACGATCTACGCGCTGCTCGCGGGGGAGATCCGGCTCGACGGCTTCCAGCTTCTGAACCTTCCCGGCGGATTCATGGACGGCGACGACCTGGGCAGCGCCAAGGCGGGCGCGGTCCGCTGGCGTTACGCCCGCGTCGCGGGGACCGACGAATTTCTTTCGGATCAACTTCGCGCGTTCATCGATGCGGGCAAGTGCGTGATCGGCGTGTGCAACGGCTTTCAGCTCCTCATCAAGCTCGGCCTCGTGCCCGCTCTGGGCGGGGAATATTTCGTTCAGACCGCGACGCTGACGAATAACGAAAGCGGGCGATTCGAGGACCGCTGGGTGCGCCTGGTCGCCGATCCCGATTCGCCGTGCGTGTTCACGCGCGGCGTGGCGTCGCTCGAGGTGCCGGTGCGCCACGGCGAGGGGCGATTCGTCGCCGCGAATGCCGACGTCGATTCCGCGATCCGGTCGCGTCGTCTGGTGCCGCTGCGCTACGCCGATGCGTCCGGACTCGCCACGCAGTCCTATCCCGCGAATCCCAACGGCAGTCCCGACGCCATCGCCGCGCTATGCGACGAGACGGGGCGCGTATTCGGCATGATGCCGCACCCCGAGGCGTTTTTGCATCGAACCAATCACCCGCGTTGGACGCGCGAGCCGATGCCCGAGGAAGGGCAGGGCGTCGCGATTTTCCGCAACGCGGTGCAATACCTGCGGGGCGCGTGAGCGGCTTGGGCGACAGGGCTTCGTCCACCAAACGCGCGCGGGTCTGGCAGACGGCGTTTGCGCTCATTGTCACGGTGGGGCTTTGCGCGCTGCTCTTTCAGATGGCGTCGCCGGGCGAGTTCCACCGTGCACTGCTCGAAATGCCGTGGGGACGGCTCGCGCTCGGCGCTCTCGTTCTCACCGCGATGTTCGCCGCGCGGACCTGGAAGTACAACCTCGCGCTCGGCGACGACCGCCGCCCGTGGATCCGCATGTATTCGGTGCTGGCGGTCTATTCGTTTCTCAAAAACATGGTGCCGTTTCGCGTCGGCGAACTCTCGCTCATCTATCTCTTTAAACGCCGGTTCGACATTCCCCCCGCGCGCTCGTCGGCGGTCCTTTATGTCGGTCTCGCATCCGACATGGTCTCGCTGCTCGTTCTCGGTCTCGCGAGTCTCGTTGGTCTGTGGGTGCGTTCGCCGGGGGTGCTCGCGGCGCGGCTTTCGCTCGCCACCGGCGCTCTGCTCATCGTATCCCTTGTCATTTATTTCGGCGCAACGCCGGTGCTGGCGTGGCTGGCGCGGCTCGTCGAACCTCAGGTCGCACGTCGGGGCGAAGGAAGCGCGGCCTCACGCGCGTACGACGCATTTCGTCGATTCGAGCGCGCGCTCGCCGAGTATTCCCCTGGCATGCTCACCGTGTTTATCGTCCTTTCGGCGGCGACGTGGGCGATTCGCTTCGCCATCATCGCACTCCTGCTCCCCGCATGGGATATCCACATCGGTTTCATCGAGGTCTGCGCCGTGACCGCGATGATGTCCCTTCTCTCGTCGCTTCCGATTCAGGGATTGGCGGGATTCGGCACCATGGAGGCCGCGTGGACGCTCGGCTTCGTCGCCCTCGGCGTGCCGACCGGGCGCGCCGTGACGGTATCATTCGCCACGCACGTCGCGATCGTACTAATGATGTTCGCGCATTTTTTCGCGGGCTGGTTGATTTCGCTCGCCGATCGCGGCGGCGACCCGGATATCGACCGCGCCCGCGAAAAACGGTACGACCAATCGAAGCAACATCCGCTAGTCGAATCGTTCGATGGGGTTTGACGTGGATTTACGGGCCCTGCGTTTCGTCGATCATCCGAAAAGTCCCCTGATCGAGCCGCCCGCGCGCGAGTTCGGATGGCAGCACATCATCGCCGACCCGTCGGTCGTCACCCCGCGCGACGCGCCCGACAAAAAATGGCACCTGTTCGCGCACAGCCTCGCGGGCATCCATCACTACCTGTCCGACGACGGAATCGAATGGCGTAAATCGGGCGGCGTGATGTTCCCCGGGCTTCGGCCTTTCGTCGTCGCTGACGACGGCTTCGTGATGTTCTACGAGCGCTACAAGAGCCCGCTGCGAAGCCACATCTGCCTTCGCCGTTCGCGCGACCTCGTCACATGGGGCGAGGAACACAACGTGCTCACCCCGGCGTGGGGATGGGAAGGTCGCGGGATGTTCACCAACTCCAATCCGTGCGTGGTGCGGCACAAGCATCTGTGGCGGCTGTACTTTTCGGCATCGTGGGTCTTTTTGAAAAACTGCGGGTTCATCGAGCCGCGCTACATCGGCTATGCCGAGAGCGGAAATCTGGAAGGCCCGTACGAAAAAGCGCCGGCGCCGATTATCGCGCCGTCGGCGGACGTGCCCTGGCGCAACCACGGCGCAGGGAGCATCAAGGTCATCGCACCGACAATCCGCGGCGAGCCGTGGTTCGCGCTCAACAACGGCATCTTTATCGACGCAAAAGGCAAGAACCGCTCCGAGATCCACCTGCTGGAATCGAACGACGGCCTTGCGTGGAAAGAGGCGCTCCCCGAGCCGCTGCTCGCGCCCGAGTCGCAAGGTTGGAAGCGCGCGCTGGTGTATGCGATGTGCCTCGTCGAGCACGAGGGCGAGACACGCATCTACTACAACGCGCGCGACGGATGGTTCTTTGGCCGCGAGCGGATCGGCGTCGCGATCGGGCGGCCGAGAGACTGATTTATTTCGCGTCGAAGACGACGCGCCGGGCGCGATTCGAACGCGCGACCTACGGATTAGAAGTCCGTTGCTCTATCCGGCTGAGCTACCGGCGCAAAAGAGTCGCGGTTACCTAGCACGCGCCATTTGCAAGCGTCAACGAAGCATTCGCCACAACGCGGCGTGAAGCGTTCGCCCGGGCGCTACGGCGCGACGATCAGCGGTTCGGGCGCGGGCGCGGAAGCGTCGTTCTGCCCGGGGACGAATCTCGCCAGCAGCGAGCGGCAAAACGGAATCGACAGTGCCGCCCGCGATGGGTCTGCGATCGCCTTGGCGGTTCCGTAGGCCAGCAGCGCCAGATCGCGTTGGTCATCCACGATGAACCACGCCAAGTCCATCAGCCGATCGGCGAAACCCTGCCGCGTGCGTTCGTCGAAATATTCGGCAATCGTCTCGTCGATGAGTTCGCGCACAAGATCGCGCACGCGCGGGGCCAGCAGGTCCTCGCGCGACTTCGCGTGCTCGGACAGGCGATGCTGAAAACGGCGGAACGATAGAGAGTCGATCGACCACGCGGCCGCGATGGGATGCGCGAAAAGATCCGTTGAGCGACCGGCGCGATTTTCCTGATGCTCGAGTTCGACCGGACGCACCTTCGCGAGAAACGGATGCGCGTCGCCGCCCGTGCGATCGGCAAACTGCGAGCGTGCGGTGAGAAAGCCGGCGGGCAGCGCGCTCTGGTCGCGTTCGTGGCGGCGCATCGCTCGGTCGATCAGCCAAATCGCGTCGTCGGCCGAAATGTCGCGATACGCGTCGGGCGCGGTTTCGCGCAGATCGCGAAGCATCTTCCGGTAGGCCGATCGCGGAACCACGCCCGAGTTGTGCTCGACCACCCCCGTGCGGTCGTTTTCGAGCACGTGCAGGAAACGCACTCCCGACGGATGATCCTTGCCCGCGACGACCAGCCGATCCCCGTTGTGATCGTGGGGGCTCGTCATGCAGGTCGGGATGGCGGCCTCTTCTTCCGACGCGGCGATCTTCCAGCTTCCGGCCTTTTTTTCGGGCGAATAGGTCCCGGCGGCCTTGGCGTTGTGCAGGATCTGTTTCGCCGATTTCACGACGGCCTTCGCCTTGGACGCGTCGGCGATCTTTCGCAGGACGTCGTACCGGGACTTCTGCGCAAGAAACTCCAGCAGCGCTTCCTGAAACGCCACGGGAAGCCGCTCGATTTCGTTCGCGAATGCGGGATCGTCGAGGCGCGCGAGCAGAGGGCGGATTTCGTCGAGCTGGCGTAAAAATCCGTCGTCGATGATGCCATCATTGTTCGCGTACTCATCGAGGTTGGCGTCAAAGCGGCCCTCCTGCGTCAGGAGGCGCACCAGCGATTTCGCGCCTTTTCGCGCGCGTTTTTGGTCGTCGAGAAAACTCATGGCGGCGAAGGCTACCCGAAAGGCCGCGCGCGGTAAATGCCCGCGCGAAAGAAAATCGGCGGACGAATCGCCGAAAATTGACATCCCCATGACGAGGCGGTAATAACCAAACGTCCTTTGTTATTCGGATAGGTGGGGAACTGGACCTTTTCGGGAGCCGTGGGCGCCTTCCGCCTTTCTCCCGCCCGACGGACGGAGCATCGTCCCGATCCATGCACGCGCGATCCGCCGACTCAATCCGTGTATCCGTTTGCGTAACCGCGCTATTTTCATCCTGTTCGGGCAACTCACGCCGGCTTCAGCGAGCGGATTTTTCACCGGCGAAATCGGCGCGCGAGCGGCGGGGAAGGGCGGCGCGAACTTCGTCGGCGAGGACAGCTTGACGGCCGTCTACATGAACCCGGCGGCGCTCTCGCGCCTGCGCGGCACCAACGCCATGATGCAGGTGGATTTCGACATCCTGCACACGTACTACCGCCGCGAGCCCTACCTGTCCTCTTCGTACAACCGGAACCCCGCCGACTACACCCCGAGCCTCTTTGTCGGCTCCGACTTCCACATGGACCGCAAGCTCTCGATCGCTTACGGGGCGTACGGGCCTTACGGCGTGACGGTGCGTTACCCGGACGACAGCGAGGCGCGCTACAACTCGCTCGACAACAACGCGGTGCAGGTCAACCACATCGTCGCGGCCGGTTGGCAGCCCTATGACTGGCTCGCCGTCGGTGTCGGGATCGGCGCGACGTCGTTCAAGCTCGAGAACTACTACGGCTTCTCGGTGCTCAAGGACCGCGTTCACAAGTACGACGTGAAGGCGCAGTTCTACGTGACGCGCGACTTCGTGCCGTCGTGGAACGCGGGGGTGATCCTGAAACCTGCGCCGTGGTTCGAGTTCGGTGGCTCCTATATCCCGCGCTTCCCCAATCTGTTCGTCGAGGGCTACATCAAAGCGGATCTGCCGGAGTTCTACGCGGCGATTCTCGGGTTCGGCACCTTCAAGGATGACATCAAGGTCTTCATCGACTACCCCGAGCAATGGCGCTTCGGCGCGCGGTACATCCACGACACCCTCTTCGACGTCGAAGTCGGCGCGACCTACACGCCGTGGAGCGCGATGAAGGGATTCGACGTCGATCTCAAGGAAGAGACGCTGATCGAGGATTTCTTCCTTCCGCTTTACTGGCACGATACCTGGAGCTACCGCGTCGGCACGTCGTGGAATCTCGGCGACCACTGGCGCGTGCGTAGCGGGTATTTCTTCGAGGAAGGCGCCGCGCCGCCGGAGACGCTCGGCGCGGGCAGCGTCGAGACCGATCGCAACGGCATCGGCGGCGGGTTCACGGCCAAATGGTTCGGTGTCGAGGTGGACTGGACCTACCAGCACATCTTCCTCGAGGACGCCGAGATTCCGGCCGTCATCAACCCCGACAACGCCCTCGACGACGGGCGCGGTCGCATCAAGGGCAGTTACGACCGATTCATCGGGGCGGTCACATTCAATCTCGAAAGAATGTACTACGCTTACAAGGGTCGAGGGCCGGTCAAATGACGCGGTCGAAGAGCGAGTGGCAAAGCGGCACCTACGATCCCGCCAAGAAGCGGGACGAACGATTCACGACCGTCTCCGATCTGGCGGTCGATC
>CAZPJD010000135.1:0-7926 GCA_964586775.1 uncultured bacterium | reverse complement strand
GCATCGTCGAGATCCCCGTCACGCGCCGCCCGCGCAGCGCGGGATCGACGGGATTCCGCCGCGTGCGCAACGGCCTGCGCATCCTCGCTACGATCCTCGCGGAACGCTTTCGCCGCTGACGCGCCCGTTCGCCGAGTCGCCCAGCATCGCCCACGCCAGCACGGCGGGCAGTCCCAGCGCCACGGTGGAAAGAAAGAACACGGGGTAGCCGAGTCGCTCCGCCATCGCGCCGCCCATCGCCCCGGCCAGCGAGCGCGAGAGCCCGAACAGGCTGGTGAGCAGCGCGAACTGCGTGGCGCAGTAGCGCGTGCCGCACAGCGACGACATGTAGGCCATGAGCGCCGCGGAGCCGAGGCCGCCGCAGATGTTTTCGGCCGCGACCGCGCCGTAGAGCACCGCGCGGCTCGAGCCCGACACCGCGACGGCGAAGTACGCGAGATTCGAAATGGGTTGCGCGAGCGCGCCCGCGAGCAGCGACGCGCGGATGCCCGCCCCCGACGCGTAAACGCCTCCCGCCATCGCGCCGATCATCGCGGCGACGAGGCCCACGGTCTTTTGCGCAAGCCCGATTTCGACGAGGGGAAAGCCGTGGTCAACGAGCATGGGCTGGAACATGAGCCCGGCGGTCGCGTCGGTGAGCTTGTAGAGAAAGATGAACGCGGCGATGACGCCCGCGCGCGGCGTGGCGAGGAAGTCGCGGAATGGCCCGATCACCGTGTCGTGAAAGGTCGGCGCGCTCGTGTCGGCCACGACGGGCTCGGGCGCGAAAACGGTGGCGACCGCCAGCGCGACGGCCACCGCAGCGAGCCCGGCGAAGACGACCGGCCACGACGCGAACTGCGCCGCCGAGATCGCGATGCCGCCCGCGACGAGCATGGCCGCGCGATAGGTCGATGCACGCCAGCCGTTGCCGGTGCCGTATTCCTCGCGGCGCAACGTCTCGACCGCGTAGGCGTCCACGGCGATGTCCTGCGTCGCCGAGAGGAAGGCGACCGCCAGCACCAGCACGCCGACGACGAGCGGAACGGGCGCGCCCGCGATCGACGCCACGCCCGCAAGCGCGGCTGCGATGGCGATCTGCGTCGCGGCGATCCAGCCGCGCCGCCGCGAACCGAAGAGGCGGAATCGATCGACGAGCGGCGACCAGAGGAACTTGAAACCCCACGGCAGCGTGGCGAGCGAGAGCAGGCCGATCTCGGTCAGGCTCACGCCCTGCGTGCGCAGCCACACGGGCACGGTAAAGACGACGAACCCGAAGGGAAGACCCGACGAAAAACCGAGCGCGCCGACGAACAACATGCGCGGTTCGCGCAACGCGGCGGCCGCGAGGGCGATCCAGCGCACGTGCGCGGGCGCGGCGTCGCGCGATTCGCCTTCGCCGGTCACGCGACGGACGCGAGGGCTTCGGTGAGGAGCTTGGTCGATCGCTCATCAAACGCGCAGAAGACGACCCGTTCGATGGATTCGTCCTGCCGCAGGAATTCGCTGACGGCGCGCACGGCGACGCGCGCGGCCTCGGCGGGCGGATAGCCGTACACGCCGGTGCTGATGGCCGGGAGCGCGACCGAGCGCAGTCCGCGCTCGGCCGCGAGGGCGAGCGAGTTGCGATAGCACGCCGCGAGAAGATGCTCGCGATCCGCGCCGCCGCGCCCGTACACCGGGCCCACCGTGTGGATCACGTGCTTCGCGGGCAGCCGATAGCCCGCGGTGATCTTCGCCTCGCCGGTGCGGCAGCCGTCGAGCGCGCGGCACTCCTTCAACAGATCGGGGCCCGCCGCGCGGTGGATCGCTCCGTCCACACCGCCGCCGCCCAGCAGCGTGTGGTTCGCCGCGTTGACGATCGCGTCCACGTCGAGCTTCGTGATATCGCCCTGCCAGATTTCCATGCGTTCGGCGAGGTTCATGGCGTCCCCTTATCGCCGCGTCACGCGCGCGTAGAACTCGGGCCGTCGATCCGCAAAGCGGTCCGCCAAGTCGGTGGTGCGTTTGTCCGCCGCGTCGTCGGGATCGATCTCGACGGCATAGGCGTGCTCGCCCACCGTAGGCGCTTGCGAGAGGATCTCGCCCTTCGGCCCCGTGATCTGCGAGCTGCCCGTGAAATTCAGGTCGCCGTCGGCACCCACGCGGTTCGCCGTGACAGTGAACACGCCGTTTTCCAGACCGCGGATGCGCATCGCGTCCTGACCCCACGGCAGCACCAGATTGCTGGGATGCAGCAGGATGCGCGCGCCATCGAGCGCGAGCGAGCGGGCGAGCTCGGGAAACTGCCAGTCGTAGCAGATCATGATGCCGACCGGCACGTCGCGCACCACGCACGCCGCGGGCGCGGTTTGGCCGGGATCGAAGAGCTTTCGTTCGTTATGGAAGAGGTGGATCTTGTCGTAGGTCGCGACGAGCCCCTCGCCGTCGACCAGAAACGCGGAGTTGAACGCGCGCGCGCCCTCGCGCCGGATGTAGCCGCCGCAGATCGCCGCGCCGGTGCGTCCCGACAGTTCGTACGCCCAGCCGATCGTGGGCCCGTCGGCGTCCTCGGCGAGCGCCCAGGCCGCGTCGCGATCCGAGTGGGCGTAACCCGTGGCGAACAATTCGGGAAAAATCAGCAGATCGGCGTGGACGTGCGCCACCAGCGCTGCGGCGCGCTCCAGATTTCCCGACACGTCGCCCAGAATCGGCTCGGTCTGCACGTACCCGATGCGCATGTGCACCTCGTTTGCGTCGTATCGTGGCAAATCGGCGCGGCGCTGACAATGCGTCGGCATGCGCCATGCGCGGTCGAAGCCGAAACCGACGTTGCGCTGAGTCGGCGACGATGGACAACGTCCAGGTCGTGGTGTAACCAAGATCGAACCATCCGTCGTTCCATGACTCGCGAAGCTTGGGCTTCGGCAAACGCGGCTTCGACCTGCTCTCTTCGACCCGGTCGTCGAGCACCCAGCGAAAGGAGGCCCATGATGACCACCCGATCCACGAGAGACGGGCGGGCGCGCATTTCGAAGCCTGTGGAACTGAAGATCTCCAACTTCGCTCATATCCGACAGGTGAACCTCTCCCTCGGTGACCTGACGGTGTTCGTCGGACCTCAAGGCGCGGGCAAAAGCCTCGCTCTGCAGTGGCTTAAGGTGGCGATGGATGGTCGGCATTTGGTCGACGCCTTGAAGGCTGCCGGTCATCCGACGGACAGCACGGTCCTTATCGACCTCATCTTCGGCACCGGCATGGCTCGCGCGTGGGACGACAGGCGAACAAAGGTCAGCCTCGGTACCCAGGAGATCAGGCTCAGGACCATCGGACAGATCGGAAAGAACAAGCAGGAGAAACTGTTTTTCGTGCCCGCGCATCGCTCCATGCTGATCAGCGACGGATGGGCGGCGCCGTTCCAGAAGCTGTCTCCTGATACCCCGGTCGTGGCGCGCGTCTTCAGTCAGAACCTGTTCGATCGTTTCAGCGGGAAATACGCCGGCACCCTGTTTCCCATCGAAAAACGACTCAAGAAGGAGATCCGCGACCGAATTGACGAAGCTGTATTCCATGGAGGAAGGGTTGGCGTTGAAGACGACAAGCAACATGCGCGCCGATTGCGGCTCGCGTACCCGAAGAAGATCCATCTTCCGTTCATGACCTGGACGGCAGGCCAGAGGGAGTTCACACCGCTCCTACTGGGTCTATACCATCTGTTGCCGTCGACACAGAAGCGCAAACGCGACGATACGGACTGGGTCGTGATCGAGGAGCCGGAGATGGGCCTCCATCCGCAGGCCATCACCGCGGTTCTGCTCTTGGTCCTCGATTTGCTCTGGCGCGGCTATCGCGTCGTTCTCTCCACGCATTCGCCGCACGTGCTGACGATGCTCTGGATGATGCGCCGGCTGAAAGCCCACCACGCAAAATGGAAACTCGTGTGCGATGCATTCAACGTGCAAGACGCCCGGCAAATGCAGAACGTCGCCGAGGCATCGCTGAAAAAGGACTATCGCGCGCATCTGTTCCATTTCGATGGCCAAGGTCGGGTCCGCTCAAAGGACATTTCCGAATTGGATCCGGATTTGGATGACGAGGATATCGCGGGCTGGGGAGGTTTGACCGAATACTCGTCCCGCTTCGGCGAGGCCGTGCGACGGGCCGTGAACGAGGCAACCATTTGAAAAAGCCTCCACGAAAGTCGGCTCTGCGACAAGCGTTGCGCGGCAACTCGCCTCTGCAAAGCGACATCCGGGATGGGCTGGAAGCGCTGAAGCGCACGGATCGCAACCGCTTCGATCAGGAGATCCGCGCCGACTTCAAGGATAGTCTTGCTCTCGATGAGGCCATGAGTGCCGATTACCCGGAGGAGAGTCGCTGGGATTACCTGCTGAGTCACGCGCCGAGCGCCAATGTGGTCGCGGTGGAATCCCATGTCGCGCAGGGCGACCAGATCTCGGCAGTCATCCGTAAGCGCTCGGCCGCCCGGGATCAGTTGAGGAATCACCTGCAAGAGAACGCCCGCGTCTCGCGGTGGCTGTGGGTCGCTTCCGGCAAAGTTCTCTTCGCCGACACCGAAAAAGTCAGGCGACGCCTCGATCAGAACGGTATCACGTTTGTCGGCAGGACGATCATGAAGAAACACCTGCCTTAGCTTGTTCCGCGAGCACCATAGCCCCAGATTTCCTCTCGAAAATCCGACATACTCCGCGCGAATCGTGCCCGCGACCGCGAACACCGCGAATCCCGGTCCTCCACAACATCGCTCGGCGCCGTATCGGGGAAGTGAGGACTTGAGCCGAGAGGTCGTCGAAACGATCAGTAATCGCCCCGGATCACGATCCCGAGAGCGCGTTTCGAACGGAGTGGGCGAGCAGGTCGAGCGAGAAGGGCTTTTGCAGGAAGTCGGTGGTCTCGTCCAGCACGCCGTGGCGGGCGATTGCGTCACCGGTGTAGCCCGACATGTAAAGCACGCGCAGCTCCGGGCGTTTCGCACGGAGCGCGTCGTGGAGCTGGGGTCCGTTCATCCCGGGCATAATGACGTCGGTGAGCAGCAGATCGAATCGGGCGTCGGGCCCGGCCGCCCAATCGAGCGCATCCTCGGCGCGCGAAAAGTCGACGACGTCATACCCGAGTCGCTGCAGGAACCTTCGCGTCACGATCCGAACGGGGTCCTCGTCCTCGACGAGCAGGATCGTTTCGGTTCCGCCGGGTCTCGGCGTTGACACGGGCTCGGGGGCCGGTCCGCGGTCGGCCTCGATCAACGGCAGATACACATGGAACTTCGATCCGACGCCCCGCTCGGACTCGACGTCGATGAATCCCTCGTTCTGGCGGACGATGCCGTAGACCATGGAGAGCCCGAGGCCGGTCCCCTTGCCGACCTCCTTGGTCGTGAAGAACGGCTCGAACAGATGCGGCAACAAATCGGGAGCGATGCCCGCCCCCGTGTCCGAGATGGAGATGCGAACGTACGATCCGGGCGCGGCGTCGAGATGAGTGCGGGCATATTCCTCGTCGACGACGACGATCCCCGTCTCGACGCGCAATCGCCCTCCCTGAGGCATGGCGTCGCGGGCGTTGACCGCGAGATTCACGAAGACCTGTTCCAACTGATGCGGATCGACCCTGATCCTTCCCGCAACCGCTCCCGGAACGAACGACAGCTCGACGTCCTCGCCGATGAGCCGCTTGAGCATCTTGGTGGAGCCCGTGACCAGCTCGTTGATGTCGACCACGCGCGGTGCGATCATCTGCTTGCGGCTGAAGGCCAGAAGCTGCGCGGTGAGCGCCGCCGCCCGCTCGGACGCCTTTTTGATTTCCGCCAGCTCCTCGCGGCCCGCCTCGCCGTCCGGAAGGCTCGCGAGCAGCAGATCCGCGTTTCCGCCGATGATGGTGAGCAGGTTGTTGAAGTCGTGCGCCACGCCGCCCGCGAGCCGACCGACCGCCTCGAGCTTGACCGCCTGCTGAAGCTGGCTCTGAAGCTGCTCGGCCCTTTGGTCCGCTTCGACATCCCTGGTCACGTTTTGAATGATCCCGAACATCGTGACCGGCGCGCCGTCGGGACCGATGCTCAGATCGCCCTGACCGTGCACCCATTGCGTGGAATGGTCGGTCTTGCGGAGGATCCGATACAGCTTGTCGAAACGCTGCCTTTTGCCGATCACCTCGTCCCGAAAATACACTGCCATCATGTCGCGATCGTCGGGGTGGACGATCTCGAGCCACCCCTCGACGCTCTTCGGGTAGTCGGGAGCGATGCCGAAGACCTTTTCCAGCGCCTCGGAGCACGTCCATATTCCCGTGGTGACGTTCAGCACGTAGTGACCGAGCTGCGCGGCGTCCTGCGCCTGACGCAGCAGCGCCTCGCTCTCGCGCAGAGCCCGCTCGGACTTCCGGCGTTCGGAGACATCCCGCGTCGCGCCGATGATCCCGCAAATCGAGCCGTTCGCGTCGCGCAGAAACTTCGCGGTCACTTCCGTCCAGTAGCGCGTTCCGTCCTTGTGAATCTGCTCGAGCTCCATCAGGCGCGACCGATTCGGATCAACGCCGCTCTCGCCTTCCCGCGCGAATTCCTCGGCGATCGTCCGCGCCGCGATTTCGTACGACTCGGGTGTCAGGGTCTCGCGCATCGAAAGGCGGAAGCCCTCCTCGGGCGTGTATCCCCACAACGACCGCGTCGACGGGCTCAGGTAGGTGAAACGCTCGTTCAGGTCCAGCATCCAGATGGCATCACTGATGTTCTCGGCCAGCAGGCGGTACTTCTCCTCGCTGGCGCTCAGCGTTTCCAGGGTACGCCTCTGTTCGGTGACGTCGCTGAATATCGTGAAGAATCGATCGGCTTCGAGCGGCGTCGTTGCGATGGAGAACCATCGTCCGCTGCGCGCGTGGAAGTACTCCGAATGCGTCGCCGACCGAAGTCCATTTTTTGCGCTCCACCAATGGGCGAGTTCGACCGAGGTCATTGAGTACAGCTCGGTCGCCCGTCGCCCGATCGCACGCCCGGCACGATAGGTGGTCAGCGTCTCGTAAGCCGGATTCACATCCAGAATCACGGCGTCGATCATGCGTCCGGACGGGTCGAAGACCGCCTCGTTGATCGCGACGCCTTCGTCCATCGACTCGAACAGCCGTCGATACCGCGACTCGCCCTCGCGCAGCCGCTCGGCGATTTCCAGCTCGCGCTTGCGCTGGAGTCCGCTCTCCGCGACGATCCGGGCGAGCTGCGCAAGAAACAGCAGCGCGGGGCGCAGTCGATCGCGCCCGATCACGGGGATCTCGCGGAACGCGTCCATGTATGCGTTCTCGTCCAGACCGAACTCGCGGGCGTTTTCGCGGAATCGCGCCTCGACCGCCGCGTCGGGCGGCTGGGTGAAGAGCTGCCCCACGAACGCGTTCGCCAGGCGCTCGCCGTCGATGACGATGGGGATCGAGGCGTCGGTCAGGCCGCGCGGGCAGGTGTATTCGACGAAGGCGTCACCCCCGCCGAGACGCTCCCGAAGCCGAGTGTCGCTCTCGATGCACTGCCGCTCGATCTCGGGGTGACGGCGGTGGAACTCGGTGCAGATCCGCTGCCAGCCCGAACCCGTCAGAATCTCTCCGTCGACGGCGATGATGGCCGAGGGGATGCCAGCGACCGCATAGAGGTGGTCCGTCAGCTCCTGCAGACGCCCGATGTCCACGAGGTCTTTCAAACCGTAACGCACGCCTTGCCCTCGATCGGTCGCGAATGGATCACCAAATCAGGAAATGCCCCAGTATTCTCGATATCGGACTCGTCTTGCAAGGTTGGGAGGTTCGCACCCCAGGGCAAACGCATCTAAATCCGGGTCTTGCCGGACCTGTTCCCTCTCGTGGCGGCTGTTTTCGTCTTTTTCGCGTTCCTCTCCCGTTCCCGCCGCGAGTGACGAATGATTTCGTCGGCGTACTTCTGAGCCAGTTCCATGAACCGGTTGTAGCCGTCGATGG
>CAZPJD010000134.1:0-4693 GCA_964586775.1 uncultured bacterium | reverse complement strand
CTCGCGCCCGCGACGGTGACGACGGACAGCGTATTCCTGACGCGCGTGGACGACGCCTCGGTGGTGGCGGCCGGCGTCGCAGTGGGCACAACCAACGTCGCCGACGATACCGTGGTGCTCACGCCCGACGCGGACCTGCGTTTTGGGGTGCGTTACCGGCTGACCGTGACGGGGGATGTGGAAGATACGGGCGCGAACGCGTTTTCGGGCGCGTATCCCTTCGGGCGCGATTTCGTGCCCAACGTTCCGCGCGATCTGGACGTGCCGATCTGCGCGCCGAACGATTTCAACTGCCTGATCTCGCTCACCGCGCCGTTTGTCGGCTTCGACCCCACGAACCCCGAGGGCACGAACCCGAACAAGATCTATACAATCCCCGGCGTGTCGGCGACCGAGGCGTGGAAGTGGGCCACGGGTCGGCCCGACGTGGTGATCGCGGTCATCGACGACGGAATGTCCACCTACGCCGACGCCGACCTGCGCGACCGATTCTGGATCAACACGGGCGAGACCCCCGAGCCGCAAATCGGCGACGCGCCGTGCGGCGTGTACGACTGCAACGAAGACGGTCGCGTGTCGGCATCGGACTGGGCGCTGGACAATCGCGTACTCGCCTATTCGGGCGCGGACCCGGTGGACGTGTCGCACCTGCTCGCGGCGTTTTCGGACGGCGTGGACGACGACGGCAACGGCTTTGCCGACGACATCTCGGGCTGGGACTTCTTCCGCGATGTGAACGAGGTGCTGGGCGTTGACGAATTCCCCGAGGGCACGCACGGCGACGGCGCGGACAACATCGTCGGCACGCCCGAAAACGGTAGCGGATCGCTGATCGGCTTCTGCCCGAATTGCACCTTTCTACCGTTGCGCACGTCGGACGCGGTGATGGTGGACTACAATTTGGTGGGGGCGGCGGCGGACTACGCGCTCGCGACCGGCGTGGTGAGGGTCATCAGCATCGCCATGGGCGCGATGAACTACAACGCCGCCGCGCATCAGTCGATCGTGGACGCGGCGGACGCGGGCATCCTGACCGTCGCGCCCGGCGGCGACCTGCTGGGCTTCCAGAACATGTGGCCCGGCGCGGGCGAGGACGTGCTGAACGTCAAGGCGCTCTTCCCTTTCGCGCCCATCGACATCCTCGGCCCGATATCCGTGGAACTCGCCGCGTTCACTGAGTCCTACTGCACCAATTACGGCGCACACACGCACATCTCGATGCCCGCGGGGCACATCTGCACGTCGGAGGCGACGGCGAACGTGTCGGGCAGCGCGGCGCTCATCATTTCGCGGGCGCGCGACATCGGCATCGAGCTGTCGGCGAACGAGGTGAAGCAGATCATCATCATGAGCGCCGACGACATCTACGAGCGGTGCATCTCGCTCGTCGAGGGTCCGTCGGGCGGCGGCGTTTGCCGCCATGGTTGGGATGAGCATTTCGGTTACGGACGCCTGAATCTGAAAAAGGCGTTCGACATGCTCGGCTATCCCGAGGAGAGTACGCCGCCCATGATTCCGCCGGTGGCGCGAATCCGCAAACCCGCCTGGTGGACGGTGCAGGACCCCGAGACGCAGCCCACGGTGACGGTCGAGGCGCAGATGAGCGCCCGCGCGTCGGAGTACCGCTGGGAGATCCAGGGTGCGGCGGGGCATCAGCCCTATAACGGCGACTTCGTGTTGCTCGCGTCGGGCACCGAAACGGACGAGGTGGACGGCCCGATCGCGACGGTGGACGTGTCGTCGCTCATGAAAAAATCCGAGTGGTCGCGCCCGCCGGGCGACGAGAACGACAAGACGATCACGATCCGCCTGCAGGTCTTTTACGACAAGGCGGGCCAGACGGTGATGGGCGAAGACCGCAAGTCGATCCAGCTCCACGCCGACCGCGACCCCGAGACCGGCATCATGGACAACTTCCCCATCGCGCTCGCTGCCTCGGTGGAATCGAGCCCACGTCTGGTGGACCTCGATGGCGACGTGGATGGCCGCATGGAGATCGTCTTCGCCACGTCGCTTGGCACCGTCGAGGCGTTCAAGTACGACGGCAACACCGGCGAGTGGGCCGAGGCCCCGGGCTTCCCGGTGGACATCTCGGGCGACGGGCCCAATTTCGCCGATGGCGTGCTGGGCGCGGTCGCGATCGGCGATCTGCTCGGCGACGGCCTGCCCAAGATCGTGGTGGCCACGCTCGGCGGCAACACCTACGCGATCCATAACGACGGGAACCTGAACCCCGACGGCCCGATCGTCGAGGGCTTCCCCGTCTCCGTCGATCCCAACGAAAACGCCGACAGCTTCGACTTCGGCCACGGCAACGCGGTGGTCGCGTCGCCCGCGCTCGCGGACCTCGACCTCGACGGCACGCTCGACATTGTGATCGGCAGCTACGACCAAAAAGCCTATGCGTGGAGCCCCATCGACGGCGACGACAACGGCGAGGCCGACCGCATGCCGGGCTGGCCCGTGCTGCTCTCGTCGCTGCCGGGCGTCGTGCCCGCGAACAAGGTGTGCGGAGACGCGCTGCCCGCGCAGGTGCTCGGAAGCCCGGCGGTGGCGATCCTCGATTCCGACAACGCGAATCCCGACATCGCCGAGCACCCGGCGATCGTGGTGCCCACGTCGGAGGTGTGCAGCGAGTTCGACATCCTGCCCACCAGCCGCATGTACGCGGTGTATTGGAACGGCACCCAAAACGCCGACGGACCCTTCCTGCCCGGCTGGCCGGCGGAGCTGTACATGCCGCTCGGCGACGCGATCCCGATCCCGCCGCTCACGACCGGCGCGAACAACTCGCCCGCGATCTGGATCGACGACGAAGGCATCGCGAACATCAGCGCCGGCGGTTTCCTGTGGTTCCCGGCGATGGTGAAGTACGACGGCGCGCACGCCAACGTGAACACGTTCATCGCCACCGATCGCCTGAACGTCACGACGGCCAGCAACGGCACCTTCGCGCGCTTCGGCCTGGACGAAAAAATGCATTTCTTCCTGCCCACGGTGGGCCTGCTCAACATCATCGACAAGTTCCTGAAACTCGAAAGCTGGAACATCGTCGGCTTCGATCTGGAAAGCGCGAACGTCGCCGTTCAGGTCTTCCGCGAGCGGTGGGAGGACGTGCAGATCTTCGTGAACCCCATCGTCGCCGACATCTCGGGCGACAACGTCGCCGAGGTCATCGCGGGCTCGGGCGGATACAACGTGCGCGCGTACGACATCAACCGCGAGCAGCCCGAAGGTTGGCCCAAGCCCATCCACAACTGGGCGATCGCGTCGGTCGCCGTCGGCGATCTCGACCGCGACGACCACCTCGAGGTCGTGCTGCCCACGCACGAGGGCAACCTCTTCGCGTGGAACACGCGAGGACGCGAGTGCAAAAACGACCGCGCGAACTCCGACTGGTGGACCTTCCGCCACGACGAACGCAACACCGGCGCGTATCACACCGACACCCGCGCACCGCGCATGGTCACCGATCTGGTGGCCGAGGATCTGGGCGGCGGCGAGTTCCGACTCACCTTCGCCGCGCCGGGCGACGACGGCGGTTGCGGCGCCGTCGCGGGATACGACGTGCGTTATTCGACGGGCGCCGACGCGAATCTGCGCGAGCGCACGGCGTTCCTCACCGCGCCCGCCGCGACGATCGAATCGGGCGACGTGGTCGCCGGCGGGCAGAAGCAGACGCTCGTGGTGACCGCGCCCGACGCGCAGGCGTTTTCGATCCGCGCCTTCGACGACGAGGCCCAGGCGTCGTGGCCGTCCGGCGTCGCGTTCCCGCAGTCGGCGGCCGACGACGACATCGACGGCGATCCCGACACGGCGGACGACGATGACGACGCGACGCCGCCCGCGGGCGATGACGACGATGACGACGACGGATGCGGTTGTTGAAGGAGCCCTCGCCCCTGCCCCTCTCCCGCCCAGTGGGAGAGGGGTAAGCCAACGCGAGCCGAAGCGACGGCTTTTTCCTACACAATCAGCGCGAACGGGCGTATGATTCGGCGCGGAGAATGGCGTCATGCGTCTCGTCCGACTCGCCATATTTTCAATGCTTGCGTCGCTTGCGGTGATGGCCGCGGCACACGCGGGTGATGACACCGCAACCCTCTCCGACATCGATCTTGAACGCTTCTCCGTTCCCGCCACATCGAATACGGCGCTCGACGTGCTCGCCCCCGGCTACATCCATTGGGGCGGATTCGAGCGACGCTGGGGCACGCCGACGCATGACTTCCGCTGGATCGGCGCGGGCACGACGGGGTTTGCGCCGGCGACCGGCGGCGCACTGGGCAGCGATCTGCTCTACACCGGCGTCGTCTACCGATACCGCGGGCTCGCCGGCGGCGTGATCCGGCCCGTGATGAAAATGAACGCGGGCGCGGGCCGCGCGGCCGTGCCGACCGCGGACGGATTCGCGCGGGATTCGATCGAATTTTTCGCGCCCGAGGCCGGCGTCGAGATCGTCATCAAGGGTTACGGCCTCGGCATGACGGTGGCGTATCCGATTCCGCTGGAACCCTGGGAGCGCGACGACGCCAAG
This sequence comes from uncultured bacterium, assembly GCA_964586775.1. Lineage (GTDB taxonomy): Bacteria > Lernaellota > Lernaellaia > JACKCT01 > JACKCT01 > JADLEX01. The sequence continues at coordinate 156 of CAZPJD010000134.1, read as the reverse complement.
ACGGGCTACCCGTTCCCACCCGGTCGCAATCAGGGACCGATCGGCTGGGACGACCTGTGGAAGAACATCTACCTGATCGTCGAGTGACGGCGTTTTTTCGTCCGAAATTTCCCGCCGTTGTCATCCTGAGCATCCCAACGGGTTATTCACCCGCAT
>CAZPJD010000133.1:0-18398 GCA_964586775.1 uncultured bacterium | reverse complement strand
TGAAGCGCATATCGGGATAGCTCTGACGCAGTTCCATCAGCACCTCGAGACCGTCCATCTCCGGCATCAGGATGTCGGTGATGACCAGATCGGCCGGGTCTTCCTTGAGAAGACGAAAACCAGCTTTGCCGTTCGCCGCGGTGCGGACCTCATGGTTGGAGTGCGAGAGAATCCGGGCGAGCAACGTCCGAATCGACTCCTCGTCATCAATCACAACAATTTTAGCCATCGTCACGCTCCCCCGCGGGACCACACGTCCCGCGAAAACCGCTCGTTTCACTCGTTTTCCACATTCATGACAGCCCGCCGAAATTAACCATCCGTTACGTTCGGATGTCCGGCGCATTTCAAATCCGCGGCCCTTCCTCCGCACCCCTCGGCTTCCGGGCTCGCGCTCGCCTTCCTATATCTGGCATCGGCACCGCCGCCACGTACCTTTATCATCGCATAAAAAAACTCCTCGTGCATATCAAAATTTCACACTTCACCGGAAGTTTCTCACACAAACGACGGTAAACGCCGTGCGTTGACGTTTTTCGGCCCTTGGGGTAGACGTTGGCGCGGCGCCCGGCCAACGCGGCGCCAAACGCGTCTTTTCGCCCCGCCGATCGCCAAATTTCGCGCGCGGGGCCGTCAAGCGCCCCGTTTCGGGGCTTGGGGATCGCCATGGATATCCGGGTTGAAGCCGTCTCGCCGGTCAAGCAGCGCATTCACATTTCGGTCGATGCCGAGCGCGTCCAGAGCGGTCGGCGCAACATGCTCAATGACGTTCGCCGCCACGCTCAGATCCGCGGATTTCGCCCGGGCAAGGCGCCGATGTCGATGATCGAGCGCCATTACGGCGAGCACGTGATGGAAGAGCTGAAAGGCGACCTGCTTCAGGAAGCCCTCGACAAAGCGATCGAGGAGCACCATCTAAAACTCGTGGCCCGTCCCGAGATCGAGTCGAGCGCGTTCGACCCCGAGGGCGCGTTCGGCGCGGTGGCCCTGGTGGAGGTTTCGCCCGAGATCGCACCCAAGGACTACAAGGGCGTGACGGTGAAGCGTCGTCGCCCGGCGGTGAACGAAGCCCTGATCGACCGGCGGCTCGCGCAGCTCGCCAAGTCGCGCGCCCAGCTGGTGCCAATTGACGACGACCGCCCCGCGCAAAACGGCGACGTGGCCGAGATCGACTACGAGGGCAAGGTGGACGGCGTGCCGTTCGACGGCGGCAAGGGCGAGAACCACCTGCTCGAACTGGGCAGCGGCTCGTTCATCCCCGGTTTCGAGGATCAGGTCGTCGGCGCGCGCGCCGGCCAGACGCTCGATGTCAACGTCACCTTCCCCGAAGAATACGGCGCGAAGCATCTGGCGGGTAAAGCGGCCGTATTCACCGTGACCGTCAAGTCGCTCAAGACGCGGCAGGAGCCCGCGATCGACGACGAATTCGCCAAGGATCTCGGCGAATTCCCGTCGCTCGACGAGCTGCGCGCTCACGAGCGCGGGTTGCTGTTGAAGGACGCCGAACGCCGCGCGAAGGATCACGACCGCAGTGAGTTGGTCGCGGCGCTGCTCGCGTCGAACGACTTCGACGTGCCCGACTCGATGGTGGGCAAACAGCTCGAATCGATGAAGGAGCGCGCCCGCTACACGTTGATGTATTCGGGCCTGCAGGGCGACGGCGCCGAAGAGATCCTGCGCGGCTACGACGAGCGCATGCGTCCCGAGGCGGTCAAGGAGGTCAAGGCCGTGCTGCTGCTCGACGCCATCGCCAAGGCCGAGGGCATCGCGTGCTCCGACGACGATCTGCAGGCGCATTACGAGGATCGGGCGAAGCAGTATCGCCAATCGGCGGCGGAACTCGCCGCGTACTATCAGAAGAACGACATGGTCCACGGCTTGCGTCACCAGATCACCGAGGACAAGGCGGTCGACTTCCTGCTCGAAAATGCAAATGCCGAGTGGGTGGACGCCCCCGAGGCCGAGGTCGACGCGGACGCCGAAGACGTGGACGAATAAGTCTTCAAGTCCGCTGAAAAAACGACGAAAACATTGAAGAACGCATAATGCGCCGCCGCCGGGGTGTTCGCTTTTTGGCGTTCGTGCGCTAAATTGGTTGGGCAAACGACGCGCGGCTCGCTAACGAACCGCGAAACGACGAAGGGGCCGGGGCACGATGCTGATTCCGATGGTGATCGAATCGACGAACCGGGGTGAGCGCGCGTACGACATCTACTCGCGGCTGCTCAAGGACCGCGTGGTGATGCTGGGCTCGCCGGTCGACGACAACGTCGCGAACCTCGTGATCGCGCAGATGCTGTTTCTGGAAAGCGAAGACCCCTCGGCCGACATCCATTTCTACATCAACTCGCCGGGCGGCTCGGTCTCGGCCGGTCTCGCCATCTACGACACGATGCAGTTCGTGAAACCGGCGGTCTCGACCATCTGCATGGGTCAGGCCATGAGCATGGGGGCGGTGCTGCTGGCGGCCGGCGCGCCGGGCAAGCGCTTCGCCCTGCCCCACGCGCGGGTGATGATTCATCAGCCGATGGGCGGCATGCAGGGCCAGGCGAGCGACATCGACATCCACGCCCGCGAGATCATCAAGACCGCGGACGAGATCGCCCGCATCATGGCGTCGCACACCGGGCAGACGGTGAAGAAGATCAAGAGCGATTCCGATCGCGACTATTTCATGAGCGCCGAGGAAGCGAAAAACTACGGCCTGATCGACGCGGTTTTGGCGCAGCGACCGGCGACCGACAAGCCGGCCGATTCGAAATGACATCCCGCCCCGGCGCGCGCGGAATGCCGGGTGAGGAGGACGCATGGTGAAGCGAGGCCCCGAGGACACGCACAACCTGAATTGCAGCTTCTGCGGCAAGAGCCAGCGCGAGGTGAAAAAGCTCATCGCGGGGCCGGGCGTCTACATCTGCGACGAGTGCGTGGATCTGTGCAACGACATCATCGCCGAGGAAACGCAGCGCGATCGCCAGCGGACCGAGGCGGGTTACCCCAAACCTAAGGAAATCCACGGCAAGCTCGACGACTACGTGATCGGCCAGGAACGCGCCAAGAAGACGCTCGCGGTGGCCGTGCACAACCACTACAAGCGCATTCAGGCGCGCACCGAGCGCGGCGACATCGAGATCGCCAAGAGCAACATTCTGCTCGTCGGCCCGACCGGCAGCGGCAAGACGCTGCTCGCGCAGACCCTGGCCCGCGTGCTGAACGTGCCCTTCGCGATCGCCGACGCCACGACGCTGACGGAGGCCGGTTACGTCGGCGAGGACGTCGAGAACATCATCTTGTCGTTGCTGCAAAACGCCGACTTCGACCTGGAGCGCGCGACACGCGGCATCATCTACATCGACGAGATCGACAAGATCAGCCGCAAATCCGATTCGCCGTCGATCACGCGCGACGTGTCGGGCGAGGGCGTGCAGCAGGCGCTGCTCAAGATTATCGAGGGCACCATCGCGCACGTGCCGCCCAAGGGCGGGCGCAAGCACCCGCAGCAGGATTTCCTGCACGTGGACACCACCGACATCCTGTTCATCTGCGGCGGCGCGTTCCACGGCCTCGCCGACATCGTGCGCAGGCGTATCGGCAAGCAGACGATGGGCTTCACGGCCAACGTCGTCGACATGCGCGACCACTCCGAGAGCGAGCTGCTCACGCACCTCATTCCCGAGGACCTGCTCAAGTACGGCCTGATCCCCGAGTTCATCGGCCGCATGCCCGTCGTGGTCACGCTGCACGAGCTGGCCGAGGACGCGCTGATCCGCGTGCTCACCGAGCCGCGCAACGCGCTGGTCAAGCAGTACGGGCGTCTGTTCGAGATGGAGGACGTGAAGCTGACGTTTTCGGACGGCGCGCTGCGCGCCATCGCGCACAAGGCGCTCGCCCGGGGCACCGGCGCGCGCGGGCTGCGTTCCATCATGGAGAACACGATGCTCGACATCATGTACGAGCTGCCCTCGCAGACGAATATCCGCGAGGTCGTGATCTCCGAAGAGGTCATCAACTCCGACGAGCGGCCGATCCTCGTTTACGGCAACGACACCGACAAGGCGACGCAGCCCAAGGAGATCGCGTAAGCCGCATCCCGGCTCGCTGACGAAAAAGGCCGGTCGCGCGACCGGCCTTTTTTCATGGCGGATCAGCCGCGTTCAGCAGCCGCAGCCCGATCCCGAGTCCCCGCCGTCCGCGGCATCGTCGTCGCTCACGTCGTCGTCGGCGGCGTCGTCATCCATCGCGTCATCATCCCCCATCGCGTCATCGTCCGAAGTGTCGTCATCCGACATGTCGTCGTCAGCATCGTCGTCGTCGGCGTCGTCGTCCGCGGGCGGCGCGTCGATGTCCTTGGGATTCAGATAGTCGGTGTAGCGCCCCAGCCAATACGCCATCAGGTAGTCGCTGCCCGTGTAGAGTTTTTGCGGCAGATAACCCGCGCACGTCATCAGATACGGCGAGCGCTGCCACGTGTAGTCGCGACGGCAGCGGTGCGCGATGTCGTATCCGTCCGCCGCCTGCAACGCGAAGTCGAGACCGATGAGATCCACCAGCCAATCCGGCAGGTCGGCGAGGATATCGACCAGAGTCTGCGAGAGCGGATCGATGCCACCCGGCGGTGGGCCGGGATCGACGTGGATGTCGTTGTTCGGCCAGCTCGTGAATGCCGAAAGCTGCGTGACGCCGTCCTGCATGATCGCTTCGGAGTGCTCGCAGCGCCCCGCGCGCTCGCAACCGAGCAGGTAGACGTAATCGAAAAACGTCTGATGGCCGTCGTCGACGTACGGCCGCGTCATGCGATCGAAGGTGTCGAAATAGAGCGCCAGGCGGTCGGGGTCTTCCTCGAACATGAAGAGCGTCATGTAGTTGTCGTGACGCAGGTTCATCGCGAAGTATTCGTTGTAGCGGTTGTAGAGCGCCCACGACGAAATCGCCAGCAGGGGCTCGTCGAGCGCGAACACCCGGTCGTATTCGTCCCAATACTTCTGGTCGCCCAATATCCGGGCCGCTACGAGTGCGAACGCTAATCGCTCAGCGCCATCCAGATTCGGCGCGGCGGTGCTGGGCACACCTTCCTCGGTGATGATCCACCAGTTCTGGTCGATCAGCGCGTCGATCACCTCGCGCACCATCGCCTCGATCATGGCGCGCACGTCGGGGTCATCGACGAGTTCGTGCACCATGCCCATCGCGAAAAAGAATCCGACGTGCTGGTCGGAGCTGCTGTTCGACAGCCAGAACGTGCCGAGCCACTCGCCCTCGCCCACACGAAACCAGTCGAGCCCGTACACGTCGATCCAAAACGCCGCGTCGGCGAGCGGACCCACATAACGGCCCACGTATCCCGGGCGGCCCGTGACGAGCAGGTGGTTTTGCAGCGTCTCAATCGCCTTCGCGACGTTTTGCAACGCCTCGTCCTCGCCGGTCACGGCATAGCGAAAAGCCTGCGTGACCGCGTAGGTCGAGGTCCACATCGTCGAGTCGCCCTGGCCTTGATAAAAGGCGACGGTGTCCCATGTCGTTTCGTTGTAGATGACATCGACGATGCCGCCGTAGGCCGGTACGTGCCGCGCCTGAATCTCGTCGTCGTACGTTTGGGCCTTCGCGAGCAGGTCGGGATCGATGTCCTGCGCGAACGCGGCCGTTGCGCAAAGCATCGCCGTGATGGTTAGCAGATTTCGCAAGGCGATCATGAGCGCCGTCTCCCGATGCACGAAACGAGTTGTAATCCTACCAGCGTGGGCGCGGGATGCCAACGAACAGATGTTGGTGAGCGCGGCGCGCGCGTGATAAACGGGTAACGATGGCAACCGGGGGCGATGTCATGCGGCGATGGAAGATGTGGTTCGCATGCGCGATGGTTTTCGCGTCGGGGACCGCGTGGGCGGGCGATCTCGATCTCGTGCCCTTCGCACGCGTCACCGCGAGCGATACCAAGGACACGTTTCTGGGCCTATGGCCCCGCGAGACCGAGGACGCGGCCTACACCGTGCGCGACGGCGACGCCGAAACGAGTTGGAAGATCCCGGCTGACGGCCCGCACCACCTGACCGTCGACTTCGCGCCGGGCAACCGACGCGCTCCGGCGATTACGCGCATCGAGGCCGACTGGATAAAGCCACCGGCGGGCAAGGTCGAGGTCGCCATGTTCGACGCCTGCGGCGGCAATTTCGTATTCCGCTCCGCGTGGAGCGACCCGACGACCGCCCTCGCGCTCGCGAATCCCGTGCGCGCCCAGTGCGTTGTCGTCTCGGTGATGAAGCCGAAGAACGCCGCACTCGCCGAGCTGCGCATCTTCGCCGCCGCTTCGCAAGCGCCCGCCATCGCAAACGTGTCCGCGCTACCGCTCGATGATGGGTGGCGCGCAACCTGGGAACCGGCGAACGACGCGGTTCATCACGTGCGCGTGGGCTTTCGCGCCGTTGCGGACAAGGCGGACGAGCTGTTCATCGTGAATGCCCCGCCAAACGGGCCCTTCGACATGCCGCGTCCCGTCGTCGAGGGGCAGGCGCTCGTGCTGACGCCGATTGCGGAAGACGGCGCGGCGGGCGAGGAGCACGTATTGGAGATCAATCCCAAACCCGATGTGCCCTTCGCCGCGAGTGGAATCGTCGAGGGCTTCTACGGGCGGCCGTGGTCGCACGACGAACGCCGCCGCGTGATCCTGCTGCTCGCGCGGCTCGATCAGGGCATTTACATCTACGGACCCAAGAACGATCCGCTGCACCGCGACGAGTGGCGCACGCCGTACGACGACGCGGCGATCGCGAGATTCGCCGAACTCCAGGAACTGGGGGCAATGCTGGGCGTGACCATGTCATTCGGCATCAGTCCGGGCAAAGACATGGACCTGGACGACCCGGACGAGCGCGCGACGCTGGTCGCCAAACTCGCGCCCTTCGTCGAAGCGGGTTACCGGCACTTCACGCTGCTTTTCGACGACATCGAGTTTGGTCTCGAAACGCCGATCGACGCGGCGATGGGCGCGGCGCACGTGGAGCTGTGCAACTGGCTGCGGGGCGAGCTGTCGGCTCTCGCGGGCGACGACGTGGCGCTCTGGATGGTGCCGACGGTGTACTCCGACGGGCACGTCGCGCGCTTTCCCGACGGCGCGGGATACCTCGACGCCATGGCAGCGCTCGACGACGGAATCGAGCTCATGTGGACCGGCACGGACGTGTTTAGCGACAACCTCGAGGCCGCGGACATGGTGGACGTGACCGCGCGCACGGGGCGAAAGCCCGTGATCTGGGACAACGAATACGCGACCGACGGCGGCGATGCATTTGTCGGCAAACTCTACCTCGCGCCGTTTTTCAATCGCGGCGAAGATCTGGTCGGCGCGGTGACGGGCATCGTGCAAAACCCCTCGATTCCCGGGTCGACGAATCGTTTGACGCTGGCGCGGTGGGCGCGTATCTGCGCGATCCGGCCGGCTACGAACCCGACGCGGCGCAGGAAGACGCGATGCGACTCGAAACGATGGACCCCTGGGACCGCGCGCTCGCGTGGGAGATGACGCGCACGTTTTACGGCAACGGCATGATCGGCATGCCCGGCGTGACCTTACCGCACAACCGCGCGATGGAATCGGCCATCGAGGCGATGCGCCCCGCCGTGCGCGAGGGCACGCGGGAGGAACTCACGACCGCCGCGTGGCATCTGCTGCGCGAGGCCGCGCGCATGGCGACGACGCAGACGCGCCTTCACCACAGCGGCCTTGACCCCGGGCTCGTCGACGACCTGTGGGTGCCCGCCGATCGCCTGACCTTCGAGGGGCTTTCGCTGCTCACGATGCTCGACTGGCTGGGTGCGCGAATGGCCGGCGAATCGACCGACGATATGCGCGAGCGGATCATCGCCCTCAACTTCACCGCGCTCGGCGTGCGGATGCAGCTCAGCCTGTTTTGGGTTGAGGGGTTCTGGGATTTTCTGCTGACGACGCCCCCCGCCGTCACGGGATTCGACGCGCCCGAGATCACCGATCCCGCATCGATGCCCGTGCCGGGCGAGGCGTGGCGCTACCGCGCGAGCGAGAACCCGTCGGTGGCCTGGGAGGTCTTCGGGCTCGACGGCGCGTACGTCGAGGACGACACGCTGATTTGGACGCCGCCGCACGCGGGGACGTGGAACGCGATCTCGATCGCCGCGTCGGTCGATGGCTGGGCGTGGAAGCCGCTCACCTTGATCGTGAATGAGCCGCGCGAGGACGATTGGTCGCCGCCGGGCGACGACGATGACGACGACGATTCCGTCGACGAATCGGAAACGGACGACGACGAAGACGATTCGTGCGGTTGCTGAGGGCGCGCGCTTTCAAATACCGGCGAGCTTCGACGCCAGCACCCGCCCATACATCGCGTAGCCGTTCTTCGGCACGATGCGCATCGTCGCGAACAAGCGACTCGGCGCGAGGCTGCGAATCACCGCCCATCGAATCAGCCGTCGAATGGTTTTTTCCGGTACCGCGCTCAGGTTGATCTTGCCTGAGATGTAGTCGTGTTCCGACTCCCCGGGGCCGAGGTCGCGCCCGACGACCTCGCGACGCAGTTTCGATCCGTGCAGAGGAATCACGCGGTGGATCGAGAGCTGATGCGCCCCCGAATCGAGCGCGACGCGGATTGACTGCTCCATTTCCGCACGGGTCTCGTCGGGAAAGCCGAGCATCACCGTCGCGCGAATCAGCACCCCGCGGCGCCGCATCTCGCGGATCGCCCAGATGGACTTATTCAGATCGAGATGCTTCTTGATTTTTTTCTGCCGCTCGGGCGAACCGGTTTCGATCGGGGCGAGGATGCGGTCCATGCCCGCGCGAACCAGACAGTCGATCAGATCGCCCTCCAGCATGTCGAGGCGCAGCCCATTGGGAAAAACCAGGAACAGGCGATACGGCTTTTTCATCAGCGCTTCGCAGATGCGCCGCACGTGATCGGGATTCGAGTTGAACAGATCATCGACGATCTGCACCTCGCGAACGCCCCAACGACCGACGTAGTCATCCAGCTCCGCCATCACGTTCTCCGCGCTGCGTTCGCGAAGTCGCTTGCCCATCGGTTGCGCGCAGTATGTGCACCCGAAAAAGCAGGAGCGCGATGTCATGATGCTCGCCCAGCGCGGATCGCGAAACATCATGTCCATCGACGGTCGGCCGAAGTAACGCGGGAGCGGCGAGACTTCCTGGTCGGGGAATGGCAGATCGTCGAGATCCATGCGGAGCGCGCGCGCCGCGGTGGACGCATACGCACCCGCGCGGCGATATCGGATCCCGGGGACGCGGTCGAGATCTTCCCGCGCGGCCATGGCCCGCACGAGATCCGCGACCGTGTCCTCGGCCTCGCCCTGCGCGACGATATCGAAGTCGAGGCGACGGAGCGTGTCATCGTCCGCGTAGGTCGCACCGGGCCCGCCGCCGACGATCGGCCCATCATATCCGTCAAACCGAATCCGCCGCGTGAAATCCGCCGCCGCGTCGATGTGCGTGCTGAGCATGGAAACGCCGATGGCGTCCGGTCGCCGCTGCCGAACCGCATCGCGCGCCGATTTGACCCAATACCGGTCGAGGGCGCCATCGACGACACGCACGCCATGACCGGCCCGCTTGAGCATCGCCGAAAGATACAGCAGCCCCAAGGGCTGCGTACTCATGCGCGTCCACCATCCTCACTTCACTGTTCGCGGGACGCACGAGGAGCCAGGCGAGCGCCACGCTCGTCTCCTGTATGAGATGATGTCTACATTCCGGCGCGATCGGTGCACAGTCACCCTAATCACGAAGCGAATGAAAAGGGCGCGAACGGTTTACCCGCGCACACGATCGCACCGCGCACTCCTGGCTTCGCCAAGTCGCGCCTGGGATCCGTGATCATGTCGGTGTCGTCGGAGCAGCCCCATTTTCGGCGATGGGGAATCCGCCCGTAGGTCACCACGTCGCTGGCCCCACCGTCGCGATGGCGCTAGGCTGTGTTCATGTTTCCGCGCGACTTCGGTCTTTGCGTCGGCCACGCCCACGATGACGAAGCGGTCACCGGCGTCACCGTGGCGCTGGTCAACGATCCCGCCGGCGCGACGTTCGCGTTCCTGCCGCTCGGCCCCGCGACCACCACGCGCCAGTGCGACGCGGGGCGTCTCGACCACCTCGTGGGGCGCGCCCATGCGATCTGCCTGACGGGCGGCTCGGCCTTTGGGCTCGGCGCGTCGGGCGGCGTGATGGACTTTCTCGCCGAGCGCGGCATCGGCAACGCGGTGCGCGCGTCGGTGGTGCCCACCGTGCCCACGGCGGCGCTTTTCGATCTCGGCCTCGGGCGGCCGGGCGCGTATCCCGGCCCGGCGCTCGCGCGCATTGCGTGCGAGGCCGCGCTCGCATCGGAAGGCGGCGATTTCGCGCGCGGCAGCGTGGGCGCGGGGCGCGGGGCGACGGTGGGCAAGGCGCTCGGCCCGGCGCACCTGATGAAGGGCGGCGTCGGCGCGGCGACGGTTGCGTCTACGGACGGCGCGGCGGCGTTCGCGCTCGTCGCCCTCAACGCATTCGGCGATATCATCGACGCCGAAACGGGCGAGCTGCTCGCGGGGGCGCGCGATCCGGACAATCCGCATCGGCTCGCAAATCTGCCCGCGCGCCTGGGCCGCGATTTGCAACCGGCCGTGCCCTCGCCGATCGAGAACACCACGCTCGCACTCATTGCCGTAAACGCGCGGCTCGGCGGCCCGGCGCTGCACCGCGTCGCGCGGATGGCGTCCGCGGGGCTCGCTCGTGCGATCGTTCCGGCGCACTGCGTGTTCGATGGCGACGTGCTCTTTGCGCTCGCCACCGGCTCGGCGGCCGCGAACGAGAACCTGCTCGGCCACCTCGCGGCGACGGCGCTCGCCCGCGCCTGCGCCGACGCGGTTCTTCACGCCGACGGGATGGGCCTCGTGCCGGATCGCGGGATTCTCTCGCCGGCGTGACGGCGTGAGCGCGGCGCGAGCGAAATTCCCTGCATCTCGGTGTCGTTCACCGGTTTGCCGCCGCGATGCGGCGCGGATATGATGGCGGCGCGACTTTCCCCGAGCCAATCGGAAACGGAAATTGGGAGCGCCGATGCACGACGCCGATCGAAAAAATCTCGTGATGGTCCGCCCGGGGCGGCCCGGTCACGTCGAGAGTTTTTTCTTCAAGGTCAACGATCCCTCTCAGGCGTGGAGCCTGTGGGTCAAGTTCACGATCCTCACGCCGTCCGCCGCCGGCGCCGAGCCGCTGGTGAGCGTGTGGGCGACGCGCGTGTCCGCCAAGAACCCCAAGCGCGGGGTGGGCATCCGCAACACGATCCCGCTGGGCAAATGCCGCTACGACGCCGCGCGCGCGGGACTCGTCGCGGGGCCGTGTTCGTTCGGGCCCGGTTTCACGCGCGGGCGACTGCGCGACGCGATGGGGCAGGAGATCGCGTGGGATCTGACCTTCGACGCGTCGGGCGACGCGCTCGCGCTCTATCCGCTCGAATGGATGTACAAGCTGCCCTTCCCCCGTTTCAAAGCCGCGAGCCCCTATGTGGACACGCGCGCATCGGGATGGTTCGAGGTGGGCGGTAAGCGTCGCGAGTTCGCCGATCTGCCTGCCATGCAGGGCCACAACTGGGGCAACGCGCACGCCGAGACGTATGCGTGGATGCACTGCAACGCCTTCGATCAGGGGCCCGGCATCGTCTTCGAGGGATTCTCGGCCAAGATCCGCATCGCCGGCTGGCAAACGCCGTTCCTCTCGGCGGCGGCGCTGCGTTACGAGGGTCGTTGGTATCGCTTCGACGGTCGCCGCGCCCTGTTCGCGCGGGACATCGCGATGAACCGCCAGAGCTACGCCGCCACGTTGCACAACGACGAATTCGAGCTGCGGGCGATCGCCGTTTCGCACCGGCAGGATTTCGCCGGGCTCATGTATCCCAACCCCGATTTCTCGCACCGGCTGTGCGTGAATTCGGGCGTGGCCAACGTGACGGTGGAACTGGCAAACCGGCGCACGGGCGATCGTATCGTGAAGCTGACCTCGCCGTTTGGCGGGATGCTGGAGTTGATCTCACCCGCGAACTGGTGCGACGTGGCGATCTTCGTTGGGCCGTGGAGCGGCGCGGACGAAACCGGCACACTGGGCGAGAGCGCGTAGGGCGTTGCCGCGACGGAGCCGCGGGTTCGGTCAGATTTCCTCGCGCGAGAGCACGTACGCCGTCAGCACGCAGCAGATGAACACGTACGCGACGCACGCGATCGAGTGAAACGCCCACGCGCCCGCCGGAAAACCGACCTGTCGAAAGTATTCGTAGTCGGGCACGAAGCGGCTGTAGGTCGGGGTGATGCCATACACGGCCTTGGCCAGCGCCCCCAGCGCCGTTCGGATCCACGAGCCCGCCCCCTGCGCGTCGAGGCTGCTACCCACGTAGCGCCACCAGTGCTCCCACGAAAGCCCGGCCATCAGGAAGATCGTGATGGGCTTGGGCGCGAAGAACGACACGAGCTGCGCGAGGGCGAGCACGGCGAGAATCGCGGGCAGCACCGAGAACTGCATGACGAGGATGTCGAGGGACGGCTGCCAGCCGCGCAGGATCGACGCGATGAACGCGACCGCCGTCGCGACGACGAGCAGGAGCGTTACGTACGCCATGCCGCCTAGCAGCACGCCGAACACCGCGTCGAATCGGCGCACCGGCTTGGTGAGCAACGTGCGCGCGGTGTAGGACGCGAGCTCGCCCGAGAAGATCGACGCGCCGATCCAGATCGCGGCGAAGAGCGCGCCGCCGCGCGCCACGCGCATGCCGAACTCCATGAGCCCGGTGAGGCTCGACTGCGACGTGACGTCGGAACGCATGCCCATGACGAAGACGAGCACGACGAAGGCAAACGCGTAGAGACCCTTGAGGTAGTGCGCGCGCGCCATGCGCTTCCACGTGTAGCCGGCGAGGACGAGGATTTTCATTCCACCACCTCGTTTTCGCCGACGACCTGGATGAAGTAGTCCTCGAGGCTCTGGCGGCGGCGATCGACGCTCTCGACTTGGCCGCCTCGGTTCGCGATCTCGGCGCTCGCCTCGGCCAGAGCGCGCGTGTCGGTCACAGTGAGCGACCACAGCCGGTCGACCGGGCGGCTTTCGGGCAACGGTTCGCCGGGCACGGCGTAGCGCACCTCGAGCCCCTGATCGGCGAGCACGAGATCGTCGGGCGTCAGCTCGCGCACCACCAGGCCGTCCTTGATGATGCCCACGCGGTTGCACGTGCGCTCGACCTCGGAAAGCGTGTGCGAGTTGATGAAAAAGGTCGTGCCCTTCGCGGCGAGATCGTTGATGACGTCGCGGAATCGCCGCCGCCCGACAGGGTCCAGGCCGCGCGCCGGTTCGTCGAGGATGATGAGCTCGGGGCTCGGCAAGATCGCCTGCGCGAGGCCGATGCGCTGGCGCATGCCCTTGGAGTATCCCGTCATGCGCCGATCCGCGGCCTCGGCTACGCCGACGAGCTCGAGCACGCGCTGCACCTCGTCGCGCAGCGTGGACTTCGGCATGCCGTTGAGGCGGCCGTAGATCGTCAGCAGCTCGCGGCCGGTCAGCCCCGTGAAGAAGTTGGAGTCCTCGGGGCAATACGAGATGCGCCGAAACGTGTATTCCGGCGGCGGGTTGTCGCGCCCGAAGACCACCACCTGCCCGTCGGTGATCGGCGACATGCCGAGCATGCAGCGCACCGTCGTCGTCTTGCCCGCGCCGTTCTTGCCGAGAAATCCGTACACATCGCCCCGGCGCACGGAAAGGTTCACACCGCGCAGGGCCTGCACGGTGCGTTTGCGCCAGCGGCCCGCACGAAATTCCTTGATGAGGCCGCGGCATTCGAGCAGCATTTCGCTCATGGCGCGGCCCCTTGCGGCGCGGCTCCGGCGCCGGGATTTGCGTCAAAGGGCTCGGGGTTGTTGCGCGATCCGCTGCGCAGACCCTCGTCGATCAGTCGACGCAGCCGCGTGTCGTTCGCGCGCCACAGTCCGCGCTTCGAGGCCATCACGTGGCCCGTCTTGCTGATGAGATACGATGTGGGCATGTCCGTCGCGTGATACACGTCGGCGACGCGCCCGCCGTTGTCGAACAGAATCTGCGCCGCGCTGCCGCGCTCGGCGACGAATTTTTCGATCTCCTGTTTCGACTGGCTCTGCGCGAGGAACAAAATCGCGAGCCCCTGATCGCGGAACTCCTTCGAGAGCGTGCGCGCCTCTTCGAGCTGCGCCTCGCATTCCGCCTTCGTCGTGCGTCCGAAGACGATCCACACCACGTAACCGCGAAGCTGCGAGAGGCGCGTCGAGTCGTCGTCGGTGCGCTTGAGCGAAAAGTCGGGTGCGATCTCACCGTCCTGAATCAGGCCGAGGTTGTCGTAGAGCGGCGTGCCCTTGGCGATCCACACGAGCGCGCAGCAGACGGCGAGCGCGATGGCGAGGGGCAATCGCCGGCCGAGCGCCGAGTCGTTGGGGTCGTTGTCGCTCATGCGTGCATTATGGCGGCGCGGCGCGCGTTCACAAGACGGCCCGACGCCCTTACAGCGCCTGGACGAACCGGCACTCGGGCGTGACCTCGATGATGTTGGGGACCAGTTCGGGGTATTGGGCGCACTGGTTGTCGGCGATGTCGTCCACGGGGTCGGGTGGCGAATGAACGATATCGCACGCCCAGCCCGTCACGATCTGCTCGGCCACGCACGGCCCGGGGGACAGATCGATCAGGTTCTCGCCCGCCAGGTTGCACTGGATCACGCAGTTTCGGCAGGGTTCGTAGGAATCCTGCTCGGCCAGCGCCGCGCACTCGGCGTCGGGATCGGTCCACACCCACGGATTGCCGCCCGCGTCGTCGTCCGCCGCGTCGTCGTCGCCGGCGTCCTCGTCGTCGTCGTCATCGTCGCCGCCATTGCAGGCCGACGCGGCCAAGCCCATCGCGCCAATCAGCGCCAGTGTCGCGAGCGCAATCGTCCATCGAGATCCCAGCGATCGACGCATCGAGCGTTCCTTTCCCCATCGGCCGCCAAAACTCTGCGGCCCAAGGGCGGAACATATCACGGCGTCGCACCTTTGGGCAGTCCACCGGGCGTCGCCGCCTTGCCGGGCGGTGGCGTTCGCGATAGTTATTGCGTCGGAGGTCGCACCGTGTTCGAGCCCGTCGTTTGCGAATCGCACGCCAAGGTGAACCTGCGTCTCGAAGTGCTCGCACGCCGCGAGGACGGCTATCACCTGCTTCAGATGGTGAACGCACAGGTCGCGCTAGCCGATCGCATCCGTTTCGAGCCCGCCGACGCGGGCATCGCGCTCACGTGCTCGCGGCCCGATCTGCCTTGCGACGAGTCCAATCTGGCGTGGCGCGCGGCGGCGGCGCTCTTCGAGCACGCGGGCTACCGCGGCGGCGTGGGCATCCACATCGACAAGCGCATCCCCGTCGCGGCGGGGCTCGGCGGCGGGTCGGGCAACGCGGCGTGCGTGCTGGCGTCGCTCAACGGCCTGCTCGAGCTCGGCGTATCCGATCGCGATCTGGCGGAGATCGGCCTGCGGCTCGGTGCCGACGTGCCGTTCTTCCTCTTCGGCCGGTCGGCGGCGGTGCGCGGCATCGGCGAGGACGTGGAACCCTTCGAGGTCGCGCCCGACATCCCCATCGCGCTCCTCAACCCGGGCGAGGGGCTCTCCACCGCCGACGTCTATCGGCGCGCCTCGGCGACGCTCGAACTGCCCCAAAAGCCGTCCACGCTTCCGCGCCGCATCTCGACGCCGGATGAGGCCGCCGCCGCGATGGCGAACGACCTGCAGGACGCCGCCCACGCCCTGTGCCCGGCGACGCTCGACCTGCTCGCCCACCTGCACGGCCGCGACGCCCTCGCCGCGATGGTCAGCGGTTCGGGTCCCACCGTGTTCGGCGTCTTCGCGACGCACGAGGCCGCCCGCTCCGCCGTCGCCGAGCTGCCCGACGACCGGTGGTTCGGCTTCGCCACGCGCACCATCTGATCCGAATTTTCGCGCGGTAGACCCCGTCCAAGTTCTCACCAACGTCTAAAAAGGATGCCCCAAGTCTTTGAAATCCCGCGTCTTTGTTAGATCTCTCTCTATTTTGTGTCACCCTTTTGTCATCGGAACGCGACAGCGCGGCGGCGCGGCGTAGAATCCGGCCCGACAATGCCCCCGGTGCGTGAAAGCCGGGGAATCGCCCCGCGCCGGGGCGAACGAACAGAGCCCGTGGAGGCCGCCGCCCGATGGTTCGCGAATCCGAAGCGCCGCTGTTCCCGCTAATGCTGCGTCTCGCGCATCGCCGCGCCGTGGTGTTCGGCGGGTCGGTCGCGGCGGCGGACAAAGCGCGCGCGCTCGTCGCCTGCCGGGCCGACGTGACGGTCATCGCGCCGTCGCTGTGCGACGACCTCGCGGCGCTCGCGACACGCGGCGAAATCGACCACATCGCGCGCGATTATCGCGACGGCGACCTGGACGGCGCGCGCATCGCGATCTCCGCGCTGACCGACGACGCCGTGAACCGCGCCATCGCCGACGAGGCCGATCGCCGCGGCGTGCTGCTCAACGTCGTCGACGTGCCCGCGCTGTGCGAGTTCACCTCGCCCTCGGTGATCCGCCGGGGCGATCTGGTCGTCGCCATCTCGACATCGGGTCGCGCGCCGGGCGCGGCGGCCGAGCTGCGCCGCCGGCTCGAAAAGCACTTCGGGCCCGAATTCGAGGCGTACATGGAATTGCTCGCGCAGACGCGTTGCCGCCTGAAGAACGTGGACGGCGTCGACTACGCGCGGCGTCGCGAGATTCTGAACGACGTGATAAACTTGGACGTGCTGCCGCTGCTGCGCGACGGGCGACACTCCGAAGCCAAAAGGATTGTGGACGAATGCGTCTCGCGCTCATTGGCGTAAACCACAAGACGGCGCCGCTCGACGTGCGAGAACGGCTCGCGTTCGCCGACGACCAGATGAGCGAAACGCTGCTCGCGCTGAACGCCTTCACGGGCGCCGATGGCGGTCGGATCATCGACGAGTGCGTGGTGCTCTCCACCTGCAACCGCACCGAGTTCTACTGCCTCTACAACTGCGACATCTTCAACTTCCCCGCGCTCGCCCGCTTCATCGCCGAGCGCCGCGGCCTCGCCGCCGACGACGTCAGCCCGCACCTCTACAACCTCTCGGGCCAGGCGGCGGTCAAGCACCTGTTCCGCGTGGCGTCGGGCCTCGAGTCGATGGTCATCGGCGAGCACCAGATCACGGGCCAGGTGAAATCCGCATACGAGGCCGCGGTCGCCTGCCACACCAACGGCCCCTTCACCAACAAGCTCTTCCACCTGGCGTTCCGAACCGCCAAGCAGGTGCGCAGCGAGACCAAGATCGGCGTCGGCTCCACCTCCGTCAGCCAGGTCGCGTGCGATCTGGCCCGCGCGCATTTCCCCGATCTCGCCGAGCGCCGTGCGCTCATCGTCGGCGCGGGCGAAACCGGCGCGTTGGCTCTGCGCCATTTCCGCGAGCGCGGGCTGTCGCGTGTCACCGTCCTCAATCGCACCGTGACAAAGGCCGAGGCCCTGGCCGTCGAGCACGGCGCGGCATTCGGCCCACTGGATGACCTGCCCCGGCATCTGGCGACCGCGGACGTGGTGGTCTCGGCGACGAGCGCGCCGCACATGGTCGTCACCGAGGCACAGCTACGCACGGCGATGGCCGGGCGCGTCGAGCCGATTCATCTGTTCGACATCGCCGTGCCGCGCGACATCGAACCCGGCGTGCGCAACGTGCGCGGCGTGACCCTGCACGACATGGATGACCTGCAGGCGCACGTCGAACGCAACGTCGAGCGACGCAGCGAGGAGCGGCACGCGGCGTTCAAGATCGTCGAGAATGCGACGGACGAGTTCGTCGGCTGGCACCTGACGAATCAGATGACGCCCGCGATCACCGAGCTGCGCAACATGGCCGAGTCGATCCGCGCGAAGGAGATCGAGAAACTGCGCACGCACCTGTCCGAAGAGGACTACGCGCGCGTCGAGGCCGTGACCCGCACCATCATGAACAAGATGCTGCACCAGCCGATCGTCACGCTCAAACAGGCCGCGATGACGCAGGACGGCCAGCAGGTCGAGACGGTGCTGCGCGCCATGATGGGCGCGGGGGCGTAAGCGCGAGATTTGTTGGGCGCCGGAGCGTAGCGCGAGACGTGTTGGGGGCCGGGGCTTAACCGTCGCTCTCCGCCGGCCTATACCCTTCGCCGCGCCACGCGAACCAGATCGTCCCCAGCACCCCGAACGCGAACGCCGTGAGCAGGTTGACGCGCGGGTCGATGTTCCACAAAAACGCCCCGCCGAACGCCGCCACCGCCACCACCGAATCGCGCATCAGATAATACAGGCCGAAGACCGCGGCCTTGCGTCCCTCGGGCGCGAGGTCGAGGAT
>CAZPJD010000132.1:0-55592 GCA_964586775.1 uncultured bacterium | reverse complement strand
ATGACCGCGGGGTTCGCGGTGTCGAGAAAAATCTTCATTCCATTCCTCGAATCGGGTTCATTCCGGCGAATTGCGCCGCGAATGTAACGCGAACGCGCGAAAAGACAAGCGCCAAATCGCGCTTCGTCCGGTCAGGGCGCGGCGTCGGCGGGCAGGCAGTCCTCGCCCGCGAGACCCTTGTCGCCCGATTCGCCGCCGGGGTTGATGTAGCCGAGGCTGATGAGTTTCTGGACGGTCGCCTCGTCGAGCTCCAGCCGCCCCGTCTTCGCCTGACCGCTATCCTGCGAACGCACCCGGCACATCGCCTTGCGGTGTTCGGGCGCGAATTCGCGCAGCCGCGCGGCGAGATCCGCCGGCGCGACGCCGTCGATCACGTTCGTCTTCTCGCCCAGGTCGGCGGTCAGATCGTACGCTTCAAATGGCCGTTCAAAGTCGAGGATGCCCTTGACATGAACCTTCGTCGGCTCGATCAACTTCTTGTCCATGCTCGTCGCCGACATGCGCAGTGGCCCGAGCATGTCGGCCTCGGAGATCACGGGATCAGGGGCCACCAGCTCGCGCAGGATCTTCGGCACGCCATCGGCCCCGCAACGCAGCTCGTCGGAATCCGGTCCCGTGACCGCCGCCGCGCGCGTGACGAGGTTGTAGATCGCCGTCTGCGGCACGATGCCGTCCGCCAGCCGCGCCCCGGCGCACGCGTTGCCCGGCGCTTTGACGATGAGCGGCACACGCAGCATTTCGTTGTAGAGCGTGATGCCGTGGCCCCACAGCCCGCGCTCGGCGAACTCCTCGCCGTGATCCGACGTGACGATGATCCACGCGTTGTCGTAACGACCCGCGCCCTTGAGTTTTTCGAAGAAGCGTCCGAGCTGGGCGTCGGTGTAGACGATCTCCTCGTCGTATTGCGCCTTGGTCGCTTCGCGCTCGACTTCGCCCTGCCCGCGAATCCACGTGAAAAACGTGTAGAAGTTTTCCTTTTGCATTTCGTAGACGGTCGGGTTTTTCGGCGCGAACAATCCCCAGTATTCGTCCGGCGGCGTGTAGGGGTAGTGCACGTCGAACATGTGAAGGAACAGGAACGTCGGCGTCTTCGCGCCGAGAAACCAATGCATCGCCTGGCTCGACACCTCGGCGGCGTTCCAGTTGGGATTCAGCACGTAGAGATCAAATCCCGCGGCGTAGCCGTAGCTCGCGCCGAGCAGGATGTTCGTGACGAACGCCCCGTTGCGATAGCCGCCATCCTTGAGCAATTCGGGAAAGAGCGTGCGCCGTGGATCGACCGACGCGACCGGGCTGCTGACCCCGTGGCCGCTGGGGATGACGCCCGTGAACATGCTCATGTGTGTGGGGACGGTCCACGGCGCGTGCGCGAGGTGATGCTCGATAACCACGGCATCCTTGGCGAAGTCGCTCAGATGTGGGCTCGTCGGGCGCGCGTAACCGTAGACGTCGAGATGATCGGCGCGCAGCGTGTCGATGCTGATGAGGATGACGTCGGGGTGCGATGCGTCCGCCGGTTTGGGATTGCCACGCGCCGTAATGACGTTCACCGCCATGCCCACGACGAGCGCGGCGATCCAGATCGCCTTCTTCGGCGTGGCATCGCCGAAGGGCGGCGACGGTTTGCGAAAGATCCACTTCTCGATGAACGCCGCGGGGATCAGCAGGATGGCGAGCGCCGCGCACGCGGCAAACACCATGCCCGTGCGCACCGCGGGGGGAGAGGTCGTCAACGACGACGTGACCGTGCGCACGAGGAAGGTCTCGACGTCGACGTACTGGCCATAGATGTTGTTGAGGTCCTCGTCGAGGGTCGAGTTGTAGTACGCGACGCCCGCCCACGCGGCGAGCACCGCGAGCAGCGCGAGAATGACGAGCGAACGCGCGAGTCGCACCCTCCCCGGGCACAGCCGCCGCCCCAGCAGGTAGATGAGGCCGAGAAAGAAGCCGAGCACGTTGGTGGTGCGTCGCGTTTCTTCCACGGCGTTCGCGATCGTGAACCCGCGCGCCCCGGTGAGCGCCGACTCGACGTAGCCCTGCTCGCGCACCTCGAACTGCGCCCAGATGGCCGCCGCGACGACGCCGAGGGCGACGACGACGAACCAGACATTGAGGAATCGGTGGAGCGACGCGGTACGGCTGGACATCCCTTGAACGACCCGGCGAAAAACGCGGCGGATGTTAGCAACGCACCGGGTGTTTGTCGAACAGCGTGTTTTTCGCGCACTTACGCTAGCGCGAAAAACGCCTCGCCATCCATGGCTCAGAACGCACGGCGGCCCGCATCGCTCACGGCGCGAGTTCGCCGTCGGCGAGGCGAATGCGATCGGTCAGCCAGTAATAGCCCCACAATCGGCCGCTGACGGTGATTTCGTCGCCGACGATAAGCGACTCCAGCGCCGCGTTCTTGGCGGGATCGAAGAAAACCTCGACGTCGTACGCGCCGGACTCCGGCGTGAGGATCAACTCGCTGGCCATCGTCGTGTAGATATTCTTCTGCTTCAGGCGCAGCGTCCACTTGACCCAGCGTCCTTCATAACGATCGGCCCAGACGCGGCGCAGTTCGTCGTGGTCGCGGTCGCCCTCGTCGCGCATTTCGGTGAAGACGATGCCGTGGTCGATCGGTTCGTGGTGGCGTTCGCCCCATTCGGGGGCCTCAGGGGCGAAGGGCTCGGTGTCGGACTTGATCGCGTAAACCGTCTCGTGAAAAAAGCCCCACGTCGCGACGAAGAGCACGGGGGTCATCAGGAACACCGTTACGATCCACTTGGCGCTCTTTCGCCAATCGAG
Source organism: uncultured bacterium (assembly GCA_964586775.1). Taxonomy (GTDB): domain Bacteria; phylum Lernaellota; class Lernaellaia; order JACKCT01; family JACKCT01; genus JADLEX01. Next base: position 52,802 of record CAZPJD010000132.1, on the reverse strand, counting down.
CTTGAGCCACATATAGACGAGCGCACCGGGGCCGCACACGAAGAGCAGCACCAAAAAGACGATCACCCGCCCCACCCGCGCGGCGTCGGGCGGCGCGTTTTCGGGAGCGGTGCCGAACCCCGGCGTTCGGCCGGGAACGATGGGGGGCGCGACGGGAATCGGTTGCGGTGCCCTGGGTGTGTCGCCGGGCTTGATCGGCCGATACATCGCGCCCGACTCGACGTCGGTCCCGCAGTACGAGCACACGGTCTTGCCGCGGTCGAGCGGCGCGCCGCAGTTGTGGCACTTTCGGTAGCTCATGAAATCCCGGAGCGTCTGTTCGCGCCCTTGATTTCATGGCGACGCACCCGGCGTCAAGCCACCACCTCGCGGACGGGGCGCGAAACGTCCCGCGCGCCTTGAAAGCCTCCAACATCCTGACAAGGTCGCGCGTTCTCCTTAAGATAATACCCCGCATGGCAAATCGAATCCCCAACGGTTGGACGCGACGGCTCGGCAAGCCCGCGACGCGCGTGATCTGGAGTTGGCCCGCGGCCTTCGTCCTGACGCTGTGGTTTTTCAAGAACGACGAGGACGTTTCGCGTCACATGGCGCAGGTGGCCGTCGTCTGGCTGCCGCTGCTCGTCGTGCTCTTTTTGCCGGAGCTCATCCGCTACTGGAAAAAGGCGCTCGTTGCCCTCGCCTCGACGATTCTGGCCGCGGGGGCGGTGACGCTCGTGGGACCGACCATCCTTCAGCGCGTCGTCATGCCGATGTACTACCTCGACGTCGATCACTGGCCGCGCCCCGGCACGTATTCGCTCAATAGCGACGGCGTCTTCGGCCCCGAGCCCGACACCATTCGCGACGACGATTTCGTGATCGTTTTTCTCGGCGACTCCTACACCGAGGGCATGACGCTTTCGCGCGACATGGCCTTTCCATCCGTGATCGAAAAGCGCCTGCGCGCCGAAATGCCGAACGCGCGCATCGTCGCTCTGAACATGGGCTGGGCGTCGTCGAGCCCGCTCACGCAGCTTCGCCGGTTTCAGGCGATCGGCGCGAAATACAAGCCCGATATTGTGCTGCAATTCTTCGACATGACGGATTTTCACGACGACATCCAAGGGCTATACCAGCTGCGCGAGGGCGGCCTCGACAAGCCTGCCGACATGTCGATATGGGAGGCAATCCTCGTGCGCTTCAGCGTGTCGCTGGGCGTGGCGCGCTTCGACGAGTGGGTTCGGTCGAACCGTCCGGGCTGGGAGCCGCTCGTGCCCGAGACGCAGATCCCCGTGCCCACGCAGCGCTACTTTCCGCTTTTCGAGCCCCTTTCCGCCACCGAGCCGCTTTTGGAGCCGACGTGGGGCTTCCTGTCGGCGCTCGCCCAGGCGTCAACGAACCTCGGCGCGACGTCGATGCTCTTCGTCTACCCGCGCTATCAGCACTACGACCCGAGCGAGAGCCCGAACGATTGGGAGAAGGGGTATTTCCCCACGACGCCCGACTTTGTGGAAGAGCCGTTCAAGTGGTTCGAGCGCAAGAGCGCGTCGGCCTCGTTTCCGATCTACTCGATGCTCGCGGATTTTCGCGGGCGCGCCGACCGCACGCCGCTGTGTCAGGAGAACGATCCGCACTGGAACGAGCGCGGCCACGAGTTCGTCGCGGATATCGTGATCCGCGAGCTGCGCGCGCGCGACCTGTTGCCGAAGACGGGAAGCCCATGAGCGAATCGTACACCCCGCTCGACCTTCCCTCAGAAGGTCTCTTGATCTGGGAACAGCCAGGGTTCCCGCAGACCGATTACGCCGCGTTCGTGCTGCGTGGCGTCGTCGAGCCCGACGCGATGAACGAAGCGCTGCGCACAGTCGTCGCGACGCGACCAACCTTCACCTCGCGGCTGGTCTGGCGGCGGATCGGTGTCGCGTTGCGTCCGGTTTGGATCGCCGGCCCGTCCGTACCGCCCGCGTTCGCGCAGCGCGATTTCCGGGCCGAGCACGCCCCCGACGATCTCGAGGACTGGGTCCACGACAAGATGAATCCCGTCACGACGCGGATTCAGGATCTGGCGAGCGAGCCGCCGATCGCATTCGAGCTGTGGCGCGTGGACGAAGAACGATGGGTACTGGTGATCGTGTTTCATCACGTCGCCACCGACGGCGGCGGGCTGTACGACGTGCTGCGCGAGCTTTTCGCGACCTATCACGAGCGCGTGACGGGACGGCGCCCCGACTGGGCAAACGTCGCCGGGATTCACGCGCAGGCGGGCACGACGCCGCCCGTCGCTCCCGTCTCGACGCCGCGAATGGTGCTGCGCGCGCTGCGCATGGATCAGGACTACCCGGGCTCGCAGGTCGCGCAGCCGTGGGGATCGAGCGATCGGCCCGGCGGCCGTCGGATGATCCGCTACGTGTACGAGGATCCCGCGGTGCAAAAGGCGCTGCGTGCCCGGGCGGCGCGCGCGGGCGGTTCGGTCACCGATCTGTGCGTGGCCGCGTCGAAACTCGCGATGGAAGAGTGGAACCGCGCGCACGGCGCGGACGCCGACGTGTTCCTTCACGGCATCGCCGTCAACCAACGCGCGCGAAGGCCCGCCGACGAGATCGAGGGACAGGGCAACCCCATGTCGGGATTCGCCATTCCCAGCCGCGCCGACGAACGACGAAGTCCCGAGGCGGTGCTGCGTCTCGTGATCGCCCGCCGCAAGGAAGGGCTGGATCAGGGTTACGACATTGCGATGAGCGAGATGGGGCGGAAGCTCCAGCGCGTCGGGCTTGCGCTTCCACGCGCCGTGCGCTACCGCGCGCTGCGCACGATCTTCGACCGGAAGATCTCGTTCTTCCTCACGAACCTGGGTGTCGTGTGGCCGGTGATCCGCGACGGGCGCCCGACGGGCGAAACGGCCATTCGCGAAATCGGTCGCGCGGTGCTGCACGACGTGCATAGCAGCGTCGGCGGCACGGCGAACAACCCGGCGGCCATGATCCTGCGAACGTTCCTCGGGCGCTTCTACATGGTGTTCACGCTCGGCGGGCAGCGCTTTCGAGACGACGAGGCGCGGGGTTTCGCCGACACCGTCGTGCGGCGCGTCTTCGACTGGCTCGACTGATTTTCGCCCCGTTCAAGGAATGATCGTCGTGCCGTCCTTGCCCTCGATGGCGGCGGAGAGCCGGTCGGCGCTCGTGATGAGCGCCTCGCGCCCGCCGCGCTGCACGAACTGAATCGCCGCGTTGACCTTGGGGCCGATGGACCCCGGCGGGAAGTGGCCCTCGGCGAGGTAGTCCGTGATCTCGGAGAGCGTCACGCGGTCGAGGGCGCGCTCCTTGGGTGTGCCGAAATGCACGCACACCTTGGGCTCGGGCATGAGAATGATGAGCGTGTCCGCGCGGATCTCCGACGCCAGCATCGCGCTCGTCAGGTCCTTGTCGATCACCGCCTCGACGCCCTCGTATCTGCCGTTCGGGCCGACCTTGATGGGGATCCCGCCGCCGCCGCCCGCAATAACGATATTCCCCTCCATGGCGCTGTGACGCACCATGTGCCGCTGCACGATCTTGAGTGGGCGCGGGCTCGGCACGACGCGCCGCCATCCGTGCTCGCCGTCCTCGATCATCTGCCAGCCGAACTCGCGGTGAAGATGGTCAGCGTCGTCCTTCGAGTAGTACATGCCGATCGGCTTCGACGGCCGCGCGAACGCGGGATCATTCGGGTCCACGATCACCTGCGTAATCATGGTGACCACATAGCGCTGCGCCTCCTCCTCGCGCAGACGATTCAGAAACGCCTGCTGAAGGATGTAGCCAATCGAGCCCCCCGTCTCGGCCACCAGCACGTCGAGCGGCGTGCGTGGGAGCAGCTCTTTCGACGCTTCGTTGCGCAGCAACAGGTTGCCCACCTGCGGGCCGTTGCCGTGCGTGATGACGATATTGTCGTCGCGACGCACCAGTTCCATGAGCTGATCGACGGTCTTTTCGGCGTTGGCTTCCTGCGTCTCGATGGTGGGCGTGTCGCCGTGGCGAATGAGGGCGTTTCCGCCCAGCGCCACCAGTGTCATGCGTCGGTCACTGCGATAGATATCCATGTCAACTCCGCGGCCGCGAGGGCGGCGGCAACATCATACGAAATGCCCACGCTTCGCGCACCACGCCCCATACGTGGCGCAGCCCGGCGAGCTTGGACGCCCCCGCGGGTCGCTCGCGGTGGCCGACCTCGACCTGACTAAACTCGCAGCCCGCGCGACGCAATCTCGCGAGAATCTCCGCGTCGATGAACACGCCGCCCGAACGCAGGTCGAGCGCTCGAACGGCATCGCCGGGGAAGACCTTGAACGAGCAATTGATGTCGTCCACGGGCAGGTCGAACGCGCATCGCATCAAGGCGTTGAACGCGAAGGACTGGATGCGCCGCCCGAGGTGATCGCGGCGCGTGGATCGCCGCCCAACGACGACGCGATCCTGACCGGCGAGCGCGAACACGCGCGGCAGGTCCGCCCAGTCGAATTGCCCGTCGCCGTCGGTGTAGAAAACGAATCGCCCGGTCGATGCGGCGATACCCGAGCCCAGCGCCGCGCCGTAGCCCAGGTTCGTTTCGTGGCGGACGACGCGAATCGGCCCGCCCTGCTCCGCGAGCCGATCGAGAACCGCGTGCGTGCCGTCGGTGCTGCCGTCGTCCACGACGATCAGTTCCGTGGAGACACCGAGCGATTCCAGCGAGGCCAGCGCCTCGCGAATCGTGCCCTCGATGGTCGGCGCTTCGTCGAAGACGGGCATGAACGCCGACAGGTCGGGCATGGCGTCAGTTTCCCGTCGCGCCAAGAGGGTCCGCCGCGGCGAGCATGCGATCGACCAGCACCTCGAATAGTCCGCACCCCGACGCCGCGAAGACCCGGCCAGTGTCGCGTTCGAGATGGATGGACCTCGCCAATCGTCCGACCTCGACGCTCGCGCGCGTCTCGTGGTCGTCGAGCCCGATCAGATCGAGGCGACCGTCTGTGTATCCCGCCGTGATGATGAGGCGGCGCTTCAGATCGAGATACAGCTCACGCACCGTCGTGCCGGTCGGGATCGTCTTGTCGAGTTCGAGCGTTTCGCCATTCAGCACGGCGACCTCGCGCGTCAGCGTCCCCGCGGCGTACACGCGATCGGTCACGGGATCGTAATCGAGCCCGATCGTGGGAATCTTGATGTTTCGCTCGATGAGCGGCGCGAGAAACTCCTCGGAGAGCATCAGGAACTCGCCCGAAACCGACGACGCGTAGTAGGCGCGGCGTTCGGGATGATGAACGAAGGTGTCGATCAGCCCCATGAACAACGCGCGGGAGACCTTGCGATACAGCGTCTGTTCGAAGGTGTCGCGATCGTACACGCCGACCGCGCCCTCGTAGTTCAGGATCAGCAGACGATTTCGCGGCTCGTCGAGGTAAACGCGGATCGGCTCATAACGTGGGCGAATGTCGGCGATCTGCTGGAAACCGTTTCGATAGTCGATCACGCGAATGGTATGGTCGCCATCCACGTCCAGGACGACAACGTAGATTCGGCCGCGCGACGCATCGACCGTGATCCGCTGAGGGTAAGTGCCCGTGCTGTCCGTCGAGACGTGGATCAGCGTCGCCGTCGCGAAGTCCGGCGCGCCGAACGACGTGACGCCGATGGCGTCGTTGGGCTCGTCGGGCCGCCACGGCAACTTCAGAAAACCCGACCGCCGTTGTTTGAGGGTGAAAAACAGGCGATCGGCGGCGGGGTCCGACTTCACGTCGTAGGGAAACGCATCGTCGATTTCGGGGCGATCCGCGATCATTTTTCGCGTGACGATCGGCCGAAGGAAAGGGCTGGCCTCGATCTGCTCACACGTCGCGTCCGTCGAGCCGTAGGCGTTGACGCCCATGGACCCGATTCCCGCGAGGGTCGGGATGAGAACGAGAAGCGGAAGGTCGGGTCTCAGCCAATCTGGCACCCGTGTCTTCCACGCGAATGCGGCGAGCACCCAAGCGCCAAGAATCAGGGCGATCCAGCGGAAAAAGACGGGATAGAGCCCGTAGCCGATCGGGACGTAGCTGAGACCCGGAATTGCAATCAGGACAATCGTCCCCAGCACGAGCCGGCGGTGAAGTCTCGTCTTCGCGGCTTCCCGCGTGGCGCGCCACTCGCGATATCGCGCGATCCGCTTCGCTGCCACCCGGTCGCCGATCCAAAGGCCCGCGAAAATGAGCGTCAGGCTCGAAAGGACCGAGTAGAACGCCAGCCGACGTTCCAAGAACGTCAGATTGAGATAAAACGCGACGGGGAGCAGCATTGCGCAGTAAAGCAGGGTGCGCCGAAGCGTCAGCATGGCCGCGAATCTACGCGAACGGTTCACCCCGATCAACGGCGGGTCCCGCGCTTTCGGCGCGCCGGGCCCGTCGCCTCACAAGATCGAAACTATTTGTTGACACCTGACATGGCGTTCGGGTACTGTTTTTTTGGTCACCAAGGGTCTTGACCTTGAACGAGAAGGAGGCTGCGATGAACTGGCGTCCATCTCCGAAGCCGAAGCCGAAGCCGCCGACGCCCTAAAGCGACGACGATTTTCTCTCCGGTCTGAGGGTGAACAGAGGCGGCGATGAGCCGTCTCTGTTGGTTTTTGGGCCCGGATCGCGTCGCGAGAATCTTGCCGCCCGTGACGAAAACCCTCGCCAGTCCCAATCTTCGACGGCTCTACGGAGACGACAACGAACGCCGTTCGGCCCTCCTCGCCGATCCCGGACTCGAAAACGTCTGGGGTTTCGAGCAGGCGGCGCGAGTCGATCCAACGTCCGCGGACTTCCTCGACCCATCCTCGCCGTTCTTTCCGATCAAGCGTCTTTCCACGGCCATCTATCGCGAACAGCTCGCGCAGGCTGTCTCGTTGTTGCCGCATTCACGACGAGCCCTCGACGCCGGATGCGGGATCGGGCGATCGACGATGCTGGCATCCGAGCACTTCGCGCACGTCGTCGCGTTCGATCCCTGTCGGGCGAATATCGATATTTGCAAGGCCCGATGCGAGAAAATCGGCCGCGAGGGCAAGGAACTTCACTGGGCCGGGGTCGAGTTTCTTGATACCATCCCAGACGAAGAGTTCGATTTTGTCCTCGCGCTGGAGTTCGTCTGCTACACGGGCGATCCGGCGCGCACCGTCGCCGCGCTGGCGAGGGTTTTGCGACCGGGCGGAGCGATGATGCTGTCCGTTGAAGCCATGCCGGGAGCCTTGATCGCGGGAGATGTGGCCGCCGACGCCATCGACGCGGTGACGTCTTTGCAATCCGGCGTGCCGGTCACGGTGTCGCTCCCCGGTCGGATGGTGCGTCTCTTCGACGCCGCCTCGCTCGCCGACCTGTGCCGCGGCGCGGGGCTGGACCCGATTCGAATCATCCCGTCGCACTTTTTCGGCGAGGGCCCGTTTTGGCAGATGGTGGACGACGAACGAGCGCGTGACGACGCCTATCTGAATCAGGTCGCGGCGGCGGACCGGGAGTTTCGTCTCGCCCCCAACGCACATCAATTCGCCCGAGTGCTCACGGCGGTGGCGATCAAGCCGCGGAAAGCGTAGGAACATGGCGCGCGTCCTGCTCATCAATCCCGGTTACGACGTCGATAGTGGATTCGGCGACTACAAGGCGCTCGCCGAGGCCATGCCCGTTATCGGGCTCGCCTACATCGCCGCGACCTGCCGCGAGGCGGGCCACGAAGTCCGATGCCTCGACAACTTCGTCGATGACCTCACCGAGACGCAGATCGTCGAACTCGTCGGCGAATGGCGGGCCGACGTCGTGGGCATCGGCGTACTGACGCCGTCGGTGCACACGGTCGAATCGCTCGGCCGACGGCTTCGCAAGGAGCGCCCGCAGACCAAGGTCGTGCTCGGAAACTTGCACGCGTCGCTCTTTGCCGAGGATCTCGTCCGCGACGGCTACGCCGATTTCGTCATGCACAGCGAGGCCGAAACAACGATGCCGAAGCTGTGCGACGTCCTGGACCGGGGAGGCTCCTTCGACGACGTACCCGGCCTGACGTACATGAATGGCGGCATCCACACGACGCCGATCGCGCCGCTGTTGCAGGGGCCGGAGCTCGACAAGTTGCCGCTCCCGGCATGGGATCTCTTCCCGCAGCACGTTTACGGCTTTCTCGCGTTCGTCAACGTCGCCAAGCCGGGTCTCTCCATCATTGGCTCTCGCGGCTGCCCGTTCCACTGTACGTATTGCGCCCTCGGGTATCAGGGCCACAAGGTGCGTCGCCGCAGCCCCGACAACATCGCGGCCGAGATGGAGTGGCTCGTCACCGAAAACGGCATCCGACACGTCGGCTTCGTCGATCCCATCTTCCCGGTTCATAAGCAGCACGGCATCGACACCTGCCGCGCGATCCGCGAGCGCAACATCCCGGGCGAATGGTGGTGGACCACCGAGACGCGCGTCGATGTGATCGACGAAGAGGTGTGCCGCGAGATGGTGGCGGCGCGCTGCAAACGAATTCTCTTCGGCATCGAGTCGGGCGTGGATACGCTGCTCAAGAACGTCAACAAGAAGTGCACGGCGCAGGACATCCGCGACGGTGTGCGCGTTGCGCGCTCGGCGGGCCTGGAAATCTCGGCGTTCTTCATGCTGGGTCTGCCCGGCGAAACGGCGGAGCAGACGGTGGAGAACATTGAATTCGCGCGGTCGCTCGACATCGACTTCGCGAAGTTCGGCATCACCATCCCCTACCCCGGCACGCAAATCTGGGACGATCTGGTCGCGGAGGGCAAAATGAAGCCCGGCGACTGGGACAAGTTCTCGACCTTCAACCACGATCCCAACACGCTGCCGTTCATCCCGCGCGGATTGACCGGCGACGAGCTCGTCCGCCTGCACCGCCGCGCGACGTTCCGATTCTATGTGCGTCCGCGGATGATCTGGCGGCACCTGTTCGTCATCCGCTCCATCGGATTGCGACAGATGTGGAACGGCGCGAAGATCATGATCAAACACCTGCTGGGGCGAAAGCTCTGATGCGCGTCCTCTACGTCCGACCGCCCAAATATCTGTGGCCGTACATGAACGAGATGGACAACTTTCTGTTGTCCCAGGCCATGGTCTATCTGGGCGCGGAACTGCGCCGGCGAGGACATGACGTCACGCTCCTCGATTGCGGCCCGGCCAAGGTCGGCTGGAAAAGCCTTGCGGACGTCATCCGCCGGACGAAGCCCCAGGTCGTGCTCGCGGGTGACAGTGAAACGCTCTACGAGCACGAGTGCGGGCGTGTGTTTCGCCTCGCGAAGGAGATCGATCCCGCGATTTTCACCATCGCGGGCGGCGTGCACTTTGCGCAAAACGCCGCTGACTGCCTCGCCCGCTATCCGATCGACGCCATCGTGCGCGGAGAGGGCGAGATCACGCTCGGCGAGACGGTAGACGCGCTCGAACGCGACGGCGATTTGCGCGGCATCCCCGGTCTCGCCATCCCCGGCGAGCGGGGCGAGTGCGTCTATACCGGTCATCGCGATCTGATCGCCGATCTCGATACGCTCCCCTTCCCCGCCTACGACCTGCTGCCGATGCATCTGTTCGGCGCTTCAAAGTATCTGTTCAGCCCCGGCGGCGTGACGATCCACCACAGCCGTGGCTGCACCGATTCGTGCAACTACTGCGCGTGCTGGCTTCAGATGTCGAAACGCAAGGGCGAACCCGCCGAGGAAAAGCTCATCCCGCGCTGGCGAACGCGGGGCGTCGACCACGTGATCGCGGAAATGGAAGTGCTCTATTACAAGTACCAGAAGAACTGCTTCGTCTTCGTCGACGACACGTGGAACGTGAAGCCGCAGTGGAGCGACGAGTTCGCCTCGCGCCTCATCGCCTCGAAGATGAAGACGTACTGGTTCGGCTTCATGCGCTCCGACTACCTCGTCCGCGACGACAAGAGCGGCTTGTTCGAGAAGCTGATCGCCTCTGGCTTGTCGCACATTTGCATCGGCGTCGAACGCGCCGACGACGACGACTTCGAGCGGCTGTCGAAGCACAACCAGAACGTGGAGCGAACGGCGCATCTGGTGCCGTATCTGCGGCGCAAGTACCCCAAACTGTTCTTGCAAACGACGTTCATCGTCGGCATTCGCGAGGACACGACCGAGTCGATGGACAAACTGGTGCGCTACGTGCGTAAGCTGGCGCCCGATTACCCGGCCTTCCACCCGATGACGCCCGTGCCTGGGACCGAGCAGTTTAAGCGCGCGAAGGAGAACGGCTGGCTCGACGTGACGGATTTCGCGCGTTACGACTGGATGACCCCGGTGATGGGCACCGAGACGATGACCCGCGAGGAGGTGGACTACAAGCTGTGGGAGATGAATCGCAAGGTCCTGAGCCTGCCGCGAATCCTCTGGGGCTTGATGTCCATCCACAAGTATCGTCGGCGGATGTACATGTGGTGGCTGCTCGTCAGCGTGCGGATCGGCTGGGACGCGATGGTCGGATTCCTGAACCCGAAGGCGTCCGTGCGCGAACGTCTCGCCATCTCGGAATACGTCGGGATGCTTCGCCCTGATTGGTACGAGGCGTGACAATCGCGCCCTGGTCGCCCGATCGACTCGTGACGCCGCGCACCGAAATCTCGCGGACATGCCGGTAGATTGAATCGAACGAACGGAATGAATCGAGCACAACGGCCATGACCATCTGGACGGCGCCCATTCCGGCCCAGCGCGTCGCGCACATCGATGCGACGCGGGACGCCGCCGCCGTGGCCCGCGAACGCGAACACTACGACGAGCACCAGCGCTACATCCTGCATTTTCTGGAGCGGGACCGCTCGGCCTTCGAGCGCTTCATCCTGCGTCACACACTCCGCACCTGGGATCGCCATGTCGCGTTTCTCGACCGCTCCTGGTTCGCAGGCAAGCGCGTGGTCGAGGTCGGCTGCGGCAACCCGCGCCACCTGTCGATGTTTCTCTCGTGGGGCGCGTTGAGCGTGGTCGGCATCGATCTGTCCGAGGCGTTCGTCCGGCGCGGGCTCGCGCACCCGACGGCTTATGTGTACGACCAGTCGATGCCCGCGCGCGGCGACGTGATGGAACTGCGTTTCGGCAATTTCTGCGAGGAAGCGGGCGAGGGTCTCACCGCGGACACGATCTGCTGCTTCCAGTCGCTGCATCACATCGATCTGCCGCGATTCGCCGCCACCTGCGCGCGCGTCGTGCCGGATGGCGGAATCGTCGCGATCTCCGATCCGGTCGGCGATCATCCGCTTCGCCGACTCGGCAACACGGTCGGCCAGTGGTCGGGGCTGCTGAGCGACGACGAGAAGGCCCTGCCCGCCTCACGCGTCGCGGCCGAAATGGCGAGCCGGGGATTCGAGCAGATCGCGTTTCGCTCGCTCAACCCGACCGCCGAAATCTACTTTCATCTCACGGAGCTGCTCACGCCGCTCTCGCCGACGCTCGCGATCGCACTCAAGGCGCCGCTCGCGCCGTGGCGCATCGTCGAGGACTGGATCGAGGCCCGCATTCTCCCCCGCCATCCCCGATGGGGCTGGCGATACCTCGCCGTCTTTCGAAAGGGAGGCCCATCATGAGTCTCGCCGGTGCGCGCGTCGCGATTATTCAGGAAAACGCCATCAACGAATCGATGGGCATTTGCGATCTGGCGGGCTTTCTGGGAAGCAAGGGCGTCGACACGCGCCTGTTTCTGCGCCGCGAGGAACCCGAACTCGGCGGCGAACTGCGCAAGTTTCGTCCCGACATGGTCGTCGTGCCTTGCGATCTGATGGGGCACAATTCCGCGCTGCAATCCGCGCGCGAGGCCAAGCAGGCGGTGGACACCACCGTCGTTCTTGGCGGGACGCACCCGACGTTTTTCCACAACATCGTCCTGCAACCCAACGTCGACTACGCCTTCGCGGGTGAATCAGAGGGCGTGGTGACGGACCTGCTGGAACGCCGCCGCGACGGCGCGGACGCCACCGACGTCCAGAACCTGATCTGGAACGACGGCGGAACGCCGCGTCTCAACCCCATCCGCCCGTTCACGGCCGATCTGAACACGATGCCGATGCCCGACCGCGAGGTCTATTTCCGGTACGAGTTCATGGCATCGTTTCCCGCCAAGAAATTCTCGACGGGGCGCGGGTGCCAGTACTCGTGCGGGTACTGTTTCAATCAGGCCTACAAATCGATGCTCGAAACAAAGAAGACGTTCTTCCGGCGCAAGAGTGGCGACCGGATCGCCGATGAAATCAACGCCGTCCGCGCGAAGCACCCGCTCCGGATCGTCCACTTCTCCGACGACCTGTTCGCGAGCGGCGAGGGCTGGCTGCACGAGTTCATCGAGACCTACAAGACCCGCGTCGGCCTGCCGTTTTCGTGCAATGTGTTCGCGACGTCGATCACCGACGAGACGATCCGGGCACTCAAGGACGGCGGGTGCGTGAGCGTGGCGATGGGTCTGGAACTCGCGGACGACAACCTGCGTCGCGACATCATGAACAAACCGGTCACGACGGATGAAATCCGACACGCGGCGGCGCTGGTGAAAAAACTCGACATCCGCCTCGTCACGTTCAACATCCTCGGCGTGCCTTGGTCGTCGGTGGATGGCGACCTCGACACACTCGAGCTCAATCAGCAGATCGGCACCGATCACACCCGCGTCACCGTGCTCGTGCCCTATCCCGTCAGCGCCGTTTCGCGCAAGCTGATGAAGGACGGCTATCTCGTCGAGGACTACGAGGACCGCATCTACGAGATCCCCGACATCCCCACCTGGCCGGCGATGTCGGTGTTCAAACGGACGGATCCCGAGCGCACGCTGCGGCTCTATTGGCTATGGCCGATCATGCTCAAATTGAAGTTCTCGCGCCGGTGGATGAACCGCCTCGTAAACAGCCGTCTTTCGTGGGCGCTCGCCCCGATCAGCTTCGTGATCTCGCTCGTCAACGAGAAGAAGATCTTCGGCTTTTCGTGGATCGACGGCATCCGCTACTTCCTTCACGTGAAGAATCCGGCCTTCAAGACGGCCAACTACGTCACCTTCATCTGATTCTGGACACGCATTGGGGCGCGCCGCTAAGATGCGCCCCGATGTCGCCCGAACCGGCCGCTTCTCTTCCCGCCGACAACGTCTTCGCAGACGTCCTGTTCATCGTTCCCGCGTTCAACGAGGCGCCCAATATCGCGTCGGTCATCGAGGACCTGATGACCGTTGCGCCGCCGGGGAACATCGTGGTGGTGAACGACGGCTCGAAGGACAACACCGCCGAGGTCGCGAGGCGCTACCCCATCAACGTCGTCGACATGCCGTTCAACATGGGCGTGTCGATGGCGCTGCGCACGGGATTTCTGAACGCCATGGTGCGCGGCGCGAAGATGGCGGTGCAGTTCGATGGCGACGGCCAGCACGTCGCGCGCGAAATCGAGCGGATCGTCGCCCCAGTCCAGCGAGGCGAGTGCGACGTGGCGGTGGGGGTGCGTCTCGCGGATCAGAAGGCGACGTCGACCCTTCCCCGCATGATCGGCTCCGCGGCGCTGCGAATCCTGCTTCGGGTCCTGACGGGTTCGTCCTACGCCGATCCGACCTCGGGCTTCCGCGCCTACTCCGAGGACGCGATCGTCCGATTCGTCCACCACTTCCCCGACGACTACCCCGAGGTCGAGGGACTCGTGCTCGCGCACAAACTGAATCTGCGCGTGCGAGAGTATCCCGTGCAGATGCGACGGCGACTCGGCGGAAGGTCGTCGCTCACATTCCTCACGTCCATCTATTACATGGTCAAGGTCGCGCTGGCGTCGATCGTGATTGTGCTGCGGCGTTACTGACGATCGCGGAAAGCGGCGAGAGCGAAACGCAGCGTCGCGCCGCCGTTTCGTCGCGCCCGCCGAACGCACTTGCGGCCGGGCGTAACGTGACCGTAGTCGAAACTCAGCCATGCCTCTTCCACCGTCCACTCGTCGAACCCGTCGGCGTCCGTGAATACGTAGACGACGTAGCCGTCCGCGGTCCAGCGGAATCGCGCCACCATATCCGCCCGCGCGGGCGCCAGCGGCTCCCACGCGAACTCGGGTGCGATCTTCACGTCCTCGACGCGAACACCGTGCGCGACCATCAGCGTTTGACCGAAGACGTGCTCCGCGGCGGCGTCGAAGATGTCGGCGACGACCACCGCTCCGCTCGACCGGTCGAACTCGATGGTTCTTGTCACACCGACCGGATCGGCGAGCCGGCGATAACCGTCGTGCTCGCCTTCAAACCGCGCCCACGTTCCGTCACCGGCGACGAGATTTCCCGACGCGCGCGCGACATCGCGAAGGGTGAACAGCAAATGCGGATCGAAGGGATTGGGCTCTTCGTCGTCGACGAACGGCGCGTTATGTTGACGCACCGAGCGAAAGACGTTTCGCCACTTGGGATCGAGCGTATAGCAATACATGCCCGGATCGACGCACCACTCGCGCACGCCCGCCCACCACGTGAAGGCAAGCGCATCATTGTGGTCGTGGCCACCGTTCCCGTTTTGGCCGAGCGGCCCCGCCGAAATCGCGAGTCGAGAATTGGTCCCGCCGACGAACCACCGTCCGCGCCGCTCGTAAACGCCATCGCCGCGATTGGATGAGACCGCCGCGCGCTCGCCGCCGGGACCGCCCCATAGGATCAGCGTTTCCACGTCCGGCGAACCGCCGAGGGCGGATTGTTCCCCGTGAAACAAATCCGTGGCGAGGTGCGCCAGGTAGCGCCAGTCGTTGCCGGGCCGCGACACCAGACGCCACACGCGCCCGCTGTCGTTGTCGCCGATCGTCGGCGCGCGGCCATCGGGATAGACCGCTGCGAGGGCGAAATCGATCGCCTTTTGCAGCCGCGCCTCGAATCCCGCGCCGAATGGTCGCCCCGCGAGCGCGGCGGTGCGATACGCCGCGATCAGGATCTCGAGCGAGAATCGGTGATACGGCAGACTGCCCTCGAAATTCGGACCCTCGCGGTCGAACTGCTTGAGAATCTCCTTCTCGAATTCCGCATGCGCGAACGCAAACCACTTTTCGGCGTCGCGCAGGTGCGGCCACGCCGCGCCGATCGCCAGCAGACCGAGCAGGTCGCTGAGGTAGTGATTGCTCGTGAGATGGGGGTCGTATTCGAGAAAGTCGTTGATGTAGCGGCCCGACGCGATCGCGAGTCGGTCGACGACGCGCCATCGCTCGGCTGGCCACTCGGGCTTGCCATCCAGAATCGTAAGCGCGAGGCCGACGGAAAAAATGCGAAGCCCGACCTCCATCGCGCACGTCCATTGCACGCCGTAGCGCGGCGGGTTCTTCGCGCAAAAGTCGTCGATGATTTCGAAGACCTTCTCCGCGAACGCGTTGTCGCCCGTCAGGCGGTACGCGGCGGCGAGGACGGGCAACTCCTGCATGCGCCCGAATTCCCACGGCACCTTCACGTCGCTGTCGTCGGCGCGCACGTAACGCAGCCGCCGGTGATGCCGGCGGCCGAACGAAATCCCGCAGCGCACGTCGCGATCCCACGGGATCGGATGGCCGAGATCGAATCGGCCAAATCCGAGGATCGTGAAGCGATGATGCAGGAGGTGTTCGGCCTCGGCGAGAAACGCCTCGTATCCGGAGGGCGACGATGCGAAAAGACCCGCAAGCCGCGTTTCGATCTCATCGGGATCGACGAGCACGCGCATGCGCGCGCGGTGATCGGGCGCCACGATCGGAACATCCCGGTCAAGCGGCCACGTGCCCAGCATCCGGTCTCGCACCACTTCGATGGGTCCGGCAAACCGATCGAGGCCCCAGGCGAGGGCTTTCCCCGCGAAGGCCACGGGGCCATCGCGACGAAGCACGAGCAGCGCCTGGGACACGAGGCTCATGGCGATGCGGCCTCCGGAGTCGGGTGATCGAGTTCATTCAGGTCGATGGGGATCGCCCGACCTTGCATCAGACTCTCGATCGCCGCAAGAGCGATCCACGTCC
The DNA here is from genome assembly GCA_964586775.1 of uncultured bacterium. GTDB lineage: Bacteria > Lernaellota > Lernaellaia > JACKCT01 > JACKCT01 > JADLEX01. The sequence continues at coordinate 36,869 of CAZPJD010000132.1, read as the reverse complement.
CCACCATGGAATCGCGCGTCGAGATCGGCGTCGCGGGCCGCCCGCACAGGTGCGCGATCCAATCGTCCACCTGCGTCTTCTGGCCCTTGTCGATGACGGCGGTTTTCGATTTGGCAGGCTTTGCGCCAAAGACCTGCGCCGACTGGTAGTCGTCGAGAACGCCGACCGATCCGCCCGCGTACAGCTCCACGCGCTCCTTGGCATACGAACCGTGACCGAGCGCCGAATACGTCAGGTTGCCGACGGAGCCATCGGCGAAACGCACGACGACGCTGACGTTTTGCCACAGCTTCGGCTCCGTGCTCTCGGGCACGCCCATCGCCGCCACGCGCACCGGCGCGGCGTTCGCGAGAAAATACATCAGGTCGAAGAAGTGGCACCCTTCGCCGATGATGCGTCCGCCGCCTTTGACCGGGTCGTTGGCCCAGTGATTCGCGGGAAGCGCCCCCGCGTTGACGGTGTAGACCATCTGCACGGGTCCGGGCGTGCCCGCGCGCAGATCGGCGAGCAGCTTTGCGTGCGGGCTGAATCGCCGATTGTGCCCGACGGTGATCGGCGCGCCACCCGCGACCGCAGCGCGATAGACGGCGCTCACGTCGTCCCGCGTCAGCGCGACGGGTTTTTCGACGAAGACGTGCTTGCCCGCCGTCAGCGCGGCCACGGCGATTTCGGCGTGCGTGTCGTGCCGCGTGGAGATGACGAGTCCGTCGATGCCCGCGTCGGCCACCGCCTCGCGATAGTCGGTCGCGGCGAGAGCCGCGCCGTGCTTTTGCGCCACCTGTTGCGCCACGACGCCCTTGGTCGAAACCACCGCGCCGATGCGCACGTCGGGATGGCCGCCGAAATTGGGAACGTGGAACGCGCTGGCGTAGCCGCCCACGCCGATCAGGGCCACGGAGAGCTTCGCGCTCTTTGGCTTCGGCGTCAGGCGCACCGCCCCCGATGGACGACCGGGCGTCTCGCCGCTCGCCGCCGTGGGGTAGCGGAAGACCGCCGCCATCTGGTTCTGCCCGCCCGACGACAGCCGCCGATAGACCTCGACCGCCTGTGCCACCGGCTCCTCGATGGTGACGAGGTCGTCCACCTTCACGCGCCCTTCGGCCACCAGATCGAGGAACGCGCCGATGTTGCGGTTCTCGGTCCAGCGCACGTAGGGCAGCGGATAGTCGATGCCGTCGAACTCGTACTTGGAATCGTAGCGGCCCGGGCCGTACGACGTGGAGATGAGGATGTCGATTTCCTTCGCGTAGATCGACTCGCGGGCGATGTCGAGCCCGACGTCGCCGACGATCACCACGCGACCCTTGCGTCGGCAGGCGTTCGCGGCCTGATTGATGATCTCGCTCGACTTCGTCGCGGCGGTCAGGACCGCGGCATCCGCGCCGACGCCTCCGGTCAGTTCCATCACGCGCGACACAAAGCCCGCGTCACCCGGCGAAAACGCCTCGCGCGCGCCGTGCTCCAGCGCGCGCCGGACGCGATCCTCGCGCAGATCGACACCGATCACCCGCGCGCCGTTTGCGACGAGCAGTCGAACCGCGAGTTGCCCGAGCAGGCCGAGCCCCACCACGAGCACGGTTTCGCCGAGCGTCGGCGCGCAGCGGCGCACACCTTGCAGCGCGATCGCGCCGAGGGTGCCAAAACACGCCTCGCGCGACGAAAGCCCGACGGGCGCTTTGACGACGAGGTTGACCGGCACGCTGACGAACTCGGCGTGGCACGCGAGCCCCGCGCCCGCGGCGGCGACGCGGTCGCCGACCTGAATCCCGCTCACCTCGCGGCCGACTTCGACGACGCGCCCGGCGATGGAGTAGCCCAGCGGAAAATACGACGACTCGCCCTGACCCGTCGCGAGCTGGTACGTCGTCTTGATTCCGTGTTTGCGAGCGTAATCCAGCGCGCGCATAACGATCATGGGATCGGACAGCACCTTCTGCACGATCCCGCCGCCGCCGCCCGAACTCGCCAGCTCCGTCCCCGTACTCACGAGCGAATGCTCGACCGCGATGAAAACCTGCTTGGGCCCGACCACCGGCGGCGGAACGTCCAGTACCGCCACCTCGCCGCCCGATGTGAAAAACACCTGTTTCATGTCGTCCCCGGTGTCGCGCCGCGTGCCGCCAGCGCGTTCAGAATCCTTTGGACGTGGGCATCCCACGTGTGATCGCGAAGGGCCGCTTCGCGCGCGTTGCGCCCGAGCCGCTCGCGCAAATCGCGATCAGCCGCGACGCGCAGCACCGCCGCGACGAGCGCGTCCACGTCGCCCGGCTTTGCCAGCAGCGCCGTTTGCTCATGCACGAGGATTTCGCCGATCTGCTCCAGATCGCTCGCCACGATCGCGCGGCCCATCGCCATGTACTCGAAGAGTTTCGTCGGCGAGCCGAAGAACCGGCTGCCGTCGGGATTCGGCACGTGCGGCGAGAGATAGGCGTCGCACGCCGCCAGATGACGCACCGCCTCCATCTGCGGCACGAGTCCCGTCAGCACGCACCGCTCGCCGACGCCCGCCGCCTTCAGCCGTTCGCGTACGGGGTAGTGCAGCGGTCCGTCGCCGATCAGCAGGAAACGCAGGTCGTCGCGCGCGGCGACCAGACGCGGGATCGCCTCGGCGAGCACCTCGACACCGTGCCACATCGAAAACGTACCGATGAAGCCGAACACGAGGTGATCGGGCGCGAATCCAAAACCCGCGCGCGAGTCGGCGATGTTCGCCGCGTCGAACCGCGCGGGGTCATAGATCTCGGGGTCGACCGCGTTTGGGTTCACGAGAATCTTTTCCGCCGGCACACCGCGCGAGACGAGTTCGTCGCGCAGGACGGCCGACACGACGACGATGAGGTCGGCGTGGCGAAAACACACGTCCTCGGCCATGAGCGACCACTTCGCGAGCCGAAGTTCCGTCTGCCCCCAATGCTTCGAAACCCACACCTCGGAACCGTTGTATTCGAGCACGAACGGCACGTTCCAGGCCCGCGCGCACGCGGCGCCCGCGAAGTTGTTGAGCGAAAGGCGCTGATAGACGAGCGAGGGGCGAGTGCGTCGCGAGCGCTCGCGCATCGCGTCCTCGAAGGTCCGTTCGTACGCGACGGTCCGCAGCTCGGGGAAGTTGCGAAACGCCTTGCGCATCGGCACGACCTCGACAGGGATGCCGTGCGGGCGCAGGAATTCGAGGGCGTCGGCGGCGAACGCGGTGACGCCGAACCCCAGCCGCGTAAAACCCTTGCACACGCCCGTGATGTGGCCGACGCTGCCGCCGGCCTTCACCCCGAAAAACAGATCGGTGCGGTAGAACCACACGGATTTTTCCGACGTCGGCGCGACCTGCCGCACGGGCTGCGTCGCGGCGAGCAGATCGCGAAGGCCCCGCACAAATCCGCGCATGGCCATGGGTGCGCGCGCCAGATCGACGATCATCTCGGGCAGATCGCTCGTCAGAAACTCGCCCCAGCGCACGGGCATCGTCCGACCGTCGAGATCCACAATCTCGCGGGGCGAGCCCGGCGTGAGCAGGCATAGCAGCTTGATGAAAAAGAATCGTTGGTGCGTCCGCAGGTCGCTGACGACGGCGGCGCAGCGTTCGTTTCGCGGCGCGAACAAGATGCGTCGCATCAGCGCGAACGGCGTCTTGCGAAGACGCATGAGGTCTTCGAGCGTCAGCGCGGTTTCGCCCGGACGTGCGGCCCCCTGCGTATTCGTGGGAGTGAGAATGTAGATCACGCCCCGCCCCGATCCATCCACAAATTCGCGCGCGTCATCGTTCGATCAGCGGCCCGGTTTCAAGGCCGCGAGTGTCCGGCGCGTTTCGTCCCACAAAAACGCGAAACTCGACCAACGCGGCACCAGCATATCGGAGAGGCTCACCTGGGGCCACCGGTGCCGGTGCCAGCCGACCATGAGCACGAAAATCAGCGTGTAGGCGATGGTGGAGGCCCACGCCGCTCCGGCAATTCCCCATTTCGGCACGAGCAGAAGTGTCAGGCCGAGATTGACGACGGTGGTGATGGCCCAAAGCCACGGGAGAGCGCGCACATCGCCCCGCGCGGCGAGACTGTTCACCACGAGGATCTGAATCGAGAGAAAGAAAGTACCCGGCAGCAGGATGTAGAACGCGCCGATGGCCGGGACGAAGGGCTCGCCGTAAAGCAGACGAACAAACGGCGCAAAGACGACGCCGCAGACGATCGCCACGGCGATGAGCAGCGGCCAAAAGGTCTGAACGACGCGCACGAAGGCCACATTGCGGGCTTCTGGATCGAGCGCCGACAGGCGCGGGAAGAGCACCGTGCCCACCGCCGCGGGGATGAGTTGCAGCACGTCGATGGCGAGCACCGAGACGGAGTAGATGCCGGTCTCGTCCGCGCCGCACACCGAATTCACGACGAGCGTGTCGATGCGCAAAACAAGAAAGCTCATGAGCATCGTGAGCCACAGATGGAAGCCGTAGGTCAGGGACGACTTGAGCAACGCCACGTCGGGTCGGAAGGCGAAACCAAAACGCCGGCCGAGGTAATAGACGAGCACGCCGAGCGTAACCCACGCGCCGATGGTCGCGAGCCAGACGAGTTCGTACGCCCCCGCGCCCGCAAGAACGAGAAGACCGACGTTGAGAAAGACGCCGACCACCGCCACCGCGACGTCGAGGATATTGTAGAAAAAGAACAGCTCCAGCCCGATCGCCGTGTTGGAAAGCAGCAGCGCGGCGAGCGATGCGGGCACCGAAAGCAACGCAACGGCGAGGATCGGCCCGTTGACGCCGTCGAGCAGGTCGGGAGCGGCGAGCCACGCCGCGAAGACGCCCGCCGCAATGAGCCCGCCGACCGCGAGCCCCCACCACAGCGAATTGGCCAGCAGCGCCGGTGCGTCGGCGCGGTTTTTCGCGGCCATGTGCACGTTGGCCGACGGCAGCCCGAGATGGCTGAGCTGAATGGCCGTTCCCGTCAGCACGCCGATCGTGGCGAGAATCCCCTTGCCCTCGGGGTGCAGGTAGCGCGCGACGAAAATGCCGGAGATGAGGCCAACGCCCATCGTCGTGACGCGGCAGATCAGCGTGACGGCGGAATTGGCGAGGAACATCGGCCTACGATTTCTCCCGTCCCCGCGAAACCGCCGGCGTCAGCGGGTGCGCGTCACCCAGTGGTCGTACCAGAGCGAGAAGTTGACGAGCGTCCAGATGTAGATGGCGCTGACGTGCGCCTGATCGCGCGAATGGCGGAAGAGCGCGTCGACGAAATCGTAGTCGAAAAGTTTTCGCTCGCGCAGCGACGAGTTGAAGATCGCGTCGCGCGAGTACTCGTCCATATAGCCTTCCATCCACTTCTGGCCCGGAACGCCGAAGCCCTGCTTTTTGCGGTCGATGATCTCGTCGGGGATCAGGCCGCGCACGGCCTTTTTGAGCACCGACTTGAGAACGCCGTCCTTGAGTTTCATGCTCTGCGGGATGCGGAAGGCGTATTCCACGAGCAGGTGATCGAGAAACGGCACGCGCGCTTCGACCGACACGCCCATCGTCATCTTGTCGACGCGCATGAGCAGCAGCTCGGGCAGGCGCAGCTTGAACTCCTGATACACCATGCGGTTCAGGGGATCACCCGCCGGGCACATTTCGTCAAAGCGGTCGTAATACGGCTTGATCGCGTCGAAGCTGTCGAGCCGCGACGCCGACCACGGGGCGGTCAGGCGGCGCTTGGTTTGCCCGCGAAACAGCGCCGCACCGCTCCAGAACAGCTCGTGCGATCGCCCGGCCTCGCCCAGCACGTTGAGCGGAAACGGCGGGAACTCCCACGCCGACCCCAGGGCCTCGGCGCTCGCTCCCACGCCCCGGCGCATCCAGCGCGGGAGCTTGAGAAATTTGCGATAAAAATCCGCCTTGGGACTCAGATAAGGCAGGTAGCCGGGATAGCCGCAGAACAATTCGTCGGCGCCCTCGCCCACCTGCACCACGATCGTGCCGCTGTCGCGCAGCAGCTTCGATACGTAGTAAAGCGGCACGCATACCCAGTCGGCGATCGGTTCGTCCTGGTGATAAATCAGTTGCGGGACGAAGTCGCGAAAGTCTTTTTCGTCGATCAGGATCTCGTGATGCTCGGTGCCGAAGTCCTGCGCGATGCGCCGCGCGTAGACCAGCTCGTTGAACTCGCCGTCGTCCTTGTAGCCCACCGTGAAGGTGCGCACGGGCAGCGACGACGCCTGGCTCATGAGCGCGACGTTGGTGCTCGAATCGACGCCGCCCGACAGGAACACGCCGAAGGGCACGTCGGACATCATGCGCTTTTCGACGGCCGAACGCAGAAGCGACTGGACCGTCTCGACCGCCTCGTGTTCGTCGGTCACCGGCGACCACTTTGCGGGGTCGGGGATCACGTCCCAGTACTGAACGATCTTCGCGTTGCCCGCACCGTCGATCTCCATGTAATGCCCGGCGGGGAGCTTGCGGATACCCGCGAACATCGTCATCGGCGCGGGCGTAACCATAAACGAGAGGTAGTGAAACGCCGCCTCTTCGTCGAGGTCCGGCGTGACCGCGCCGTGGGCGAGGATCGCCTTGATTTCGGAGCCGAAAAGGAGCCGCCCGCCGCTCTGACAAAAATAGAGCGGCTTGATGCCAATGCGATCGCGCACGAGCAGCATCTTGCCGCGACGCTCGTCCCAGATCGCGAACGCGAACATCCCGTGCAGGCGGTGAATCGCCTCGACGCCCCACTCTTCGTAGGCGTGGACGATTGTCTCGGTGTCGGTGCGGCTATGGTACGTGTGGCCGCGCGCGATCAGTTCGCGGCGCACTTCGTCGTGGTTGTAGATCTCGCCGTTGAACGTGATCCAGACCGTGCGGTCTTCGTTGCACATCGGCTGGCGACCGGCCTCGGAGAGGTCGATGATCGAAAGCCGTCGATGCCCGAAACCGACCCGGCGGTCGGGGGACAGGTAGGTGCCGTCGGCGTCAGGTCCGCGATGCGCCATGGTCGACGTCATGCGAAGCACGGTGTCCGGGTTCACGTCCCCGGCGGCGTAAGAAAATTCGCCACAAATGCCGCACATTTCGGCCTCCGTCGCGGCGACACTCTAATCAGAAGACGCCCATGACGCAAACGCGCGCGGGCGCGGGTTTTTCGCCCGAAATCGGTCAGAAAATGAACCAGAAGGGGTCGATGACGTTCATGAGGAAGGGGCTGAATTCCTTGTCGATCGCCTGCTTTTCGGCGCGACGATACCAGTATGCCGTCGACGCCTCCCAAAGGTAGCGGAAGTCGTACGACGTCAGACTGCGTTCCCAGGAGCTGGAGAGCGCGAGCGGATAGCGGTAGCGCGCCTCGCGACGGCGCATCAGTTCGAGGAATTCGTCGGTCGTGGCGAGGGCGGCATCGAAGTGCCCGCGCGACACGTCCTCGCCCGCGGGATCGAGTCCCATCTCCGCGCGCCTCCGATTCGCAGCACCCGCGTAAAGCGCGTACGAATGCCCGGCGCGCAGCGCGTTGACGCGGAACGCATCGCGCATCTCGTCGAACCACGCCCGAGCGTCGTCCGGCACGCCCGTCCCCAAAGACTCGACATCACCCGCGATCGCGTCGAATCGCGACGCCATCGAGCCGAGCGAGGCGAGCGTTTGGGTCTCGAAATTCGCGAGCGCACCGGCATCCATCGCGTCAATCTCGGAAAAGGCGACCGGCTTGGGCTGCGTGGAGGATCCGAGCAGGTAGCCGATCTCGTCGAAGGTGTCCTGCCCGGTCAGGTACGAGACCATCTCTTGATCGATGAGCGCATGCTCTTCGAGGGCGATCAGATCGAGCAGCGCGTCTCGCATGGGTTCGGCGTCGCTTCCGAATATCGACGTGAAATCGCCGAGCACGTCGGTCAGATCCTCATCGGCGTTAAACGTCATTCGCGCGACGGCCCAGTCGCTGAGCCAGTAGCCCCACTCGTGTCCCGACGTGAACGTCACGTGGCCGTCGATGCCTTCGTCGGCCAGCAGTTGGATGTCGCGCCAGCGATTCAGGATGTAGACCGGCAGGAAGAGCGGCACGTCGATATCGAACGAAACCCAATAGGCCGTCTCGGGGTAGTAATAGACCTTGCGTTCGCCCACTCGGTCCAGCATCCACTCGTGCATGAAGCGGAAGCTGTCGTTCTCGTAAGTCGGCGCGGGGCCGAGCAGGTCGTAAAACTGCACCGTGTGCGGATAGACGCCCATGCGCGGGTCGGCGAACTGCGGCAAGAAGTTGAAGTTCACGCCGTAGGCGTCGGAGAACTGCCCCGACGAAACGTGCACCTTCACCGAGGCGTCGGTGTCCGGATAGCGCTCGGCCAGATACGCGACGGTGTTGTTCATCCACGCGACCTGCAATTCGTCGTTCGTCGGCGTGAACTCCGAAGTGCCCATTTCCAGGTTGATGTGGTCCCACGGCACGCGCATGAGGCGGTCGATATTCGCCTCCATCTCCTCGCGGCATTCGCAGCCGAACCACGGTACGATCTTCCACGCTTTTTGCTGCTGAAAGACCCACGTCACGACGATGCCGATCTTCATGCCGCGCGCGTGCGCGTAAAGGGCGATGGCGCGGAAGTGCTCCTCGGCCGCCTCGAAGTCCACCGTGCGCAAAAGCTCCCACTGCATGTAGTTCTGGCGATTGCGCACGTGCCAGTCGATCAGCCTCTTCGCGTATTCGAGGTAATCGGGCCGATCGCGCTGCAGGAACTCGGCCGCCTCGATGGGGTGCATCGTGTGGATGTGGAATCCGCGCCGCGCGTATGAGGGCGATTCGACAAGGTCGAGCGCTTCCGGAAGCTGCCCCTCGAATTCCGGAACGAAGTCCTGCTCGGGATGGAAGAAACGCATCCCGAGGATTTCGAGCAATCGATAGAGTCCGTATTGGACGCCGTTCGCGTCGCCGCCCGCAATCACAAACGTCGGCCCGGCATCGGTGTCGGCGCGCCGAATGCGATAGCCTTCCGGTCCGAGCGTCGCGCGCTCCAGTTCTTCAAAGGCCGAGTCGGCCGCACCTGGATCTTCCAGAACCACGACCAACTCGGCCGCGGCGGCGGGTAGCTCATTCGAAATGACGACGGCGTCCTCGCCGAAACGCCAAACAGAGCGCGCCAACAACGATTTCGCGTCCTCGGCCGCCAGGTCGATGATCGAGCCCGCACCCGCCGGTACGACGATCACGATCGCCGAAGTGACCGGCGCGGAATCGTCGTCGCCCGCCGACGAGTCGTCGTCGTCTCCCCCACCGGTGCAAGCCCAAGCACCGAGGGCAATCGCGGTCATCAGGGCGAGCAAGACCGTCAGGGTACGAAGGGAACGCAAAGCTGGTTCGTCCAATCAAACAGATGAATGTGCGCCGTCGCCGGGCACGCGTTGCGGTTTTCATTGTGCGTTCGCGCCCGGTGTTGTCAACGCGTAATTGTGACAGGCAGGCCGGCGGGGACGAGCGGGCTCAGGCCGTGGGAAGTGTCACTTCCGGCACGTCGGGAATCTCGACGGACGGCGGCAGCGCTTCCTCGCCGAGCAGCTTCGAGACGAGGATCGTCGCCCCCGCGACCGACGCGGGCATCATGATGAAGTTGAAGACGGGGATGAGCATGTAAACGAAGCACACCGCGCCGAAGCCGAGCGCCGTCGACTTGTAGCGAAGCATCAGGTCTTTCTTGCGCGCAAAATCCATCCGACGCACGTCCATGGGAAAGTCCCAGAACTCCCACGCGAGAAAAAAGAACGCGACGATCGTCTGCATCGCGGTAGCCACGAGATTGCCGATGAGCGGGATGAAGTGGAACAGCAGGCAGCCGCCCTGGATCAGCAGGAACAGGACGATCTTCTTCACCTGCGTGCCCAGCGAACGCACCACGTCGGATAAAATCGACGTGCCCTGCGGCGCGGTCTTGCGGCCGAGACGGATTTCGTCAACCTTTTCCGACACCACTTCCATGAAGGGTCCGGCGAGGATCATCCCGACGGCCGTGAAGGTGAAGATGAGGACGAGCGAAAACACCGCCGCGATGACGAAGCCGAGCGAATAAAACGCGAGCTTCATGTACCAGGTCTCGGGGTCGGCGAAGATCCAATGCAGCAGCGACGAGAGGTTTCGATAGAAGAACCACGCGCCGACGCTGTAAACGAGCGTGTTGATCGCGACGGGGACGGCGAAGTACTTCATCAGCCGAGGGTTCGCGCGCATGAAACGCACGCCGTCGAGCGGCGCGGCGAGGCCCATGCGAAACGGCGTCAGCGCCTGCACCTCACGACTCCGTAACCAGCAGCCCGGACAGGTCGTTCCAAAGCGCGATCAGATCCTCGAGCACCTGACGGATGCCCTGCGGATCGGGGTCGGCGAAGAACGAGCCGATGTCGATCGTCAGAAAATCCGGAATCTCCTCGATCGCCAGCGTGAAGGGCTCGTCGATCAGCACGATCGGCAGCACGTCGAGGTATGTGAGCAGTTCGTTCGTCGACGAAAGGTGAAACGGGTTCGGCTCGAAGGGATCGACGTCGGCCTCGGAGCCGTCCTTGAACGCGGCCGAGAGATCGCGGGCGAGCACCCGAATTGCCCACACCAGTTCGGGGTCGAGCGTGATCGAATCGCCGATCATCACCGGATCGGTGCCGTCGTTGTAGACGCCATCGAAGTCGGTATCGAGAAAACGCAACTGGTCGTCGATCTGCTGATCGCGCTCATACGCGAGCTGCACGAAGGCCGCGTCGATGCGCTCGAACGCGTTGCCAAAGTCGATGCCGACCTGCTGCATGAACGCCGCGCCGTCGGGACCTTCGAGGGTCAGCAGGTCGGGCGTCTCCGGGCTCGCGAGCAGGTCCTCGAGGAAGGCCACATACATGTCGATCGTCGTCACGATGTCCGCGCCCTCGGGCACGGTGGGCAGCGCGAGCGACGCGATGTCGATGTCGATGTTGTGCGCCAGCAGAAAATTCAGCAGGCCGTTCATGATCGCGCTCACCGCGCCGATCATGTGGGCGTCCGCCTTGTCGAATTCGCCGCCGAGGTTCACCAGCTCGATTTCCATCACCGCAATGCGGTATCGGTCGAGATCGAAGCGAAAGTCCGGTTCCGTCGCAAGTTCGGCGTAGAGGCGCTCCGACTGGCTGATTTTGCCGACCAGCACGTCGTCGAGAAACTCATGAAGCAGATCGCTGAAGCCCGGCTTCGTTTCGGCGGCGGCTTTTTCGTACGTCTGCGCCGAGGTGGAACCGAATCCGAACGACGACAGCGTCGAGACGAGTTCATCGATCAGATTCGTGAACGCCATGACATCGGCCAACACCGCGCCGAAGCGCGCATCGGTGCTCGATTCGTCGATCTTCAGCGCCGCGTTGAACGCGTCGGAGGCCGCCGCGCCGTTGCCCTCGGCGAGATAACCCTTGCCGATCGAGATGATCTCGTCGAGGCTCGGGTCCTCCTCGGTGTCGAACTTATACCCGCAGGCCGATAGGCAGCCGAGCAACACGGCCAGCCCCGCGATCATCCACGCACGACGCACGAGCAACCTCTTTTCACGAGAATGGGCATCGCGCCCGAACGGCGCGACGCGCGACGCGAATCGTTTTCCCGTTTTTAGCTCAGTGCGTCAAGCACGCAAGCGTGTCGAAAATCGTGCCCGGATAGTCGAGGCAGACGACGATGTCCGTCAGCGCGCCCTTGAACGCGGCGGCATCGGGGTTCCGGAAGAAAGCGCCAAGGTCGATGCTCGTGGTCGGCAGAATGGGCGGCAGGATGAAGTCATCCGGCCACTCGGCGTTCAGCGCCGCCAGGTCGAACGCGTTGGACGCGTCGGGATCGATGTCGAGTTCGGTCTCGTCCCAAAAGCTCGCCCCGGCCAGATTCAGGGCCTGCGTCACGAGCGGCATCCACATCATCAGGTCATCGGTCATGGGATCGAGGTTGCCGAGCACGTAACCCTCGCCCTCGTCGCGAACGCCGTTGCCGTTGGCGTCGTCATACCCCAGCGGACCCTCGGGGTCCGAAACCGATTCCAGCGCCTCGGCCAGATGGATCGCCCCCTGCCCGAACGCGAGCCCCGCGCGGGGCATCCGCCACGACGCCTGCGGATTCGCGAGCAGGAAGTTCGGGTATTCAGGATCGGTCAGAAATCCCTCGATCATGTGGAGCAGACGCTCGGTGTATTCGTCCGAATCCATCGAATCGGCATCGAGGTTCATGAAATCCATGAGCGCCGCGAAGTCGAAGTTCAGGTCCACGGCGAGGGCCATGTCGATTCCGCCGCGAATGAATCGCGTGAGCGCATCGACGAACAGGATGTCGGCGCGGTCCCACGTGCCGGAAAAGACGAGAAACTCCTCGCCCTGAAAACGAAGCGGAATGGGGCCGACTTCGAAGGTCAGCGACTCGTCGGCAATCGCCGTTTCGAGGTGGCCGATCATGAGGTCGAGGTGGTCGTCGAAGATCTGATCGATGAACATTTGGATGACGCGGCCCGGGCCCGGCGCCACCTCGTCGGCGACGCTGCCGTGATCGTCCGACTTGGCGGCCGACTTGGCGGTCGACTTGGCGAGCGATTTGGCCGCCGCGCCCGACTCGTCCGGCGAGAGCGCCCCGGCGAAGTTCACGCCCTGATCCGCGAAGTTCACGATTTGCAGGAAGTCGGCGAGCACGAGACCGAAATTCGCCTGCGCGTCGCCGGGACGAACGCGATCCGCCTCCGCGAAATAGACGTAGGCGTCGTCGCCCTGCCCCGCTTCGAGCGCCTGCTTGCCCGCCGACATGAGCACGTCGTAATCCGGGTCCGGCGGCGTACCCTCGACGGACTCGCCGCACCCCGCGACCAGCAGCACCAGCAGGCAGAATCCGCGAAACCACGCACGCGCCATGCGCCGCACCCCCGCACCGATCCGAATGAATTGATGGGTTATTTCATATGGACGCGACGGGTGTCAAACATGGAGGAATACAGCCGTTGGTCACTTCGTCTGAATCCACGCCTGATAGGCCGAGCGCCACGCCTGATAATCCGCCACCGCTTGCTCGCCGCCGTGGTGCCGATTCAGATGGGCCTCCCAGCTCTTGCCGTGAAACACCACGTTGTCCATGAGCGTCGGCAGCGCCGTCGAGGTCGCCTTGTTCACCACGAATCCAAGCTCGCCGAGGTCCCCGCCGGGGTGGCTGTCGACGAAGTAGATCACGTCGGTGCGCATCCGATCGGCGTCGGTCTTCCGAAACTCGGGCGGTAGCGGCGCAATCCGCCACGCGCCCTGATTTTTCTGGAGCTCGATCGCCTTGTGCTTGTACTCGATCATGTTGATGTTCTGCTCTTTCTTGCAGCACTCGCCCATCGCCGCCATTTTCCACGCCGCTTCCCAAGGGAACGCCGACTGGTCCTCGTCATGACGCACGCACATGCGCCGGGGCGCGACGAAGGGCATGACGAGCAGTTGGTACATGATCGGCTCGTTGTTCTCGACGCACGTCGCCGCGTCGAAGACGTAGGGCAGGAACGATTTTCGCTTGTCGGCCATGCTCCCCGTCGGCGGGTAGCCGTCGTCCACGAGGTCGAGGTGCTCCATATCGGTGATGACCATCCACGTCGTCACGGGATCGAAGGGCGCGAAAAAGCGCATCCATCCGGCCTTCAAACCGCCATCCGAGTCGAGCAGCTTGGCTAGCGGCTTGCCCGCGTACAACTTCGTCGTCTCATCGAGCGACAACGTGACGTCGGGAATCGTGACGCGAAATCCGGATTTTCGTTCCGCATACGTCGGCGCGGTCCACACGGTCGCTTTCGCCGCATATGCAAGCCCGACCGCCACGGCAACGAGCCCCAATGCCAGTGCAATCCTCTTCGACATCGCTAACTCCATAGCCGCGCGGGCGCGGCGGGATCGAGAAAACGCAGCGCGTTTTCGCGGTAGACGAGTGGCAGGTGCTCCTCGGCAAACGGATAACGCCGCACGCTGTCGATCGCCTCCTGGTACGAATACGGCACGTTCGGCCAGTCGGAACCAAAGCACACACGATCGGCGTTGCGCGCAAGCCGCGCCTCGTCGCCGCGCCAGGTGTTTTCGAAAAGCGTGGTGCGCGTGTTCACCATCGTCGTATCGAGAAACATGTTCGGGCACTCGTCCAGCATCGCGAGAAATTCGCCGAACTCCGGCGCGCCCATGTGCGGCACGCAGATCCGCAGATCGGGAAACCGTCGCATCAGCCTCGCGAAGTGCGGCACGCCGACGAACTCGTTGGCCACAGGCCCCGACCCAATGTGCATCGTGATCGGGATTTGGCGCTCGCGACACGGCGCGTAGAGCGCGTCGAGGCGCGGATTGTTGACGTCGAAGCGCTGCACGAGCGGCTGAAACTTGAATCCGTGGATGTGCGGCGACGCCAGCGCCTCGTCAATGGTTTCGCGCAAATCGTCGTCATCCGGATGCACGCTCGCGAACGGTCGGAAGAGCGGCACGCGCTCGCCGACCTCCATCATGAACCGGTTGAGCGACCGCGCCACGCCGGTCTTGTGCGGATACGATAGCCCGACAGCCGCGACGATCCCGTGCGCCGAGAGCGTCGCGGCCATGTCCTCGACGTACTCGCGGTGCACCGGCCAGTCGCGCGTCTCGAAATACTCCCACACCGCCTCGAACATGCGCCGGGGAAAGACGTGCGTGTGCAGGTCGACGATGCCGGGTTCCATGTTCACGGGCGCGACTCCCCGGAGGCCGGTTTGATCATCTCGCGCGCTGCGGCGAGCGCGGCGTCGGTGACGTCGAGCCCGGCCAGCATCCGCGCGATCTCTCGCTCGCGCTCCTCGCCCGCCACCTCGCGCGTGGTGGTGATCGTCCGCCCCTTGCGCGTTTCTTTTTTCACCACGACGTGCCGATCGGCGAACCCCGCGATCTGCGGCAGGTGCGTGATGCATAGGACTTGATGATCGCGCGCGACGGCGGCGAGCTTGCGCCCGACGATCTCGGCCTGCGCGCCGCCGAACCCCGCGTCCACCTCGTCGAAGACCTGGCACGGCACGCCGTCGGCCGCCGCGAGGCTGTTTTTGATTGCGAGCAGTATGCGCGAGAGCTCGCCGCCCGACGCCACCCGCGCCAGCGCGCGCGGCGTCTCGCCGGGGTTCGCCGACAAAAAGAATTCGGAGCGTTCCGCACCGTTTTCGTCGATGCGCCGACCGTCGATCTCGATGCCCGCGCCGGCGGGCACGGGCTCGAAGCGCGTCTCGAACTTCGCGCCCTTCATCCCCAGATCGGCGAGCTCGGCCTGCACGCGCCGCGAGAGTTTGGTCGCGGCAACGCGGCGGACCTCGCCCAGCCGATCCGCCGAGGTCGCCAGCGTCTCCTCGACCTCGCGCATTTCGGTTTCGGCAGTCGCGATCGCCGCGTCGAGCGACGAAATCTCGGCCAGTTCGCGTCGCGAGTGTTCGAGCGCATCGAGCACCGTGTCGAGCGACCCGCCGAACTTTTTGGAAAACGTGCGCACGGCGTCGAGCCGCTCGTCGATGCGCTCCAGTTCGCCCGGCTCCAGCTCGAGCGATTCCAGATAACCCTGTGCGGCGCGGCCCGCATCCTCGGCCGACGCCGTGAGCGTCGCCAGCGCCTGCGCCATCGGCTCGAACGCGGCATCGATCGCCAGCGCGTCCTCGACCTGACGCTGCAACCGCCCCGCGCGATCCGCGATCGAGGTCTCGCGCTCCCAGCAATCCGCCAGCACCGCCCGGGCCGCCGCGCCGAGCTTTTCGGCGGACACCAGCACGCGCCGCCGGTCGCGCAGACGCTCGTCCTCGCCGCGCTCGAAGTTCGCCCCCTCGATCTCGCGGATCACGAAGCGCAGATAGTCGGCCCGCGCGGTGGCCTGACGCTCCCGTTCGCGCAGCGATTCCAGCCGCTCGCGCGCCGCGACCAGCGCGCGATACCCCTCGGCGACCCGTTCGCGCGCGCGGGGGTCCGCGGCGAACTCGTCGAGGATCGCCATGTGCGTCTCGGGGGCGAGCAGGCCCTTGGAGTCGTGCTGCCCCGAGATGGCGACCAGCGCGTCGCCGATCGCCGCGAGCTGCGCCAGCGTGGCCGCCCGACCGCCCAAAAAAACGCGGTTCGGTCCGTTCGCGCTGATGACGCGGCGGATGATGAGCCGCCCGTCCTCGGCGAGCCCCTGCGATTCCAGATCGGCGCGCAGGATCGGCGTGTCGGACAAGTCGAAGATGGCCTCGACCTCGGCGCTCGTCTCGCCGTGCCGGATCGCATCGGCGCTCGCCCGCGCCCCGATGGCGAGGTTCAGCGCGCCGACGAGAATGGATTTGCCCGCGCCGGTCTCGCCCGTGAGGACGTTGAGCCCCGGGCCGAGCCCGAGCGTGAGATCGTCGATGATCGCGAGATGCCGGACGGTGAGTTCGACGAGCAACGCGGCCTCCGGCTAGGCCTCACCCCAACGCAGTTTGTCGCGAAGCACCTCGAAGTAGCTCCGGTTGGGGCTGACGAGCTTGGTGAGTCGGTCGTCGGAGCGGCGCACGGTGAGCCGGCCGCCCGCTTCGAAGTGCGTGAACCGGTGACCGTCCGCGGTGACGAGCACATCGCGGTTGCGCGACGTGATCTCGACGTGCACCTCGCGGTCCGCGGGGATCAGCATCGGGCGAAAGGTCAGGCTGTGGGGGCAGATCGGCGTGAGCAGGATCGTCTGCATCGCGGGGTGAAGGATCGGCCCGCCGGCGGACAGGCTGTACGCGGTCGAGCCGGTGGGCGTCGAGATGATGAGCCCGTCGCCGCGAACGAGGGTCACGAGCACATCATCCACCGTCACGCGCAGTTCGATGACGCGGGCCTCGTCGGATTTGTTGACGACGAATTCATTGAGGACCGTGCGGCGGCGCGGTTCGCCGTCGCCGACGCGGTACTCGCCGTCGAGCATCATGTGTTCGCGCGCGCGCAGTTCCCCGGCGAGGGCGAGGCGCAGCGTGTCGTAGAGCTCTTCGATGCCGACCTCTGTGAGGAATCCGAGTCGGCCGAAGTTGACGCCCAGCACGGGGACGGCGCGTTCTTTGGCGAGCTGCGACGCGGCCAGAAAAGTGCCGTCGCCGCCGAGCACGACGATGATGTCGGCCCGTGTCGCGAGCTGGGCCGAATCGACCCCACCGTCGATTCCGTAGCCGGCGGAGAGCTCCGCCAGATAGAGCGGCTCGATGCCGTTCTCGCGGCACCACGCGACGAGCGCCCGCGCGGCCTCGCCGGCGTGGGGGTTCGCACGGATCACCAGAATTCCGACGCACTTCAAGGCAGCGGGCTCCGCGAAAATCCGCGCCACCCTAACAAAGACCGGCACCGCGCGATAGGCCCGTGCCAATTCGGGGACATGCAGCGCTGGCCGGGATTCACGGCAAGGTTTCGAACCGGATCGAGCGCGCCGTGATGGGAACCGCCGCCGATGCCTGCGGTGTCCCGCGGGAGCGGGTGAGCTACAAGGGAACGCTCGCGAAGATCCGCCAATCGGCGCCGAGGTTCGCCGAGGCATCACGCTGCAACGACCGGCTGCGAATGTTCGCGAGCTGCGGGATCAGATCGCGCGCGAACCTTTCCCGAATCGACCCGGTCGAGTCGAACCCCGGGCCGTCAAACGGCAGCCCAAAAACTTCGCGCGACTCCATAAATCCGGGCAAGAATTCCGCGAAATCGCCCATCGAAATCGGTACGCCAAACCGCAACATAGCGCCATTCGGGGCCGTCATCGCGTTTTCTCCTTGGCACGGTCCCCGGATGAGGCTTCGCACCCGGTTGTCCTTTCGACTGTTTCCATTGCGTAAAAATAGATTCCGGAAAGTCAGGCGAAATCTTCGCCTCGCGCGAAACACGCGCATCTTGCGAATTTCACAGGGATATTCGTGCGATCGGCTCATCGTTTGAGCAATGTGGCGTAAATGTGATCAGCAAATACTGCCGGCGGCGGCGCGCCGACGGATTTACCCGCCCAGAATCAGCATCGCGTCGCCGTAACTGAAAAACCGGTACCGCTCCCGGACGGCGAAACGATACAGCTCCAAAAGCTGCTCGCGGCCGACGAGGGCGGAGACGAGCATGAGCAGGGTCGATTTCGGCAGGTGGAAGTTTGTCATCAGGTCGTCGACGACGCGGAATTGGTAACCGGGTTTGACGAAAAGGCGGGTGCGTCCCGCGCCCGGTCGCACGCCGCCGTCCGTCGCGGACGACTCCAGCGCGCGGCAGACCGTCGTTCCCACGGCCAAGATGCGGCGGCCCGCCGACTTCGCCTCGTGGATGCGCCGCGCGGCGGCGTCCGAAATCGCGTACGCTTCTTCGTGCATGACGTGATCGTCGATGTCGTCCGTCTTCACCGGAGCAAAGGTCCCCGCGCCGACGTGCAGCGTCACGAACGCGGTCTCGAATCCGCGCGCGCCCAGCGCATCGAGCAGTTCCGGCGTGAAGTGCAGCCCCGCGGTCGGCGCGGCCACCGCGCCGGCCTCGCGCGCGAACACCGTTTGATATCGCTCGCGGTCGCGCTCGCGGGTTTCGGCTTCGTCATCGCGCGTGCGACGGATGTAGGGGGGCAGCGGCATCACGCCAATACGGTCGATCGCACCGGCCACGTCCGCGCCGCCGTCGAACTCGACTTCGACGAAGCCGTCGACGCGTTTGTCGAGGACCTTCGCCTCAAGCCCGTCGCCAAACTCCAGCGAGTCCCCCACGCGCAATCCCCGCGACGCGCGGCCCATGGCGGCAAAGGCGTTTGGTCGCGCGTCGATGCGCTCGAGCAGCAGCAGTTCAACCGCGCCGCCCGAGGTCTTGCGTCCGTAGAGTCGCGCGGGCACGACCTTGGTTTCGTTGAAGACGAGCAGTGTGCCGGGCGCGAGAAGTTCCGGCAGGTCGCGCACGAGCGCGTGCCGAAGCGATTGCGCCGCGCGCGACCACACCATGAGACGGGCGCGGTCGCGCTCGTTCGCCGGTTGCTGCGCGATCAGGTCGGCCGGCAGCGCGTAGTCGAAATCCGCGAGCTTCATCGGCGCGCGACGCGTTCAGCCCTTCTTCGACGCAAGATGCTGCTCGAGGAACGGGCGGAACAGGTCGATCGGCAGAGGGAAGAGCGTCGTCGAGTTCTTCTCGGTCGCCACCTCGCGCAGCGTTTGCAGGTAGCGCAGCGTGAGCGCCGCCGGTTCCCGATCGAGCACGTTCGCCGCCTGGGCCAGTTTTTCGGACGCCTGGAATTCGCCTTCCGCGGCGATGACCTTGGCGCGGCGTTCGCGCTCGGCCTCGGCCTGCTTGGCCATGGCGCGCTGCATCTCGACGGGCAGGTCGATGTGCTTCACCTCGACGGCCGTGACCTTGACGCCCCAGGGATCGGTTCGCTCGTCGATGATGTGTTGCAGTTTGGCGTTGACCTTCTCGCGGTGGGCTAGCAGGTCGTCGAGCTCCACCTCGCCGAGCACGCTGCGAAGCGTGGTCTGCGCAAGTTGGCTGGTGGCGTAGATGTAGTTCTCCACTTCGAGAATCGCCTTCAGCGGATCGACGACGCGAAAATAAAACACGGCGTTCACCTTGATGGTGACGTTGTCGTGCGTGATGACGTCCTGCGGCGGAACATCCATGGTGATGATTCGCGTTCCGACTTTGACCATGCGATCGATCATCGGAATGATCCACTTGAGGCCGGCGCCCTTGAGCGGACCGACCCGCCCGAGACGGAAGATGACCCCCCGCTCGTATTCGTTCAGGATCCGCACGCCCGACAAAAAGAACACCAGAACGAATGCGACAAGAATCCCGATCCCACCGAAAATCTCCATGACTCACTCCCTGCGTTGGGGTTGCGCGACCGTCAATTCGGTCCCGCGATTTTTTTCACGCGGACGATGGCTCCGCTCGTTCCCAGCACCTCCACCGTTTCGCCGACATCGATCGGTTCGTCGGCAACGGCGTTCCAGATGACGCCGTCGAATTTGACCTGTCCGGCGTCGCGGCCGATCTTCTCCAACACCCGTGCCCGCTTGCCCCGGTCGGCCTCCGCGCCCGTCTGCGGGCGGCGACGGTGGAACTTGAGGACGACGAACGTGATCATCGCGGCGATGAGCGAAAAACCAATCGTCGCGGGCAATATCAGCCACCAGGACACGCGCATGGAAAACTCCGGTGTCTCGACGATTTTTTCCGGCACGTCGAACAGGAACAGCGATCCGAGCCCGAGTGCGATCGCGCCCCCGATGGTGAGCACGCCATAGCTGGTGAACTTGATCTCGGCGACAAAGAGCGCGAGCGCGACGACGATGAGGATGACGCCCACGACGTTGATGGGCAGGATCTGCGTGCTCATGAGAAAGAGCAGGAAGCCGATGACGCCGATCGTGCCGGGGAAGATCATGCCCGGGTGCGAGAATTCGGCGTAGATGCCGAGGATGCCGACGATCATCAGCAGATAGGCGATGTTGGGATCGGCGAGGCGCATGATGAAGCGATGCTTCAAGCCCGGATCGATGCGCACCACCTGCGCATTCGCGAGACGCAGGGTGCGTTTCTCGTCCGCGCCCAGGGTGATCTCGCGGCCATCGGCGGACGCCAGCGCCTCGGCGAGGTCCTTGGCGATCACGTCAACGACGTTATTCGCAAGCGCATCCGTCGCCGTGACGCTGACGCTGTCGCGCACGGCCTTGATCGCCCATTCCTTGTTGCGCCCGCGCTGCTCGGCGATGCCCTCGATCCACGCGGCGGTGTCGTTGGTGATCTTCTTTTCCATCGTCTCGTCGATTTCCTGCCCGCCGCCCGCGACCGGGTGCGCCGCGCCGATATTCGTCCCCGGCGCCATGACCGCCACGTGCGCCGCCATGGTAATCATGACGCCCGCGCTGCCCGCACGCGCGCCGGCGGGCGACACGTAGACGATGATCGGCACGCGCGACGCCAGGAATTTTTGCACGATGTCGCGCGTGGATTCGACGAGCCCGCCCGGCGTGTCGAGTTCGATCACCACCGCGTCGAAGTTCTCGTTTTCGGCGCGCTCGATGGACGTGATGAAAAAGTCCGCGCTGCCGGGGTTGACCGAGCCCTTGAGGGTGATCACCAGCACGCGCGGCGGCGGACCGGCAGGAGCCTCCGGAGCCGTCGGCGGCATCGGCGCGGCGAGCGCCATCATCGCGCCGATCAGCGTCAGCGCGAGCAGGGCCGAGATGCGAACGGCGCGTTTCATGGCGATCCCCGTTTTGGCGTCGGCCAGCCGAGTTCGGCCATCACCTGTTGAAGATCGTTCCACGTGTCCTTTTTGTGGTCGGGGCTTCGCAGCAGAAACGCGGGGTGAAAGGTCGGCATGACGACGATGCCGTTCTCGAAGGGGTGAAAGACACCGCGCATCTTCATGATGCCCTCGTTTTTACCGAGCAGCGCCGTCGTGGCCGCGTTGCCGAGCGTGCAGATGATCCTGGAGCCGATCGCCGCGATCTGACGACGCAGAAACGGCTCGCACGCGGCGACCTCGTCGGGCGCGGGCGCGCGGTTGCCCGGCGGGCGGCACTTCACCACGTTGGCGATGTAGACATCGCTTCGCTGCTTGCCCATCGCCTGGATCATCTTTGTCAAAAGCTGCCCCGCGCGCCCGACGAACGGCTCGCCCTGCTCGTCTTCATCCGCGCCGGGGCCCTCGCCCACAAACATCAGCTCCGCGTTGGGATTGCCGACGCCGAAGACGATGTTCATGCGCTCCGTGTGCAGCTTGCACCGCGTGCATTCGCCGAGATCTTCGCGGATCTCGATCAGCGTTTGCGCGTCGGGTCGGTCGCCGGGCTTCGGCTTGGAAATCGGTTGGGGCAACGGAACCTCCTCTGCAACAACCACCGGCGACGTATCGCGCGCGGCGACCGGCTCGACGCGTTGCGCGGCGGTTGGAACCGCGTCGGCGGCGAGGAAATCCGTCAGCCCGCGCCGCAGCGCCTCGAGCGCGGCATCGGAACACGACGCCTCCGCCCCCCGCGCACGCATGCGTTCGAGCGCGAACTCGACGTCGCCCAGCACGGTGCGCAGCGCCGCGAAGGGGTCCGTGTGCTCCGCATCGTCCGTCATCGCCGTTTCCGACTTGCGCTCACCGGCGCGACGCGGTCCAGAATGGTTCGCGCGAAGTCGAGTTTCGACGTCCTCGCGATCTCAAACTTCGAGCCGTCGCGGCCGAGCACGAAACCCTCGTTCTCGTCGGCGTCGAAGCCGACGCCCTTTTTCGACACGTCGTTGACCACGACGAAGTCGAGGTCCTTTTCGCGCAGCTTCTTCCCGCCCTTTTCCATCATCGCGTCGGTCTGCGCGGCAAAGCCCACGATGAGCGCGCGGGGGAACTCCTTGCGGATCGTCGCGACCAGATCGGGATTGGGCGTCAGCGCGATGGAGGCCGCCATGTCGCTCTTCGCAACCTTGCCCTCGCCGACCTTGGCCGGGCGAAAATCCGCAACCGCCGCGCACATCACCAGCATGTCGGCACCGCGCATGGCTGCGCGAATCGCGTCCAGCATCTGCGCCGCCGTCCCCACGCGCACGCACTCGACGCCCGGCGGAATCGCCGCGCTCACCGGGCCGTGAATCACGGTGACCGACGCGCCGCGCTCGCGCGCCGCGGCGGCGAGGGCCATGCCCATCTTTCCGCTGGATCGGTTGGTCAGCACGCGCACGTCGTCGATCGGCTCGACGGTGGGTCCCGCCGTGACCACGACGCGCTTTCCCGCAAGAATTTTCGGCGCGAGCAGCGCGCCCGCCTCGGCGAAGATCGTTTCGGGTTCGGCCAGTCGGCCCACCGCGACGGTCTTGCACGCGAGATCGCCCGATTCGGGATCGACGAAGTTCCAGCCGCGCGCGCGCAGTCGCGCGACGTTTTCGGTCACGGCGGCGTTCGCCCACATGCGGTCGTTCATGGCGGGCGCGGCGAGGATCGGCGCGTCGGTCGCGAGTAAAATGGTGGCGAGCAGATCGTCGGCGATGCCCCCGGCGGCTTTGCCGAGGATATTCGCCGTCGCGGGGGCGATGACCACCAGATCCGCGGTTTGCGCGAGGCGGATGTGGCCGATCTCGGATTCGTCCATCAGGTCGAAGAGTTCCAGATGAACCCGGTGCTGCGACAGCGTCTGAAAGGTCAGCGGCGCGACGAATTGCGTGGCCGATTTCGTCATCACCACGTGCGTCTCGGCGCCCGCCTTGACGAACAGGCGCACGAGCTCCGCGGCCTTGTACGCGGCGATTCCGCCGGTCACGCCGACGAGAATCTTCTTGCCGTCGAAAAGCCCAGGCATCGCGTCACCTCAGAAAAACGGATTGAACCTCTTCTCGCGGCCGATGGTCGTCGTCGGTCCGTGGCCCGGGCACACGAGCGTGTCATCGGGCAGCGTGAGCAGCTTGTCGCGGATGTCCGCGAGCAGTCGCGGTCCGTTGCCGCCCGGCAGATCGGTTCGCCCGATCGAACCCGCGAAGAGCGCGTCACCGACGATCGCGCATTTCTGCTCATCGAAGACGAGGCCGATCCCGCACGGGCTGTGGCCGCGCAGCTCCACGATGCGCGCGCGCAGTCCGCCGATTTCGAGCACGTCGCCCTCTTTCACGAAGCGCGACGCCTCGGGCGACTTGGGCGAAGGCATTCCGAATGCCATCGCCGCGCCGTCGGCCCGCGCGAGCCCGTGGGCTTCGTCCGCGTGCGTGACGAGTTCCACCCCGAGCGCGCCGACGAGGGCCGCGTTGCCGCCGATGTGGTCGAAATGGGTGTGCGTGTTCACGATCATCACGCACTCCAGCGCATCCTCTTTGAGCGCGTCGAGGATCTCGGGCGCGTTGCCGCCGGGGTCCACCACCGCCGCCTTGCGCGTCACGTCGTCGGCGACGATGTAGCAGTTGACCATCAGCGGGCCGGTTTCGAGACTCTTCAGGATCATACGCCGTCCTTCCCGCGTTGGACACGTTTTTTCGCGAATATTCGAATCGGGGAATTCCCCTGCCCCGCGCCGACCTTAACGTCCGGCGACGAGAAGGGTCAAGGCGCGTTCGGCTTCGCTATGGCGCGTCGAATCGTTGAGGATCGTACCGGACGCCGTCCAGCGCGACCGCGAGCGACGCCACGGGGGCCGACGGATCGCCATTCACGATCTCGTTCCACAGTCGGTCGACGCCGTCGTCGGTCATTACACTTGACGCCGCGTCGCGGAGTTTTCCCTCGACTCGTTCCGCCGCTCCGGGCAGGGACAGCGCCCCCAAGGGAATCGTCCCCTCGCCCTCGAGCCGGGTGCCATCAGCCCATTCGATCTCGAACGCGCCGGGAATCGACAGAACGCACCGATCGACGGGGCATCGACCCAGATCGTAATCTCCATCGTTCGACGCCCAATGGCGACGCACCAGACGGGGCAGCGCGGGCAGGATCGCCATCAGATCGCGCGCGTCGAGCACGGACGCACGCGGGAATTCGCGCCTCGCGGCACGCCCGGCCGCGACGAGCTCGCGACCGGAGACGGGCGCGGCGAGGCCCACCACGTCGATGGCCTCATCGACCGAACGCAGCATTGCGCCGGTCATGGCGCGGTCGTGGACGACCTCGACGCGCGACGCGAGTTCGCGCACGTCGCTTTCGATCTCGCTCAGCCGGGCAGCGGTCAAGTCCGCCGGAAGCAATCGCCCCCGCAGCAGCATGACGGCCACCGCCGTGGGGATCGAGAAATTGACCTCGTTGGCCATTAGCGGCCCGCGATGACCGCCGCCTTCCGACGCATCGACAGCCATGGCCAGCGCCGTCACGCGGCATCTAACACGCCGGATGTCGCCCAGGCGCTGGGCGCGTCCGCGCTCGCGCACGACACGCCCCTCCGCGTCGTGCAGCGCGTCGAGCAACCCCTGATAGTACCAGCACGCGGCGTGGAGCTTGACTTGCAACGTGTCGGTCAGCCAAGCGTTCCCAAGACCGGTGAGGGCACCGCGAAACGGTACGAAGGTGAACCGGTGAAAGAACCCGCGCTCGTGATCGAGCAGGTCGAGCGCGCCGGTGAATCCCTCGGCGGCGAGTTCCGCCGCGAAGACCCCCGCCGAAGCCCCGTGGGCCGCTGTGAGGATCTTGCCGTCCATCGCGCCCAAAAAAGCCGGCCAGAGCGCCGCCGGAGGCTGCGCCAACGCAACCGCGAGCGCGTGCGCCATGCGTGCGGCGTCGAGCGACAGCAGGCGTCCCGCCGCGATCGCCGCCCCGACGCAGTGCAGGTACGGCAACATCTGACCGTTTTGCGGGCCCAGAAACGTTGCCAACCCGAGCCGCGCCTGAACTTCGTTCGCCGCAATCTGCGCCGCGAGGACGTCGTCGCGACTCGCGCCGAGTTCCTCGCCGAGCACCAGTGGAACCGTGACGCTGGAGTGCCCCGGATGGCCGAGCAGCAGGATCTCGTCGTAATCGAAGGTGCAGGACACCGAGGCGTTGGCGAGCACGGCCGCGGGCCGCGAGGTCTTGAACCCTCCGGCGATCACGCGCGCGCCGCCCGCCCCGCCGTGTTTTTTTGCGACTTCGAGAACCCGGCGGGCTCCGTCGTCGTTCAAACCCGCGAACGACGCGGCGATGACGCTCGCCTGCTGGAGCCGCGCTTTGGTCCGCACACGCTGAGGAATGTCCTCGATCCGCAATTCGGCGGCCCAGCGCGCCAGCGATTCGATGGTGGTTTCTTTCATCGGGTTTTTCTCATCCCGTTTCGCTTGGTCGCGCCCCACGACGCGTCGCGGCGGTATTGTGCGCCGGTCCAAGCCCTCTCGCAAACGGTTGCTGCGTTGATCCCGCGCGTGAATCACGTTACACGTTTTGCGTCCGCTCGCCGGGGTCGTCTCGCCATGTCGCTCGTCTCGAAAAAGGCTCTCGAAGTCCCGCCGTTCTACGTCATGGAGGTGCTGGAGCGCGCGCAGGCGCTTGAGCGACTGGGGCGCGACATCGTGCACATGGAGGTCGGCGAACCCGACTTCGATTCGCCGCCGCCGGTGATCGACGCGGGGATCGCCGCGATCCGCGCGGGCGACACCCACTACACGCACAGCATGGGCACGACCGCGTTGCGTGCGGCGATCGCCGAGTGGTACGAACGCCAATACGGTGTGTCGATCTCTCCCGAGCGCATCGTGGTGACGATGGGCTCGTCGGTGGCGCTGCTCGTCGCGTTCATGGCGCTGTGCGATCCGGGCGACGAGATCGTCATTTCGGATCCGCATTACGCCTGCTACCCCAACATGATCGCGTTCGCGCAGGGGACGCCGGTGCGCGTGCCGGTGCGCGAGGACGACGGATTCGCGCTGCGCGCCGACGCGGTGCGCGCGGCGATCGGGCCGCGTACCAAGGCCGTGCTCGTCAACTCGCCGTCGAATCCCACGGGCAACATGATGGACGCGGCGGCCCTGCGCGAACTCGCGAACCTCGGCACGCTCGTGATCTCGGACGAAATCTATCATGGGCTGACTTACGGCGAGCGCGCGCATTCGATGCTGGAGTTCACGGACACGTGCGTGGTGACGAGCGGATTCTCGAAGCTCTTCGCCATGACCGGCTGGCGGCTCGGGTACGTCATCGCGCCGCCGGATCTGGTGCGTCCGATGCAAAAGATCCAGCAGAACTTTTTCATCTCGGCGGGCAGTTTCGTGCAGGCCGCGGGGATTGCCGGCTTGCGTGAATGCGACGCCCATGTCGCCGCGATGCGCGACGAATACGCCCGGCGCCGCGATCTGGTGGCGCGACGGCTTCGCGAGATGGGCCGGGCGCTGCGCGTCGAGCCGACCGGCGCGTTCTACGCCTTCGTGAACGTGGGCGACGTGTGCGCGCGGCGCGCGATGAACTCGCACGCGCTGGCCTTCGATATTCTGGAGCGCGCGGGGGTGGCCGTGACACCCGGCACCGACTTTGGCCCCGGCGGCGAAGGGTACATCCGCCTCAGCTACGCCAACCGATACGAGCGGCTGGAAACGGGACTCGATCGACTCGCGCGATATTTCGACGGGTGACGAGTAATCCGGTTGTATGAAAACGGGGACCGGCGAACCGGCCCCCGCGTCAATCTCATTCCGTCGCAGTTCAGCAGCCGCAGCAGCCGCTATCGTCGTCGTCATCGCCGCCCGAGCCGCCGGTGTCGCCCGTGTCGTCGTCGCTGCCGGGCCAATCGCTGTCGTCGTCGGTATCGTCGTCGGAATCATCGTCGGCGTCGTCGTCGGGGAACCAGGTGTCGTCGTCGTCATCATCGTCGACGTCGTCGTCCGCTGTGTCGTCATCCGTCGTGTCGTCATCCGCCGCGTCATCGTCCGTCGTGTCGTCGTCGGTGTCATCGTCACCGCCGCCGGTCGTTGTGGTCGTCGATGTCGTCGTCACCGTCGTCGTCGTTCCGGCGGTCGTGGTCGTCGTCGAACCGCTGGTCGTCGTCGTGGTCGTGCCCGCCGTCGTGGTCGTCGTGGTTCCCGCGGTGGTGGTGGTCGTCGTCGGCGAACTGGACGAGGTCGTGGTCGTCGTGGTGGTGGTCGTGGTCGTGACGGGTGGCGGCGTGGTGCCGATGTAGATGTTGTCGATCCACGTCACGCCGCCGAAGTTCTCATCGCTCCAGTCGAGGAAGTCGATCGCCGCATACGGAGTTTCGTCTCCCCATATTTGATAGAAGTCGTTGCACACGAGCGTGTTGTCGAAATAGACGTCGTAAAAGCCCGTATTAAAGTCGAGGTTGACGGTCACCCGATGCCAGGCGTTCGCCGAAAACGCCGCGCAACTCGCCCAGACATACTCGCTACCCGACCAGGTCACCGCTTTCAGCGATCCCGAATCCATCGAGATGGCGGTTTCCACGAACAGCGATCCTCCGTAGTTCTGCCAAACGCGGAAGCCCCACTCGTTGCCCGAGCCCACGGTATATGCCTCGAAATCGACCCAGATGTC
Source organism: uncultured bacterium (assembly GCA_964586775.1). GTDB lineage: Bacteria > Lernaellota > Lernaellaia > JACKCT01 > JACKCT01 > JADLEX01. Next base: position 9,027 of record CAZPJD010000132.1, on the reverse strand, counting down.
CGCCGACGTGTCGGCGAACTGGTATTGGCCCACGACGTAATCGGTGTCCACCGTGTTCCCGCCGTTGATCTTGAGCGCTTTGCCCGATCCGGCGAGGGCGACGAGGTTCTCGACCGTCATCGCCGACGCGCCGCTCGGCGTCACCGTCCACGGCGAACCCAGCGGCCCGATGGCGTAGCTCTCGAAGTTGATCGCCGCGATCTGGGCGAGCGCCACATCGGCCCAGTCGTCAACATCCTCCGTTTGCGCCGAGGCGTTCGCGGGCGAAACGGCCAAAACCGCGGCCACTGCGAGCGGCATCCCCCAGGAACAGAACCATACTCGGAAACGCATCGCATCCCCCCGGGTGAAGCGGATACAAGGTTCGGATTGCTCGATTATAGGATGGGGTCGAAAAAGCTCAAGGCGATTTTGCGCGTCGTCGCGCTCGCGCCCAACGTCACGGCGCGTTGTTCGGCCCCGGCGCCATCCCCAACCGAATGAGCTTCTTACGCAAGCCCTGCCGGGTGATCCCCAGCGCGGCGGCCGTGCGCGTGAGATTGTATCCGCAGCGCCGCAACGCATCCTCGACGATTCCCCGCTCGGCCTCGTGGCGGCGCTCCCGTAGACCGGGTTCCGCCGCATGCCGCGCCAAGGCGGGTTCGACATCGCCGGGCGTCCGATGGACTCGCCGCATCTCTTCGCTGAGGCGATGGAGCCGCAACTCGGGTTCGTCGCCGAAAAAGATCATGGCGCGCTCGATCTCGTGACGAAGCTGACGCACATTCCCGGGGTAAGAATAATTTCGAAGCACGTCGATCGCCTCGGAAGACGCCGACGACATGGCCTTGCCATATCGACGTTTGTATTCGGAGAGAAACTGCGCGACCAAAAGAGGAACGTCCTCCCGGCGTTCGCGCAGCGGAGGAATCGCGATGCGGATCTGGCCGAGCCGATAATACAAATCCGCCCGGAATCGGCCCTCGCGGACGAGCTGCTCGAGATCGCGGTGCGTCGCCGCGATGAGACGTACGTCGACCCTGTGCGCCGTGTCCGATCCCACGGGCCGAATCTCGCGCTCCTGCACCAGGCGCAGCAGACGGGCCTGCGCATCGGGCGGCAGATCGCCGATCTCGTCGAGAAAGACGGTGCCGCCGTCCGCGGAGAGGATGAGCCCCGCGCGGGCGCCGACGGCCCCGGTGAACGCGCCGCGCGTGTGGCCGAACAGCTCGGACTCCACGAGGTTTCCCGGGAGCGTCGTGCAGTCCTGAACAACGAACGCCCGATCGGCGCGCGGGCTGTTGTCATGGATGAGCCGCGCGAACAGTTCCTTGCCCGTACCCGTTTCGCCGAGCAGCAGCACCGTGGCGTCGGAGACCGCCGCCGGCACCAGTTGCTCGAACACGCGCCGAAGGGCGTGGCTGTCGCCGACGATGTGCTCCGAGTTTTTCGGGCGCGGGATCTGGCGGGCGATCTCCTCGACCATCGTCTTGAGCCGGGCGTTTTCATCGACGGCGCGGCGGTAGTTGGTGAACGTCGCGATCATTCGCGCGGCGGAGCGGACGCGAAGGACGAGTTGCGCCATCTCGAATGGCTTGGTCAGGTAGTCGTCGATGCCGAAGTCGAACGCCTGCGTGCGGTCCTCGATCTGGTCGCGCGCCGTGCATGCGATGATCGGGACGTAACGGTTCGTCGGAATCCGGCGAAGATGCTTCGCGGCCTCGAATCCGTCCATTCCGGGCAGCCGGATGTCGAGCAGGACCAGATCGGGCGGCGTCTCGGCGAAATCGACGATCGCCGACTCCGCGTCCGCCGCCTCGCGTACGCGAAATCCCTCGGCGCGCAGCCGGTCGCACACCAGTTCTCGCTGCGCGTCCTCGTCCTCGACCACCAGGATTTCCAGACCTTCCGCGTTCATTTCGCCGATCGATCCTCCGTTGGGCTTTCCGGCAGCGTCAGCACAAAGCTCGCGCCGGTCCCGTCGTGGCCGCGCAGGACGACGTCGCCTCCCAACAATCGCGCGAGGCTTCTCGCCAGCGGCAAGCCGAGCCCCGCGCCGGACTTGCGCGCCGCGACGCGTCCCCGGGCGAAGGGCTCGAAAACCTGCGCTCGCTCGTCATCGCCGATGCCGGGGCCTTCGTCGCGCACCTCGATAACGCGATGCGACGCGTCGGCGCTCACGACGATCGTCACCGGGCTGTGGGGAGCGTACTTGAGGGCGTTGTCGATCAGGTTCGCGACGATCTGCCCGAACTTGAAGCGATCGGTCACAAAGTCGGCTTTGGCGGTGTTGTCGGCGGCCAGCACCTCGATTTGCCGATCGGGTTGGCGGGCGGCGAACTCGCCCGCCAGATGCTCGATCTCGGCCACGGGCGAAAATCGCTCGCGATGGATTTCCATTTTTCCCGCATCCGACCGCGCCATGTCGAGCAGCGACTCCACGATGCGACGGAGCTTCTCGACGTTATCGCGCAAGTGGCCGATCGCGCGCTGCTGCCGATCGGGGAGCGGTCCGTACACGCCGTCCATCACGTTGGCGACGCTGCCTTGCACGATATTGAGGGGCGTGCGCAATTCGTGCGCGACGTTGGCGTTAAAACGGGCGAGTTGCTCGCGATCCCGCTCCAGAACCACGTACGCTCCGCGCACCTCCACGAGGGCGCGTTGCAGGTCGCGCGTGCGTTCGTCGACGCGCGCTTCGAGCGTGTCGCGCGCGGCGGCGATCTGTGCGCGCTGCGCCTCGAGCGTCGAAAACAATTCGCGCCCGATGCGAACGCCGAGCAGCGTCGTCACGGCGACGGCGGCGTACATGGTGACGGACGACCACGCGAGTCGCTCTCGCGCCGCGTCGGTGAACTCGAACAGACCGCTCATTCGCGGCGCGTGGCCATGAACGACCTGAAGACGATGTTCGACGACAAGCTGAGCGCCGTATACGAGCAGCATCAGCGCGATCATCCAGCGGGACATGGCGGGCGGCACGATGAATTCGCACATGAGCGCGAGCAGCGCGAAGACCAGGATGAACAGACTCTGCGCCCCGCCCGTGAAGTGAACCAGCACGATGATCGAAATGAGGTTGGCGAGATACAGCCCGACACCCAGCACGTTTCGGTGAAAAATCGGCGAGCGACGGCGCGCCCGGAAAAAGGCGCCGTTTGCGTAGGCGAAGGCGATGCAATACGCGAACGCCCACCCTGATGACGCGAGGAACTGCGCGGGAGTCAGGTCGAAAGCGCGGTTACCGCGCCACACGACAAGAACCGTGACCGTGATGATGATGACGACGGCGAAGTTGATCTTGATCGCGGCGCGGAACTTGGCGTGGATGTCGTTCCACGCACTCTCTGGGTTCGACTCGCGCAATGCCCGTCTCCAATGCGATCGACTGGGACAACTTTGGATTGTAGACCGAATGGAAACACGAGTTTGCAGCCATCATCACGAAAATCGTGGATTTCGAGCGCATGCGCTGGAGCTTTGGGGAAACTTGGCGAATTTTCCGGAAACATTTGTCTCCATTTTGTCCGCGTCTTTTTGCCTTCCGAGGCCCGCCCGCACATTATTCATCAACAATATCAATGAGTTACAAAACGCGATGTCGGCTTCACCACCGGCACGCGACTTGCAAATTCTTTTGGCAATCCACTCTGAATTGGATCCAGACCCCGAAGGAGTTTCGCATGACCCGAAAGGTGTTGACCTCGCTCGGTTGGATTTTCGCCTTGGCCCTGGTTCTGGTTGTCGCCGGGTGCGTACCCAAGAGCCCGCCGTTCAACGCGAATGGCACCTACTCCGGAACGTGGGGCGACGGCGGCGCCGGCCCCCAGTGCGACATGTCGGCGACGATCGGCGCGCAGACCGGCCAGCTCTATCCATATCTGTGGAGCGCGTGGGGCGCATTCACGTTCGACTTCGGGTGCGTGGATCTGCCGGATGAGCTCGAACCCTACTTCAGCCTCGAACCGGCGTACGTGGACCTGTCGGGCGCGCTCACGGAATACGGACAGATCTCCTACCTGAGCGGCGGATGCGACACGGCGGCGTGCGCGTTTTTCTCGCTCGACGGCCGCGGCGCGGATACGGACGCTGACTGGTTGATGGACACGTATAGCGGTACGGTGACGCTGACGATCGCGCTGGCCGGCATCCCCGCATACAACATGACCGGCTATTTCTCCGTGGAGCGGGACGATGAGGTGCTCGCGTGGGAGAACGGCTTCGAACCCGCGATCACCATGCCGTCTGAGACGTTCGATTTCGCCTCTCCCGCCATGGATGAATCGACCATCGACGACATGCTCGCGAACGCCCAAATCGTCGACGCTTTCTGATCCAGCCAAGCACGGTGAAAACCCGCCGGTTCGTCGGCGGGTTTTTCACTTCGGCCCGGTTGGAATTGAGCCTGCCGAGGCGCCTGGGGCGACGAACCACCGTTCGAATCCCGGCGCGCCCATCAGGTCCCGCCGCATGTAGATGCCGATGAACTCGTCCCGATACGGGTGACTCGCGTACACGTAATCCCGCTGGAAATCGGGCGTCTTCATCATGTCGGTGCGCGCGGGCATCGAGGCGAAACCCTCGTCGTCGTAAGGGCATTTCGGCATCGGCGTCGTACCGACCTTCGTGCAGATGAGGATGAACGCCGGTTTTCGCGAGAGCACATACGCCGAATTGAATCGCTCGTGCCCGGGATAGAGCTTTCCCATCGGCATTTTCGTGCGTGCAATCGTGCGGTCGGTGAGGCCCATCATGTCGATCATCGGCAGATTCGTCAGGTAGCCGCTGGCGCCGATCGCCGTGTCGGCGACAAGCGTTCCCGCCGGAATGATCCGGCGCATCACACGCGCCTGCGCCTCCCACTGGCGCGTCAGGCCCTGCCCGATCATCACCTTCAGGCCGTTCATGTCGACGAAGATGTTGAGCAGTTGCAGCGCCGCGATGAGCGTCACCCACTTGCGCGCGCGCAGGTCGAGTCGCCAATAAGCCGATGGCGCATCCGCGCCCGGCTCGTGCGGCGCGGTCGCGACGCTCCACATCAGCAGGAGCGCAAGCGGCCAGACGGGCGCGAGAAAGCGGTAGAAGCCCATGTAATCGCCGCCGGTCCAAATCGTCTGCGCCGCCTGACCCGCGATCACGATCATGAGCAGCTTTTCGAAGCGCGACCAACGCACATTGGTCTTTCCACGCCGCCACGCGAGCCAGATGAGCGGGATGGGGATCACGGCGGAAAAGACCGCGCGCACGACGTACCACAACCCGCGCGCCCAGTGGTGGACGTTGGAAGCGCCCACCTTGGCGAAAAACGTATTGGGCACCGGGTCGCCGTAATACGAGAGCCGCCACGTCGTGAGCGCGCCGATGGCGAGTGCGCCTATCGTCGCGATGACGAACGCGCGCGGCCGACGCGTGGGCACGAGGATCCACCACGCGGCGGCGAGCGCGGCGACCAGCACCGCGCCATCGGGGCGGATGAGAGCGGCCACGGCGGCGAGCAGCCCCGAGCGCCACGGCGTGCGCTCGTCTTCCATCTCCCACGCGGCGGTCATCGTCGCCGCGAAGACCGCCGCGACAAACCACATCGTCTCCATGCCGGAGACGGCCCAGTACATCAGGCCGGGATTGGTGAGCGTCAGCCAGAAGGCGAAACGCGGCCACACGCCCGGCTTGTCGTCGGGCATTCGCCGGGCGATCCAAACCGCGGACCACGTTGACACCATCGCCAGCGCCGCGATCGAAATGACGAGCGACGCGAAGCGCGGGTCGATGTTCAGCCGATCCGCGGGGACGAGCAGTGCCATTTGCAGGAAGGTGGTGCAGCCCTCGACGCGGTCGCCGGCATTGAAGACAGGGCCGAGCCCTTCGGCCCAGTTTCGCGCATATCGGTAGGTGATATAGGCGTCGTCATAGATCACGAGCCGAAGAAAATACGCGACGAATGCCTGAAGAAACCCGATGGCGAAGGCCATCGAGAACACACGCCAGGGATCACGCCGCGACATCAAAATAATCATTGAAGCCAACGTAACGCGATTGCGCGCGCCAAATCAAGTCGGCGACGCGGCGCGCATGGATGATTCGCGTAGCCGCGTGCGAATCCACGGATACAAAAAGCAGAATGTGGCGGCGGCGAGAAACGCGAAGTTCTGCCGAACCACGTAGGCGACGTAGATGGGATCGAGCGACGGTGTGGTCGTCGCAAGGTCCTCCATGCTCAGGTGCCGCTTTGCCGCGAGGCCCGCCACGCGCCCCGTGGCGAGCAGCCAGCCGAGCATCGCAAAGCCCAGCACCGCCCACGCCCGCTTGCCGAAATTCGGCGAACGCAGCCAACGGTCTCGAATCGCCGCGATGGGGCGTACCGTCGCCGCCATGATCGCGAGCGTCAGAAGGCCGGTGAACCACACCGCCGCGCCCTCGCCCGCTATCCGTTGCACGTGCAGTTGCGGGTAGAACAGGTAGAAGATCCAGATCCAGTGAAAGACGAGAAATACGAGGCTCTCGACGCCCCAGTATTCGATGGCTTGGCCGATCTTCGATCGCCCGCGATACCAGCGACGACAGGCGACAAGCGCCGCGGGAAAAAGCCCGAGCGACATGACGACGAACCGCGCGTTGACCTTGAGCAGGTGCACGGCGGGCTCGGTGCCGCGCAGTTCGGGCAGCGCGTGGCCGAGCGCAAAGACGGCGATGCCGCCATACAGAAGCACATCCTGCCCGCGCCGGCTCGCGACGCGGTCGATGACGAGGCCGTACACGTAATAAGCGAGCCACGGCACGGGGCCGAACATCGCGATCCAATACCGATACGGGCGCACCCGCTGCATCGTCTCGTGCGTAACCGGCCCCGGCCCCACGATGACGAGGGCGGCGACCAGCAGCGCCGCGACGAACAGCACCATCGCCCACGTCGGCACGCGAAACTTCAGCATCAGGTAAGCGACGAGAGTGCCGAGCGCCATGCACTGGATGATGTCCATGAACATGGCCGTCTGAACCTGCAGGTTGTAGGTCCACCCGAGCACAAACAGCGCGAGGGAGCTTTTGAGGTAGAAGCCCGTGGCATCGAAATTCGGATTGCGCGCGGCGCTCGTCAGAAAATTCTGGACGTTGATGCCGCTGATGAACATGAACAGGCCCGAGAACAGCTCGCCGTAGCGATTCATGACGAGGCGCACGAAATCGATGTCGATCGGCCCCTCGAAGATGTTCGCGCGAATCGGGTGCCCGACCGCCATGACGATGAGCGCGAGCCCGCGCAAAAAGTCGAGTTCGACGCGCCGTGCGGGCTTGGGCTCGCTCATGCGACGGCTTCGGCGGGCCGCCGACAGCGGTCGCGGATCTTCGTGCGCACGTGCGGATACAGGAAGCAGAACGTGAAGCCCATGCCGTACGAGCAGACCTTGCGCACGAACAGCAGGATCACCGCCGCCGCGCCCTGGCGCATGAGCGCGGGATCGACCCCCGCGAGGCCCTTGCTCGCGTCGAAGCCGTCGGCGAGGCCCTTCGCGCGCGCCGCGACGCCCAGCAGCATCATCGAGACGATGACCCACGTCGCGCCCGACGCGATGAAGACGCGCCACGCCCTGCGCGGGAAGGTCGGATCGCGCAGCCAGGCGTCGCGCTTGGCGGCGATGGGGCCGACGAGCCGTGCCATGATGACGAGCGTGGCGATACCGACGCTCCACACGCCGAAGGTCTCGTGCCCCTTCGCGGTCCACACGATCATCCACGGCTTGAGCAGGTCGATGATCGCCCAGTGGAAAATCAGGAAGATCAGGCTCTCGACGCCCCAAAACTCGAACATCGCGCCGAGCCGTGCGACGAACCGCGTCACGCGTTCGCGCAGCGCATCGCCGCCAATGCGCAGCCGGGTCAGCAGATCGCGGACTTCCTCGCCGCCGCGATACCACCGCCGCGTGGCGAGATGCAGCAGCGGGAAGAGCCCCGCCGTGAGGAAGAAGTAACGCAGGTTCGCCTTGAGCAGCGCCACCGCGGGCATGGTCCCCGTCTGCATCGGCATGAAGTGGCCCGCGATGAAGATCGCGAGAAAGACGGGCAGCGACGCCAGTTCCCAGCGCCCGCGCGGGATGCGATCGACGAAGATGCCGTATGTGAAGAAGCCGAACCACGGGATCGGCCCGAAGAGCTTGAAAAGGTAGCCGAAGGGCGCAAGGCTCGCGAGGGTCTCGTCGGTGACCGGGCTCGGGCTGATGGCGTAGAGGCCGAATCCCCAGAACGCAGCGGTCACAAGGCCGAAGCCCCACGTGGGCACGCGCCACGAGAGCAGCAGATAGACGAAGAGCGTGCCGAGCGCGACCGCCTGAATGATGTCGATCACGGGCAGCGTGCCGACGCACAGGTTGTACGACGTGCCCATCGCGAAGAGCGCCACCGAGCTGCGCAGGTAGAATTTTGTGGAGTCGAGCCGCGCGTCGCGTTTCGCCGATTCCATGAAATTCGTGACGTTGATGGCCGACATGAACATGAAAAACGCCGAGAACAGCTCGCCGTAGTAGTTCATGAACTGCCGGAACAGGTCCATGCCCGGTCGGTGGATGTCGGCGCGGATGGGATGGCCGACGATCATGACCACGAGCGCCGCACCGCGCAGCAGATCCAGTTCGCGCCGCCGTGGCGGTTTCTTCGGTTTGTCGGGTTCGCCCACGCCGTCCTCACGTCCCGAAAAAGTGCGTCAGGTTTACGGGAAAGGCGCGGTTCCGACAAGCCGGATTCGGAGAAAAAGACGGTTACCCCTAGGCGAGTTGCGGAAAGATTCGATGTCGCAAAACGAGAGTACGCAGCGACCGCCGGGAGCATGCGCTACGAAGTGAATGGACGCGTGAATGGAAAAACTCTCGCGCAAATTCGTGTTCGCGTGATCCAAATTGCCATTCCTCGTCGGGTATTGATTCTCGCACCCAAAAAATCGAGCGATCAGGTAGGAGGCGGGGTTGCCCCCGCCGTCCTCCCACACCACCGTACGTACGGTTCCGTATACGGCGGTTCATCAGCGTCACACAAATCGTCGGTACTCCTCCATCAGGCTGA
>CAZPJD010000131.1:0-4275 GCA_964586775.1 uncultured bacterium | reverse complement strand
CCACGTGACCGGCGGCGGCGTTGTTTTTTAATTGTTATGGCGAGAGTCGCGTCGCACCATCGGGCGACAGTTCGCGGCGAAGGACTTTGCCGCTGGGCGTGCGCGGGATGTCGTCCACCGCGTAGAACACCTTCGGGCACTTGTACGCGGCGAGCTGCCGGTGCGCGTGGCGTTCGAGCGACGCGACATCGAGCGCCGCGCTCTCGCGCGCTTTCACGAACGCCGCGATCAGCTCCACCCCCGCCTCGCCGGTCGGCACCATCGTCACCGCGCATTCGGCGACGGCTCGGTGCGTGGAGAGCACGGATTCGATTTCCTGCGGGCTCACGCGGTAGCCGAAGCTCGTCATGACGTCGTCGTTGCGTCCGTCGAACCACCAGACGCCATCGTCGTCGGCGTGCGCCGTGTCGCCGCCGATGAACCAATCGCCCTGAAAGACCGCATGATCTTCCTCGGGGCGATTCCAATAGCGGAGCATCAACCCCGGGTCCGACCGATGCACGGCGATGCGCCCGACCGCGCCCGCGGGCGCGTCGTCCAGCGAATCGAGCGCGACGAGGCGAATCGGGCGACCGGCCTGCGGCACGCCGCACGCGCCGGGCTTGACCTCCATGCCGGGGCGGAAGCTGATGTAGGTCGAGATCTCGCTCATGCCGAGCGCCTCGTACAGGTCCTTTCCCGTGCGACGCACCCACTCGCGATACGTTTGCGGCAGCAGCGTCTCACCCGCGGTCAGGGCGTGGCGCAGAGCGGAAAGGTCGAAGTCTTCGACCTCGACGTACTTGAGGATCTGGCGGAACACGGTCGGCACCGCGGCGAAGACGGTGATGCAAAGGCGTTCGATGATCGGCAGCCACGCCTGCGGCCGGCGCGGTCCGGCGTAGAGGATCGACGTCGCGCCGACGCTCCACGGGTCCATCAGCCCGACGCCGAGGGTGTAGGTCCAGTTGAGAGCCCCCGCGTGGAAGACGCGGTCCGTGGGTTCGAGCGTTTCCCATTCGCGCACGACGAAGGCCCTGCCCAGAATCGACCGATGCGCATGCAGCACGCCCTTGGGGCGGCTCGACGTGCCGCTCGTGTAAATCAGGTACGCGGGATCGTCGCCGCTCACATCGGGCAGCTTGGTGGGAACCGCGTCGCGCATGATCGCGTGGAAGTCGTGCCGCTTCGGCGCGGGGACGGGCGGGGTTTCTTCGACGAGCGTCGATGGCCCCTTGGGCGAAGCGACGACGACGTGACGAAGGCCGGAAGGAGTATCCGAGCCGAGCCGCGTCGCCCACTCGGCCGCCACCACGATGGCCGCCGCGCCGCTGTCGGCCAGCAGGAAGCGGACCTCTTCATCGGTCAGTTGCGGGCTCGCGGGAATCGGAACCAGCCCCGCAGCGCACGCACCGAAAAACGCGATGGCGTAATCGGTGGAATTGTCGAGACGCACGAGCAGCCGCTCGCCGCGCGCGAGGTCGATGCCCACGAGAGCCCACGCGAAACGTCGCACCGCGTCGGCGATTCGCGCGTAGGTCCACTCCTCGTCCACGCCATCCTCGCCGGCAAAAACGAGCGCGACCCGGTCTTTTGCGACCGGGTCGGCGGCGTGGCGGAACAGGCAGTGTTCGACGAGATGGATCGTCATACCCGCGATGATTGCGGACGCGCGCCGCGCGTCACTTCAACCCGTTTTCGGGCAGGTGCGGCGAGTGCGGCGATTCTTTGCGGTGCGAGAGCGGCACGAAATCGCGCATCTTCTTGCCGACGTAGATCTGGCGCGGACGACTGATGCGCGAGCCCTCGCCGATCATCTCCTTCCACTGCGCGATCCAGCCCGGCAGACGACCCATGGCGAAGAGCACCGTGAACATGTTGGTGGGGAACCCGAGACCCCGGTAGATGATTCCCGAATAGAAATCGACGTTGGGGTAGAGCTTACGTTCGACGAAGTACTCGTCGCCCAGGGCGATCTCCTCGAGCTTCTTGGCGATGTCGAGCAGCGGGTCCTTCTTTTTGAGCTTGCTGAGCACGATGTCGCAGTGGTTCTTGATGATCGTCGCGCGCGGGTCGTAGTTCTTGTAGACCCGGTGGCCAAAGCCCATCAGGCGCACGCGCTCGTCCTTTTTCTTCACGCGGTCGATGAAGCGCTTGACGTTGCCGCCCTCGGCGTGGATCGCCGAGAGCATCTCCAGCACCTTCTGGTTCGCGCCGCCGTGCAGCGGACCCCAGAGGGCGTTGATGGCCGTTGAGATCGCGGCGTAGAGGTTGGCCTCGGAGCTGCCGACCATGCGCACGGTCGAGGTCGAGCAGTTCTGCTCGTGGTCGGCGTGAAGGATCATCATGACGTCGAGCGTGCGCGCGATCTCGGGATCGACCTCGTAGTTCTCGGTCGGAAACGCGAACATCATGCGCAGGAAATTGCCCATGTAGGTGTGCTGGTTGCTGGGGTAGATCAGCGGGTGGCCCAGTGACTTCTTGTACGAAAACGCCGCGATCGTCGGCAGCTTGGCGAGGATGCGGATGATCGAGATGTTGACGTCGTCCTCGTTGAAGATGTTGTTCGACTGCGGATAGAAGGTCGAAAGCCCGCACACGACCGACGACAGGATCGCCATCGGGTGCGCATCGGGCGGAAACGCCTCGAAAAAGCGCCGCATGGCCTCGTGGATCAACGTGTGGCGCGTCAGGCGGTCCTGAAACTCCGAGAGCTGCGCCTCGGTCGGCAGCTCGCCCCAGATCAACAGGTAGGCGACCTCGAGGAAGCTCGACTTTTCGGCGAGCTGTTCGATGGGGTAACCGCGATAACGCAGGATGCCCGCCTCACCGTCGATGTACGTGATCTCGCTCTTGCACGAGCCGGTGTTCGCGTATCCGTCGTCGAGCGTAATCGCGCCGGTCTTGGAGCGAAGGGTGGACACATCGATGGCGAGCTCGCCCTCGGTCCCCACCAGCAGGGGCAGCTCGTAGGCTTTGCCCCGAATGGTCAGTTGAACTTTCCCGCGCGCGGTCATGTCGTCCTCCACCCGAACTTCCGCTCGGGAACCGATGTGTTGCGAGCCTTCAACAAGGCGGCGCGACCCGGAAACACGATCAAAACGGGCGATGCGACGCGGGCTCGAATGAGCACCCAAAGCCGCATTGCCCGGAAAGAATAAAGTTTAGGTCCGCAAGCGGTTTTTCGCAAGATAATCGCGGGTTATCGTCAAAATTTCGCGGCGGGCGGGCTTGCGCAGGCGTCGGTCTCGCGGCATTTGATGGCCGCCGAAGACGCGAAATCCGATCGGTCTGTGGTGCCCGAGGTGATTCAGCGCAGCCGAACGACGGCCAGCGCGAACGCGACCCAGCCGGCGATGAGGCCGACGCCACCGATGGGCGTGATCGCGCCGAGTCAGCGCGCGCCCGTGAGCGTCATCGCGTAGAGCGTGCCCGAAAAGATCGCGACGCCCACGATCCACAGCGCCGCCGCGACGCCCGCTGGGCCGCCCGGGTGTCGATCGACGAAAAGCCCGAGTCCGACGAGCGCGAGCGCGTGATACATGTGGTAGCGGACGGCCGTCTCCCAGATTTGAAGCATCTCGGCCGTGGCGATTTTCTTGAGCCCGTGCGCGCCGAAGGCTCCCAGTGCGACGCCGAGCCCGCCCAGCACCGCGCCCGCAATCCAGATCGAGCGCGCGGTCACTTCACCACGCCGGCCGCGCGGCGCGCCGCGATGAGCGTGTTTTTCATGAGCATGGTGATCGTCATCGGGCCGACGCCGCCGGGCACCGGCGTGATCGCCGACGCGATCTCTTTCACGGCGTCGAAGTCCACGTCGCCGCACAGCTTCGCCTTGCCCGATTCGGTCGTGCCGATGCGGTTGACGCCCACGTCGATGACCACCGCGCCGGGCTTCACCATGTCGGCGGTCACCGCCCGGGCGACGCCCGCCGCGACGATCAAAATGTCGGCCCGCCGCGTGTGCGTCGCCATGTCGCGCGAGCGGGTGTGCACCACGGTCACGGTCGCGTCCGCGCCCGGCGCCTTTTGCATGAGCATGATGGCGATCGGCTTGCCGACGATGTTGCTGCGCCCGACGACCACGACCTCGGCGCCGCGCGTTTCGGCGCCGCTGCGCACGATCATCTCCTGAATGCCCGCGGGGGTGCAGGGCGCGAAGCCCGGCGCGCCCACGACGAGTCGGCCGACGTTGACCGGATGGAATCCGTCCACATCCTTGTCGGGATCGATCGCGGCGATCACCTTGCCCTCGTCGATGTGCTTGGGCAGCGGTAGCTGCACCAGGATGCCGTG
>CAZPJD010000130.1:0-25416 GCA_964586775.1 uncultured bacterium | reverse complement strand
CGTTTGATCGCCTGACACAGCATCTCGGTCTCGATCTCGTACTGCACCGAGCGCAGGTTCATCGCGCGGACCAGATCGGTGCGCACGGCGCGAAAGCCCGACTGCGAATCGGAAACGCGGGCGCGAAAGAGCAGATTGATGAGTCCGCTCATGAAGCGGTTGCCGAAGTAGTTGGGCGTCGAGATCGCGCCCGGCTCCAGCGTGCCGATGAACTTCGAGCCGTTCGCGAAATCCGCGCCTTGCTCGATCGCGGCGGCGAGCAGGCGCACCTCGCCCGGGTCGTCCTGTCCGTCGCCGTCGATCATCAAAATCGCGTCGCCGCCCGCGAGCGAAAACCCCGTGCGCAGCGCGACGCCCTTGCCCCGATTGGGTTCGAGCCGATGCACCCGCACGCCGGGAACCGACGCGGCGACGTCGCCGGTGCCGTCGGTCGAGCCGTCGTCCACGACGAGACATTCTTCGTCCGGGAAGTCGGCGCGCACGCGCTCGAGGACCGCTCGCAGCGAGCCCGCCTCGTTGTGGCAGGGAATGAGGATCGTGTAGCGCATCAGATCAGGAACTCGCTTTCGCCCGGCCCCTCGCCCCAGGCGAGGGCCTGAACGGCGAAGATGGTGGTCCACGAGTTCAGGTGCGGCACGTCGTCGGCGTAGGGGAATCCGCCGTTCGGATTCGCGCGCCGACGCAGGTACGCGAGCGCCGACGCGATCTGCTCGGCGTAGTGCGTCTCGTCCACGCACTGCCAGATACGCGCGGCCTGGGCGGTGGCGTCGAGCGCGGCGGCCTCGCGCGAGCCTTCGTCGTCGTCCGTGCGACGCACGTGGCGGGGCAGAGCGCCGTCGCGCCGCTGCACGCGGGCGAGCGCCTCGACCGCGGGAAAGGGCAGCGAGTCGCGCCAGGTGCCCGTGCGTGACGCGATGGCGATGATGCCCTCGACCGCGTAGGCGTGGGCATGCGTGTAGATGCGCGTGTGTTCGGCATCCACGCAGAACCACCCGCTGGGGCGATCCGAAAACCGGTGCGCGATGACGTCGAAGAGCCCCGAGATCTGCGCCTCGTCGTCGGCATCGAGTAGCAAGGGCAGCACCTTGAGGTGGTGGACATTCATCGTCGCCGACCAGCGTTCGGGACGCGATCCGGCCCCGCCGCGCAGCGCGCGCCGCTCGCGCGCGAGGGCGATCGCCGTCTCGCGGCATTTGCGCGCGAACGCCGCCGACAGCCCGTCCTCGCCAAAAGCCGCCGCGAAGTCGCGCGCCGCGCGCAGCCCGACGAGCGTGTCGAACAGATACACGTGTCCATCGCGGCCGAGGCCACCGTGGTTGTTCGCCGCCGACGCGAGGGTCCACAGCGTGCGCCGCGCCTCGTCGCCCAGCGACGCGTCGCCGGTGCGTCGATACCACCACGCGCAAAGCGACACGAAAAACGCCGACGCTTCTTCGTAGGAATACACCGGCCGCCCGTCTTCGACCCACGCGGCCAGCAGGCCGTCGGCCCGGCGGATGGGGCCGCGCACGAGCCAATCGATGTGCGCGGATACGTCGGCGGAAGAGTTCATGGGCCCCGTCATGCGGATCGGTTTGGGATCATCGCGAGCGGGGCATGATTCGGCGGCGCTTCTCAGCTTGTCAAGAGCGCGCGGGCTCCGGCGGCGGCGCTGCGCGCGAAGGCGCCCCAGCCGCCCTTGCGCCACGTCGAGGCGAGAAAGCGCCAGACGGTCTTCGGCCGAAAATAGAACGAACGCAGGATGCGCTTCTGCCACGTCGCCATCTCGTCGCGCGTGAAGCGCGGGTGGTCGATCGTCGGCGTCGTGAGGAAGACGTAGCGGCTCCAGTCGTCGTCGACCCGGATTCCCGCCTCGCGCATCCGGCGCTCCAGGGTCGTGCCCGGGTACGGCGTGCAGAACGACACCTGGATCGTGTCGGGATCGGCCTCGAAGATGAAACGATGCGTTCGACGCAGCGACTCGGCGGTCTCCTGCGGCGGAAAGAGAATGACGAAGCCGAGCGTTTCGAGTCCGACGCGCCGGGCGAGGCGAAAGCCCTCGACGATCTGCCGCGCCCGCATCTTCTTGTCCACCGCTTCCAGCACCTCGTCGTCGCCCGACTCGATGCCGAACTCGATCTTGAAACACCCCGCCGCTTTCATCGCGCGCAAAAGCTCCTCGTCCACCATGTCCACGCGCGTCAGGCACAGCCAGCGCACCTGCCCTGGCAGGCCGCGGCGGATGAACGTGTCGCACAGCCCGTGTACCCACGCCTTGTCGGTGGTGAAGGTGTCGTCGATGAAGTTCACGTTTCGCGTGGCGAAGTCGCGGCGGCACAGCTCGATCTCGTCCGCCACGCTCGCGGCGTCGCGGATGCGCATCTTTTTGGAAAACGCATTGGGCACGTAGCAGTACGAGCAGCTCGCCGGGCAGCCGCGCGTGGCGATCATGGTCGTCACGCGGTCGCCGTCGGGTCCCGTGTAGCGGTCCATCGGCAGCAGGTCGCGCGCGGGAAACGGCAGCGCGCCCAGATCCACCATCGCCGCCGGGTCGGGCGTCGAGACGATCCCGCCGCGTTCGTCGCGAAACGTCACGCCTTCGAAATCGCCCGGCGCGCGGCCCGCGGCGAGCCCTTCGAGCAGGTCGGCAAAGCGGGTGTCGGCCTCGCGGCGCACGATGAGATCCCAGTGCGGATATTTGCGCGCGGTAGGTTCGGCGGCGGCGGTGGCGTGCGTACCGCCGAGCACGAGCGTCGTCTCGGGCGCGAGTTCGCGCACGCGCGCCGCGATGCGCGAGCACTGATCCACCGTGGGCGTGACCGCGGTGAACCCCGCAACCGCAGGGTGCGCTTCGGCGATGCGCCGCGCGGCGTCCTCGTCCGAAAGCCCCAGCGCGTTCGCGTCGAGGATCGACACGTCGAACCCGCGCCCACGGGCGACCGCGGCGATGTAGGCGAGGCCGAGCGGCGGCCCGACCGTCGATTGCGCGACGCGGCTGATGCGTTTCGCATAATGCGGCACGCACAGCACGATGCGCCGGGTTCTGATGTCGGGCCCGATCAATCCGCCTCCCGCTTTTCGACCCGTCATTTATCCAATACATTCGCCCTCGAAACCAGAGCCCACGTCATCCTTCGTCACCTCGTGGAGCAAGGGCCGGTGCGTTCGTGACGACATTCGTGTGGATTCTCGCCTCGCCGATCCTCTTCGTCCTGCCGGGACTGTGGCCCGCGCAGCGCGTGACGGGCAGCGCCCTGTGCGCGCGCACGCTGGGATGGGCCGTTTTCTTTTCCGTCGTTTTCCTGCCGCCGGTCGCCTTCGGCGTCGCGATGGTTTTCGGAACCGTGATGGGCGCGCACGTGCTGATCCCGCTCGGCCTTGCGATGGGCGCGCCGGGGATCGTCGCGATCGGCCGCCGGGGGCGCGCGTGATCGCGCTGGGCATCTGCGACGGCCACGACGCCGGGGCGGCGATCGCCATCGACGGGCGCATCGTCGCCGCCGCGAGCGAGGAGCGCTTCACGCGCATCAAACGCCAGCCGGGGTTCCCCATGCGCGCGATCGAATCGGTGCTTTCGCTTGCCGGGGTGCGCGCGAGCGAGATCGACCGCGTCGGCGTTGCCGAGGTCGCGGGCCGCGCCGCGTTTCGACTCGCGTCGCCGATCTATCGCACGACCGATCCCAACCGCCCGGCGGATCGCGCGGCGAATCGCGCCGTCGCGTGGGCGCAGAACTTCGTGGCGAACGATCCGGCGCTCGCCCGTGCGGACGCCGCCCTTTCGCGCCGCGTGCTCGCATCGAGGCTGCGCGCCATCGGGATCGCCGCGCCGCCCGAACTGGTCGATCACCACCGAGCCCACGCGCTGGCCGCCGCGCGCGCGTGCCCCTTTGACGACGCGCTCGTCGTCACCATGGACGCATTCGGCGACGGCGCGAGCGCGACGGTTTCGCGGTGGGCCGGCGGATCGCTCGTGGAACTCGACCGCACGCCCTACCCCGATTCCGCCGCACTGCTCTTCGGTCGCGTGACGGCGCATCTGGGATTCGCCGAGGGCGAGGAGGGCAAGGTCTGCGGCCTTGCGGCGACGGGCGATCGCGAGCGCGATCCGCATCGCGCGCGCACGCTGATCCGCGCGTCGAAGGGCCGCGTGCTCACCGGGCCGCCGACCTCGCCCGCGCGCCTCGACGCGACGTTTCGCCACTGGCCGCCCGAGGATGTCGCCGCGGCGACGCAGCGCGCTGTCGAAGACGCCGTGTCGGACGCCGTCGCGCACGGGATCGCGCGAACGGACGCGCGGCGGCTCGTCCTCGCGGGCGGGCTCTTCGCCAACGTGCGTCTCAATCAGATCGTCGCCGAACGCTGCGGCGCGGTGGACCTCGATGTCTTCCCGCACATGGGCGATGGCGGACTGTGCGTCGGCGCGGCGTGGGCCGTGTCACCGAAAGGTGCGGCCGAGCGCATGCCGATCTTTCTCGGCCCGGAACCCGAACCGGTTTCGCCGGCGATGCGCGAAGGCGCGCGCGTTCGCAAGCTCGACGCCGAAGCGATTCAGGCGCTCGCGGCAATCGTCGCGCGCGGCGGCGTGATCGGCCTCGTGCGGGGACGCATGGAGTTCGGCCCGCGCGCGCTGGGCCACCGTTCGCTCGTGTTCTCGGCATCGCGGCCCGACGTCGCCGCACGGCTTGGTCGCGCGCTCGGGCGGCCCGCGATCATGCCCTTCGCCCCGGCGATCCGCGCGCGCGACTTTTCGGCGATCGCGCTTGGGCCGATGCACGTAGCGTTTTCGCGCATGGCCGTCACGGCGGACGCCGCATCGCCCGACATCGCGCGCCGCTACCCCGTTGCTGTGCACGCCGACGGCTCGATGCGCGCGCAGGCCGTCGAGCCCGACGAGAGTCCGCTCCTGCACGCGCTGCTCGACGCGCTCGCGCGACCCGGCGAGCCGTCGGTCGTCATCAACACGAGTTTCAACCGCCATTCCGAGCCGATCGTCATGAACGCTCGCGACGCGCTGGCCCGCGCGCGCGAGTGGCGGCTCGACGCGCTGGTGCTCGGCGACGACGTGTGGGAGTTCGCCGCATGACCGATCGCGCGCGACATGCGGCACTCGGCCTGGCGCTCGTTCTGGCGTTCGCCGTGTACTGGGGGAACTTCGAGGGCGCGCCGCGCGATTACTGGGACACCTACATCGTCCTGCCCGCCACCTTTCTCGCGGGCGAGCCCGGTGTGATCGTCGACGAGCAAGGCAACGCGGCGTATCGACAGAATCTGCGCGGCGAACTGCCCGACGATCTGCTCGCGCCGGACGACTTCGGTGTGATCTCGAAGGATCAGCGCATCGGCGCGGGGGTCACCTTCGCGCCAGCGTATCTCGCGTTCGGCATGGCGGGGTTCCGCGCGCTTTACGCGCTGCTCGGCGCGATGACGGTCGCGTTCGCGTGGGCGCTGGGGCGACGGATCTTCGCGCGCGAGGGGGCGGGAGGCATCGGCGAGGCGCAGGCTGCGATGCTCGCGCTCCTCGTCGGTTTCAACCCCTACATACTGCTCATGAACCGGCTCAACGCCAACTTCGTCGCCGTGCCAATCGCCCTCGCGCTCGCCGTCCTGCTGGTGGACGATCGGCCGCGATGGCTCATCGCGGGGCTCGTGTACGGCGCGCTCGGCGGCATCAAGAACGAGGCGATCGTGCTCGCCCCGGCCCTGGTCGTACTCATCGCCGCGCGGTTCGGGCGCGCGCGGGCGCTCGCGCTCTTCGGCGCGGGCGCGCTCGCCACCATCGCGCCGTATCTCGCCTGGAATCGCTTCGCCTTCGGTCGCGCGCTCATCCACGCGTCGCAGTTCTCCGAGTTCGACGGCTGGCGGCCCACCTTCCCCCACGAGATTTTCGGATTTCACTTCGAGCTCAACGGCCTGTTCAACTGGCCCTTTCACGACACCCTTGTGCGCACGCCGCACTATCCGTTCCCAACGTACCTGACGCTCCCGCTCACATTGCACATCTGTTTCGGCGGCCTCGCACTGGGCCTCGCGCTGATGGGCGCGTTCGCGCGTCGCCGAGAGGGCGAAGCGGGATTCACGCCGTCGATCCGCGCTGCGATGGCGCTGTGGCTCGCGTGCTGGCTCGGGCTATTCCTCTTTCAGGAAAACTGGGAGGAGCCCAAGAACACCTTTGGCGCGCTGGCGATTGTGCCCATCGGCGTGTTCGCGGCGGCGGGGCTCGGGTCTATCTCCGCCGGGCGACGCGATCCGCGCCGCTGGGCCGTGCTGGCGGTGTGCGTCGCGGCGATCGAGATCGCCGTCGGTTCGGCGCGATTCGTTCACGTGCCCGTCGACGCGCGCTGGTACGCGCGCTTTCCCAAGGCAAAGGCCGAGGCGGCGGCGATCGGTTGCCTCGACGACCGGTCGCGCCGCGAGTGGATGTTCTTCCATACCGACGAGTGCGCGCCGGAACTGGACGAGCAGCGCCGCAAACTCACGCGTCCCGCGCTGCTGCCGCGCCCCTACTATCCGCTCGCGTGGAACGAATCCGACCTCGGCGAAACGCTCGGAGCGCGCCACCCGCGCGTCTTCGACATCTGGGACAAGATCTACGGAGAGTGACGCCGACCGGCGGCGTCGCTCACTCCTTCGCCGAACCCTCCAGCATCTCGCGCGCAAGATCGCCGCGCCCGTACACCACACGCAGGGCTTCGAGCACGGCCTCGACATCGACCGCGATCGACCGCGCCGACGTCTCGTCGTACACGAATTGGATCGCGAGACCCGGCAGGTTTCCGTCGAAGAGCAGACCTACCAAGTCGCCCGAGCCGTTGACGATGGGGCTGCCCGAGTTGCCGGGGAACGTGTCGAGCGTAGCAACGAAGTTGTAGGTGGTCGAAAGGTCGAGCAGCCCGCGCGCCTTGTCGAAACCCGGCGCGACGTCGTAGGGCGGCTTGTTGCCGAAGCTCTCGGCGCGCTCGAACAGGCCGTAGAACGTGGTGCGCGCGCCGTTCATGTAGCCGTGGTCCTCATAACCCGCGACGCGGCCGTACGACAGGCGCAGCGTGAACGTCGTATCGGGGTAGATCTCGCGCCCGCGGATCGCGAAACGCGCGCGCGCGATGCGGTCGCCGGCCTGCGCCTCGACCTCTTCCACTTCGTGCTCGTATCGGGTCCGAAGCGCGCGGTATTCGGGCTCGAGCGCCAGCGCGAGACGGATCAGAGGATCTTTCGACTTCTCCACCGCCGCGCGGCCTTTTTCCACCAGGGCCTTCCGCGCGTCGGCGTCGAAGATCTTCGTCTTCGCGATCGCCTCGCGGGCGACCTTGTCGGGCGTGCGTCCGCCGAGCGCCGCCTTCACGACCGGGTCGTCCGCGCCCAGATTCTCGGCAAGCTGCGCGAGCCGGTCGGCGAGGACCACCTCTTCCATGTCGGCGTAGAGCGGGGCTTTGGAATATAGGCGCGGATAGAGGCTCGGGAGCGCCGAATCGCGGAATTCCTCGAAACGCTCCTCATTGGGTTTCTTCAGCTCCGCCGTCAGCAGCACGATCTGCCGCGCCTTGTCGAATGCGTCACTGCCGCGCATCCGCACGTAGCGAAAACGCTGGTAGTACGCGCGGTGCAGCTCCTGCGCCTTGGCGATCTCGGCCCACGGGTCGCCGATCTGGGCGGCGAGCGTCGCGTCGGCGGCGACCTTCGCGCGCAGGTCGTCCTCGGCGTCCTTCGCGCGCTTCATCAGGTCCGCGTCGCGAAGCCCGGCCATGTAGCCGATGGCGACCTTGATGAAGTTCTCGTCCATGCCGATCTCGAAGAGCGCGCGGCGCTTCTGCTCCTCACCGCCCTTGGCGTATTCGCGGAACACGTCGCGGCTGCGTTCCATGCTTTTGAGCCACAGCGGATACAGATAGTCCCGGAGGAATTCGAGCTGTGCGAATGTGTAGAACCGTCCGGAACTGGTCGGGTGGCCCGACACGAAGACCGGATCTCCATCGCGATACGCGCCGGGCGCGACGCGCAGAAAGTGCTGCACGGTGACGGGGTTGCCCGCATCGTCATAAGCGCGCATCAGCGCCGCATCGAGGCTGTAACGCGGGTAGTTGAAGTTGTCGGGGTCGCCGCCGAACATCGCCGCCTGGCCCTCGGGCGCCCACACGAGACGCACGTCCTTGTACGTCTTGTAGATGTGCAGCCAATACTCGCCGCCCTGATGGAGCGACACGACCTCGCACAGATCGCTCGTCGCGTTCGCGCACTCCGACTCGATGCGCGCGGTTTCGGCCTTGCGCGCCTCGAACGCCGACGCGCCCGCAGCGCCCGCGGGCACCGCGTCCTGCACGCGCTTGGTCACGTCGCGCGTCTCGATCAGCACCTGCGCCTCGGAACCCGGGCAGCGCAGCGGCGCTTCGCCGTTCGCGCCGTAGCCGTTTTTCATCAAGTCGTTTTCTTCGGACGAAATCTGCTGGATGCAGTCCGCGGCGACATGATGGTTGGTGAGGATCAGGCCGTCTTTCGATACGAACGACGCCGAGCCGATACCCGCAAGACGCACCGACGACAGGCGCAGGTGGTCGAGCCAATCTTTCGTGAGTTTGACGCCGTACGCCTTTTCGATCTTGTCGAGCGGCGGGTTGTCGAAGGTCCACATGCCTTCATCGGCTGAAGCCGCGGCGACGAAGAACGCGATGAAAACAACCATCAGCGCGAAACGCGAACGCATCACGAAATCCCCCGAGCGCGAGTGAATTGGCGTCGATCAGCCCCGGTCCGTGCGTCTAACAGGAAGCGGCGGGGGAGTCCAGTGACGGGTCCCGGATGGCGCTCGGCGAACGGGCGATCGACGTCGTCCGGCGGGTCCATTCCGATCAGTCTCCAGTTATGTTAACCAGTCGATATCCTCTCGGAAGAGAACGCAAGGCAATTTGGATGGACTACGACCGGATCGACGGATCGACCTTCGACGAGTTCGTTTCGCGCTCGCGCACGGGCGTTTCGTTCTTCTTCGTCGTCATGGGCGCGTATTTCCTCGGACAGGTCTACTTTCTCGCGTGGTCGCCGGCGTCGGCGGTGCTGTCGCGCTCGTGGAGTTTCGCGTCGCTTTGCGTGAACGCATTCTGCCTCGCGGTCTGCGGGCAGTATCTGTTCGCCCTGCGCCGCGCGCGACCGCGCGTGAAGCCGGATGATGGCGAATCGGCGGACGACGTCCCGGCGCCGGTCGTCAATCGCCGGGCGACCTATCTGCACATGGTCGTCGTGGCGGCAGTCATCATGGCCACGATGCTCGTGCACACGTGGATGCTCGGGTCGATGAACTCGATGCACTTCCTCAACGCGCTGATCGTTTTTGTCGTCGTGTCGTGGATTCTGCGCTATCGCCACGCGCTGATTCTGTTTCTCGCGGGCAACGTCGCCCTGGCAACCATCCTGACGCTCGAGGCGCGCAACCTCGTCCCCTACGCGCCGATCTTTCGCACCGATCTCGATCTCGCGGGCGTGTTTCTGGATCCGCGCATCGTGGCGATGGTGCTCGGCATCTACGCGGCGTACACGGCGCTCGCGCTGGTCGCCATCCACCGTTTTCAGCGGGTGCACCGGCAGAACCACGACCAGCTCGCGGCGACGCACGCGGCGCTGCGCGTCGAGGTCGAGGCGCGAACCCGCGAGGTGGAGGCGCGCACGCGGGCCGAGGCGGAAAAAGAGATCATCATCGCCAACCTCAACGCGGCGCTGGCCGACGTCAAACAGCTCCGCGGCCTGCTGCCCATCTGCGCGTCGTGCAAAAAGGTGCGCAGCGACGACGGCTACTGGCAGGGCATCGACCACTACCTGCGCGACCACTCCGACGTGGAACTGACGCACGGCATCTGCCCCGACTGCATGGCGTCGCTGTATCCGGACGTTTGAGCGGGATATACTCGCCCCTGTGCGATCGACTCATTTTGAGAATACGAGGACGTGAATGACGCGGACGCTCGTTCCATCGGGATATGAAGATCGGGTGCGAAAAGCCGTTCGACACTACTGGAGCACTCTCGACGCGCAGGCCCATCGGCAGAAATCGTCCGATTCCGACCGTGGTCACCGTGCCGCGGTTACCGGCGGGAAGCAGATGGACGGATTTTGCGAGCTGGTCCAATGGCTCGTGGCGAAAAACGGCATGCCCGAGGCCAGTGTTTACTTTCGGCGAAACATAGAGCTGCCTGGTTTTTTCCGACCGACGAAGCGCTGGGACCTGATCGTCGTTCACGCGGGGAATCTGGTCGCCGCAGTCGAATTCAAGTCTCAGGTCGGTCCCTCGTTCGGCAACAACTTCAACAACCGCACGGAAGAGGCACTGGGCAGCGCCACCGATATCTGGACCGCGTACCGCGAAGGCGCGTTCGGAAAGGACCGGATGCGGCCATGGGTCGGTTGGCTGCTGCTTCTGGAAGACTGCGACTCCGCGAACGCTCCGATTGACGTGGCCGAGCCACATTTTCCGGTCTTCACGGATTTTCGCGGTGCCTCCTATTCGGGACGCTACGAACTCCTTCTCCGCAAATTGACGACGGAAAAGCTGTACGATGGGTCCGCGCTCCTCCTCGCAAGTCGCGCGAACGCCGGTACAGGTCGATACCGCGAACCGGCGCCCGATTTGGCGATCAAACGATTTCTGGCGGGGCTCGGCGGTCACGTCCGGGCGTTTTGCGAAAGCCTGTAGGCGGCGCATGCAGCTATCCCTCGGATTGCCGGTCGAACTCCCACCCGACGCTTACGACGTCGGCGTTCGCTCGTCGGGGGAGACGCACGGCGTGGTGCTGACCAAAACGCATGTCGCCGAACTGGTGTTGGACGCCGCCGGATACACCAGCGACGCCGACCTGCTGTCGATGAAATTGCTCGAACCCTCATGCGGACACGGAGTATTTTTGGATGTCGCGGTTCGCCGACTGATGCATTGCCGGCGCGAACGACGCGCGAGCGACGACGATTTGATCGACCGAGTCCTCGCGTTCGATCTCGATCCCGAATCGGTCGCCAGGTCCAGAGCCGTTGTCCGCAGGGTCTTCGCCGAGTTCGGAATCGATGGTTCCTTGGCGGATCGACTGGTCGAGAACTGGGTTCGTCAAGGAGACTTTCTCCTCGCGCAGATCAACGACACGTTCGATGTGGTGGTCGGGAATCCGCCTTACGTGCGCATCGAGCAGCTCGACGTGTCGCTTCGCACCGAGTATCGCCGCCGGTATTCGGCGCTGTTCGATCGCGCCGATCTCTATGTCGCGTTCATCGAACGGGGACTATCGCTTCTTTCACCTCGCGGCACGCTGTCTTACGTCTGCACCGATCGTTGGACGACCAATCGATACGGCGCGCCGCTCCGGCGAATCGTCGCGGCGGGCTTTCACGTGACGACTTACGTCGACCTGCACACGGCTTCGCCGTTCGAGTCGCAGGTCAGTGCTTACCCCTCCATCTTCGCGATCTCCAGGCGCCCGTCCGAATCGGTGGCCGTTGTGCGGATGGCGAACGCGACTCCCGAGGAGTGCGCCGCAGCCGGCCGCGCCATCGCGAATTCCCCTATCGAGTCGCCACTTCCCCCCGGAATGGAGGTCCATCGATTCGGCTCGTGGTTCGAAGGCGACGAGCCGTGGATTCGATGCGCGCCGGTGCAGCTTGCGGCGCTACGTCGTCTCGAAGGGAACTTCGACCCGATCGAACAAACCGCGCGGGTAGGTATCGGCGTCGCCACGGGAAACGACCGTCTGTTCATCGTTCCGGCGAGTGCCGACATCGAGCCGGATCGGCTCGTACCGCTCGTGATGCGCGAAGACATCGAACACGGACAGATTCGCGATGCGAGGCGATGCGTCATCAACACGTTTGATGAGTTCGGCAAGGCGATCGACCTCGACCATTTCCCGCGTCTGCGCGCCTACTTCGCACGCCATGCGGGCGACATTCGCGGGCGCCATGTCGCCAAGAAGAATCCGCGGGCCTGGTTTCGCACCATCGATCGCGTCTACCCCGAACTCGTCGGTCGTCCGAAGCTCTTGATTCCCGATATCGCGGGCGCGAACGAGGTCGCGTTCGATGCCGGGTCTTTTCATCCGCATCACAACCTCTACTTCGTTACCTCGGACTCGTGGGATCTGGAGGTGCTCGGCGGCATCCTGGCGTCGCGGGTCGCGCTGTTTTTCGTTTGGGCTTACGCGACGCGCATGCGCGGTGGGTATCTGCGTTTTCAGGCGCAATATCTGCGACGAATTCGATTGCCGAACCCCGAGGAAATCCCGGGAGACCTGGCGGACCGGATTCGATCGGCCTTCCGCGCGCGGGAGTTCCAGGCGCTCGATCAACTGGCGCTCGCGGCCTACGGACTCGATTCGCTTCCCGAATTCGATTTCGTCGACTCTCGTCGGTAGCTCCCTTCCTCCTCTGGTCCCGTTGCGGGTGTTGTGATAAGCACGGGTCCCGCGAATCGAATTCGATGTGATACGTTGCGCCACGCGGGCACTCGGCTTTGCCCCGCGCGGCGGCGGAGTGCGTGATGGAATCGGACGGCGAGACGCGGGCGAATGCGCAAGAGGGAGAGCGGACGAGTGTGGCGGCCGAAATCGCGCCGTCGTCGCCGGTCCCCGGACCGGACGTCCGTCGCGCGCGAATCCTGATCGGCGTTAACATCGCGCTCGCCGTCTTTGTCGTCGGGTTCACGCTGTTTTTCATGATCCGCAGCGAGCGGGGTGCGGGTTTCCTACTGGAAATTCCCAAGTCGATCGCCGCGCCGTGGAATCCCGAGGGGCAGTACAAATCGTCAACCAGAGACCGCCATAAGATCGTGCTGGCGATTCTCGCCATGGCCTTTGTTTTGGCGGGCAAAGCGGTTCCCAAGACTCGCCAAGACATTCAAGCACCCTTGATTCTGGGGTTGGGTTTCGTTCTTCTGATCGCTTTTCATGTGCAGATGCAGTACCAAGCTGTCCGACTCCTTCAAGGGAAGTACGTCCAATATTGGAATGTCTACCATTATTATCTGGGGTCGAAGTACTTCGACGAGCTGGGATACACGGGGCTCTACACATACACGTTGCGCGCCGACCGGGAGATGGACGATAAGCTGGGCGTCGTCAAGAGAGTCATGGATCTGGAAACGCTCCAAGTTGTGCCATACGACGCGGTGTTGGCGCAATCCGAAAAGAGTGAGGCGTTCTCGCTTGCGCGTTGGAACCAATTTAAAGGCGATATCAAGGTGTTTCACCGTTGGATCGACGCCGGGGCGTGGAGCAACGTGCTGCGCGATCATGGATACAATGGTACCCCGTTTTGGAATACGGTTGGTTCGTCTCTTGCAAACGCATTTCCGATCTCGAAAAAATCACCGCGGATTTTCATTCTGTCGATCGACCTGATCCTGGAGATCGCCGCATTCGTCGCGATCGGTTGGGTGTTTGGCGTGCCGACTGCGCTCGCCTCTGCAATTTTCTTTGTTCTCTTTCCGGGAAATGAGTACGGTGGTACAGCTTTTCATGTTGGCGGATTCATTCGTTACGACTGGTTCGCCGCGACGGTCATCGCGTTTGCCTGCTGGAAAAAGAAATACTTGGGCGCCGCCGCCGTTCTGCTCGCCTACGCGACTGTGACACGCATTTTCCCGGCATTCCTCCTCGTCGGACCGGGAATCGTCTGGATCGTCGAGTGCGTACGCTCGCGCCGAATCGAATGGTCGTTCGTTCGTATGGCAGCCATCTTTTTTCTCGCCTGCGGGATATTTTTTGCCGCTGGCGCATGCAACGCCTCTGGATTCGACGCGTGGAGGCAGTTCTTTGCGGATATCCGCGAGCACACGGCGAAGCACTATCTCGGCGGTAAACGGGTAGGATTGAAACACCTGTTCACCGACGACCTGTCGACACGCGGATTCGCCAAGGACCCGACATCCCGGTCGTTCGAGAAACAGCGGGGACTCTACTATGCAACTACCACAGCGTGCTTCATTCTGTTTGTTGCAGCGTCTATTCGTCGCAACCGCGACGACGCCTTCTTACTCGGATACTTTCTCATATTTATAATCGTGGTTCTTTCTCGCTACTATTGGGCTCTTTTCGGCATGATGTTTCTCCTCGCGGAGACCGATCGGTCCAAATGGAGAAATGGCCTTTCCGAGGCGCTGGTCATGGTCATGATGGTGGTGGGAATGGCCTATCGACTGCGGGAAGGACGAGCCTCGGCCAACCACATGTATTTGACAACGTGGATGCTCGCGTATTTCGTCTTTCTCTCGGTGTCCTTCTTACTCGACGACGCCATCGACTGGTTCGACGCGCGCCGTGCCAACGCCCGAGTCGCGACCGCGAACAACGCAACAGCGGAGATTCCCTCACCAGAACCGGGACCGTTCTGACCTACTTCAAACGCACCGCGAAGAAGTTTCCCAGCGTATCCTTGCCCGCGCGCACGCGCTTGGCGAAACCCTCGCCGCTCTTTTCCGCCAGCGTCGTCTTCAGGCCCGCGAACTCCTCGTCGGTCAGCGGGCGCGGCTGATACTTCACCACGCGGTTGTCGATGTGAATCGGATAGAGCCGAGCGTCCATGCGCAACGCGCCGTCCTTGCCGGGCGCGAAACGCACCAGCGCCGCCAGGCCGTAGGGCGTGACCTTGTATTTGCGATACCGTCCCGGCGACGAGAAGACGAAGTTGCCGACGTTGTAGATCGCCGTCTTGCCGCCGATGCGCTCGATCTCCTGCAGCGTGTGCGCGCCGTGGCCGATCACCGCATCGGCCCCCGCCTCCAGCACCGCCTTGGCGATGGGCGTCTGCTTGCGCGTCTTCCACGCATAGTTGCCGCCCCAGTGCGGGTACACGATGATCGCCGCGTCGGGATTCTCCGCGCGGTATTCGCGCACGAGCTGCGAGGTGCGTTCGGCGTCCAGCATGGCCGCGCCGGGCGCGTCGCCCTTGGCGTAGAAGCTGTACATCGTCTCGTAGCGCAGGCTGTGCTCGAACGCGCCGTAGACCGCGAGACGCACCTCGCGCTCGCCGACCTTGAATGTGGTCTCGAAGGGCCGTTCGGCCTCGGTCTGCGTCATGCCCGCGCCAAAACCCGCCATGCCGTTCTTCGCGAGCGTGTCGAGCGACTGCTTCAGGCCGGGGATCCCGTAATCGAGCGTGTGGTTGTTGGCGAGGCTGACGGTGAAGATCTTGTTCTTTTTCAGATGCTCCGGCGCTTTTTCGACATGCGCCCAGTGGATGTAGTCCTTCTTTCCCTCGAATGGCGAAGGCGCGGCGGCGGGGTCGCAGATGGGCGTTTCGAGATTCGCGATCACCAGATCCGCGGCGCCCAGAAAGGGCTTCACCTTTTCGAACGCGAAGTCGTAGCCGTTCTTGAGGATGTCGTCGTCGAGCTTGCGGTAGCTCTCGCCGAAATCCGTGTCGCCGACGAAGAGCACCTTGTAGCCGTCTTTCCACTCGGCGTCGGTGGGGGCCGACTCGGGCGACGACGCGGATTTCGTTTTGGAACATGCGCCGAAGGCCAGCGCGCAAACAACCACGAAAACCGGGACGACCCGGTGGACGAGCAAGCTCATTCGCAATCCTCCACGCGGCGTGGGTACACGAAACGCGCTGGGCGGGCAAGGGTCCTCGTGAATGGGCTCTGAGCGTTCGGCGAGGCTGGCGTCGTGCATGGAGCAGGGAAGGATGGGCGCTATTCGACCGGCCAACGCAACCGAAGGCACGCGCCATCGGCGACCCGGTCGACGAATTCGGCCGATCCGCCGTGGGCGCGCATGATTCGCATGACGATGGCGAGACCAAGGCCGGCGCCGCCCAGATCACGGCTTCGGCTGTCGTCGAGTCGCGTGAACGGCTCGAATACCCTGGATCTGTCGGCCTTCGGGATTCCCGGACCGTCGTCGGCAATCTCGATGACGACATGGCCGCCGGTCCTCGCGACTCTCACGTTCACGACCGAGGATGCATGGCGCATCGCATTGTCCAGCGCGTTTCGAACGGCCCGGTCGAATTGTCGGCGATTCGCCGCTACCCGATCATCAACGGTTTCGTCGGACGCGAAATATACGGAAACGTTTGCGTTGGCGCTGAACTCGGGGGCGAATTTCCCGACGAGCTCCGCCACGGCGTCGACGGCACCGAACGTCTCCGCCGGATGCGGTGAATGCTGCGCGTCGAGACGACAAAACAGAAGCAGCTCCGCGATCAATCGCTCGAGTTCCTCGAGGTCTCCCTCGATCACCTTCATGCGCTCGTTCCGCTTTTGACCGTCGAGGTCTTCCGCGAGCATTTCCATCGAGAAGTGGATGCGGGCGATCGGGGTGCGCAGCTCGTGGGAGACGGCGGCGAGGAGGTGCCGCTGGCTCTCCAGCAGCCGTTGAATCTCCTGGGCCATGATGTTGAATCGTCGCGCCAGCGTTCCCACGGCGTCAGCGGACGATACGTCCGCGCGCGCGCCAAGATCGCCGCCGGCGATTCGCCCGGCGGCATATTCGAGCTTTCGAAGACGCCGGACGACGGGATAGGCGAGCGCGAATCCGATGCAGGCCGCGACAAAAAGCGCCGCGGCGATCGAGACCAGAAAATGTGAGACTTCGGGATGGGGCGGAGGAGGAATCGGCCCCACGGCCAGCACCGCATTCGAATCCGCGATCGGGGCGAAAACGCGGATGCCGCCGTCGGTAAATTCCGATGCGGTCGCGCCGGTTTGGCGCATCTCCTCCGCGGCGCGGGCCGGAACCTCGCCCGCGGGAATGAGAACGAGATCGAAGGGGAGAACCTCTTGGAATTCCCGCACGATCGCGGGCCGATCACCGGGGTGCGCCTGCTCGAGTCGACTTTTCATCAGGGCGATCGCGGCGCGCTCGGGAATGAACGCGGACCGCTCTCGATCCAAGAGGAGTTTCATCGTCGCGCCCGACACCGCGGTGCAGATGACGAGAGCCGCGAGGATGCCGAGCCAGATTCGTGTGAAGAGTCCCGTCACGAGAGGTCTGCCATCAAGTAACCGGTCCCGCGTACGGACTTGATAAGGGTCGGCTGGCGCGCATCGTCGCCGAGCTTTTTCCGCAACCGTGCGATGCGAAGGTCGATGGAGCGGTCGAGTCCGTCGTACTCGATGCCGCGAAGAACGGTATAGATCCGGTCACGCGACACGACCTCCCCCGCATGGCTCGCCAGCAGATACAGCAGATCGAATTCCGCGGTTGTCAGTTCGAGGTTTTCTCCGGCGAGTCGGACGGATCTGGAACGGGGGCTGACCACGAGGTCGCCGAGCACGATGGACGACACGGTGAAGTCCCCGGACATCGGCTCGGCCTCGGCGCGCGCGCCGCGTCGCAGCAGGGCATGAATGCGCGAAAGCAGCCGCCTTGGCTGAATGGGCTTGACGAGATAATCGTCCGCTCCGATCTCCAGACCGACGATTTCCTCCACTTCGTCGTCCCGCGCGGTCATCATCAGGATCGAACCCTCGTATTGCCTTCGCACCCGGCGGCAGACGGTGAAGCCGTCCAGTCCGGGGAGCATGATGTCGAGGATGACCAGGTCGGGTTTTTCGTCGACGATGCGCTCCACCGCCCGGTCGCCGCGCGTTTCGACATGCGCGTCCAATTCGTGCGCCCGAAGGTATTCGACGATGACGCCGGCGAGACGCGCGTCATCTTCGACGAGCAAAATTCGCGGCATGTCGTTTCGCACCTCCACGACGGCTCCGGACATCATGCGTCGCAGGGAGCGATTACACGCAGACTGCGGAGCGTGGCAACGGGTGAATTGTATCAGAACGTTTCCAACCGTTTTTCCGATGCGCGGGAGAAGTTTCCGGGAGTGCGGGTAATATCCCGTGGGCTGGGATATTCCGTCGCGGTGTGCCGTTCACAAAACGATACAATTTCACGACACGGTTTTTGTTGAATCCGTCCGATAAATCCGTCATGAGACACGAGCGCGACGTGCGAGGGTCGCGTCTCCCGAGGGATCGGATTCATACGGCACCGGACGCTGTTCACCGAAGAAGAGGAGGAATGACATGGTGACTTCGATTGGCGGGATGACGGGACTCACAGCCCAGGCGGGCGTTCGCTCGGCGGGTTTGACCCGCCCCGATCCCAAGGAACTGTTCAAAAAGATCGACGTGAACGGCGACGGCAAGATCGACCAAGACGAGTTGTCGGCGGAGATGGACAAGGCTTCCGCGCGTACCGGATCGACGGGCGCTGTAGCGGACGTGACGTCGCTCATGTCGGAGATGGACACGAACGGAGACGGTTCGCTCGGCGAGGACGAATACGCGAACGGTGTCCGAACGTTTCTGGACGCGGTTCGCGGCAGCGCGGGCGGTCCGCCGCCGATGGGTCCGCCTCCTCCCGATGCCGGGCAGATGTTCTCGGACGCGGATGCCGACGGTGACGGGTCGGTCACGAAGGAGGAACTCGAGAGCGCTCTGATCGATCTGGGGGAGAAGCCCGAAGGCGCGCCGGACGCCGCTGAGCTTTTCGATCGACTGGACGCGGACGGCGATGGCAAGATCGATCGGGACGAGTTCGAATCCGAAATGGAAAACCTCCGCAACGAGAAAGCGGAGGACTACCGGAAGAATATCCGTCTCGATACCGCCGTCACGACCGTCAGCCTGAAGGCGTAGCGTTTCGGAAAACGGCGCGACATTCTCCGCGAGCCCGAATCCGCGAGGCGGGTTCGGGCTGTAATTCAAACGAAGCCGACTGAAGCGCCGCGCCGACTTTATACCCGGTCCGCGAACTCCGGCAAGGGCCACGCTTGGCTACGATCGCGCCCCCAGCCCCCGCTCGACAAGATCGAGGGCGGCGACGCCCATCGCGCGCAGGTCGCCTTTCCCGTCGCCCGCGTACCACGCGCGCATCACAGCGCTCACGGCGCCCATCACGATGCCCGCGCGCAGCGCGGCGTCGCGTGCGCACAAAGAAAGCAGCACCGGAAACATCCGACGGACGGTCTCGTTCATTCGCGATCCTCCACGTGGCGTGGGAACACGAATCGCGCGAGGCGGGCAAGGGGGGAAGCTTAGGACTCCGTCGCAGGATTCGCGAGCAGCCGATGCCCTTCGACGATCGTCACGATCTCGACGCACTTGCCCCGTATTCGATAAACGACTCGATGATTGCGTTCGATCAGTTCGCGCAAATCGTCGCGGCCGTACTCGGGGACCACGCGTCCCCGTCGGGGAAAGCGGGACAGCGAATCACCAACTCGCTTGAGCTTCGCCGCAAACCGCCTGGCGGCAGCGGGATTGTCCTCGCCGATGAAACGCGCGATGTCGCGCAGATCCTCTACCGCGCCCCGGGTCCAAACAACTTTCACGGCTTGCGGTTGCGTTTCAGAGGGCCGAATTCGCGGTCGAGTTCGCGATCCACGTCCGCCGACGACATCACCATCCCGGCGTCCGCCTCGCGCAGTCCGCGCTCGACCGCCGCCATGAATCGGGCGCGCTCCACCATGCGGTCGTACTCTTCGGGAGGAATGACAACACCGACAGGCTCGCCGTTTTGCGTGACGAGTACCGGCCGCTTTTCCTGGCTCACCCGCCGAAACAGCCGCGAAGCCTGCTTCTTGAACTCCGCGATCGCGAAAATGTCTTCGGCCACCAGAAGATCCTTCATCCTCAGCTCCATATTCGGGTCATCATCCGGATCCGATTATGAACCCTCTACCGGGAACGGGCAAGACCTCGGTGGCGTGAAACACCCATTGAATCCTACTTCGCCCCCAGCCCCCGCTCGACAAGATCGAGGGCGGCGGCGCCCATCGCGCGCAGGTCACCCTTGCCGTTCGCCGCGTACCACGCGCGCATCACGGCGCTCACGGCGCCCATGACGATGCCGGCGCGCAGGATGGCGTCGGCCTTTCGCGCCGCCGGGTGCCCCGCGCAGCAGTTCGCGAAACCGGGTCACGTAGTCCGCGTGGTAGGGAAACATCACGTGATCCTTGGCCGCGAAATATCGGATTCCTCGAGCCCGAATCCGCGCAGCGGATTCGGGCTGTCATTCGCTCAAAGGCGTCCGAAGCGCCGCGCCGACTTTGTACCCGGTCCGCGGGGGAAGGGCATGTGGGTCGGATACCTCAAACCGTCGAGAATTCCGCGAGCATGCGATGCACTTCGAGGACCGCCGGAAACTCGAAAATCTTGCCCCACGCTCGACCGTCGATTCGATCGTTGCCCTCGAGGATCTCGCGCAAGCCGTCGCGACCGTATGCGGGGATCACGCGTCCATCGCAACGACGTGTCGGAAATCCGGCCGGCCATGGACGGCTGGAACCTTCCCGGACCTCTCGAAAAAGAACGCCGACAAGATCACCCGCCACTTTCGGCGGTAACGCGAAGGAAACGCAATAAACAAAGAAAAACCGCCGCGGTCGGGCAAAACCGGTCCGAAAAGACTCGGGGGGTCGATGCGTTCGCCCCGGCGGACGCGGGACGTTACGCGCCGCTAGAATTCCAACTCGGAATTCACGACGACGAGGCGCTCGGGGTCGCGCCGCACGGTCTCGCCGGTGAAGTCGGGCCAGCGCTCCTCGAACCGATTCTCGCGACCGTTCACGCAGAAGCGCACGCCCTCGATCGGCTTCACCCAGATGCCCGCGAGCACGCTCGTCTCTTCGTCGCGGTAGCCCTCACCGGTGTCCGCGTCGTTCGTGTCGTCGGGGTCGAAGCGGTCGTAGCGCGCAACGAGACCGAAGTTCGTCCACAGCCGCGCGTCGGCCCACGCCGACAGCACCGTGCTCGTCACCTCGGGTACGGCGACGTCGTCGCTCGTCACATCGCGGCGGATGTATTCGCCCGTCACCGATGCGCCGAAGGCATCATTGAAGCTCACGTCGTACTGCGCTAGCCCTTCGAGCACCGTGTGGCCGACCTCGGGGGACTCGGCCTCGACCAGATCGCGACGCCAAAACCCCATGACCTTTGCGCCGGCCATCCAGCGCGACATGGCGAAGGGTGCGAGATGCACGCGCGCCTCGAACGCCTTGCCGGCGCCCGTCTCGGCCGCGCGCCCGCCCTCGCCGTTGAGCGCCGTCAGCCGGTAGCCGCCGAAGCCGCCCGGGAACTCGCCCCACAGCGAAACGCCCATGTCGCCATAGGGGCTGCGCGACAGCCGCCGGTCGAACATCGGGTATTCCAGCACGTAGCGGTGTCGCCAAAATTTGGAGATGCCCGGCGTGTAGGCGTCCGAGATCAGGCCGAAGTCGAGTTGCATGTAGCGGAACTGCGTGTAACGCAGGTACGCCTTGTATACGATCACGTCGTACGAACCGGAGCGCGTCGTGCCGTAGTCGCGCAGCAACTCGACCTGGGATTCGTCCTCGGGCGTGGCGGGGTCGTCGGCCACGCCGGAATTCACGGTGGCCCGTTCCAGATCGCGTGTGCGCACCGCGCCGAAGATCAGGTGTGCCCCCCAGCGCTCGGTCATTTGGCCGTCGAGACCGAGCCAGATGCGATTCAGCTCGAATGCCGATCGATCGTTCTCGTCGAAGCGCGGGTCGTGTTCGTTGTAGCCCGAGATGTTGTACTCGTAGTTCGCGAAGACCTCGGCCCACGGTTCGATCTCGATCGGCCGCGCTTCGGCCGCGCCGCCCAAGGCGTACATGGCCGTCCACAGGACCGGCACCGCAACCCACCAACGCGACCCGAGTCCGCCCGCCCGCCGTTTCTCGAAATTCAATGCATGCCCCACGAAGATGGACGCAGCATAGCGTCCGGTGGCGGGGGAGTCCACCAAAATGGTCCCGGGCGCTGTCGGCCGGTCCCCACGACGAGCGGGATTCCGAAAAACCGGAAAACCCAAAAAGCTCGCGGATTTACTCATCAAATGTTGACAATCCTGATGAGGTTCGCTAGCGTCGGGCATAGTCGCCGACGTGGGTATCCGTATCGATGTGGGAACGCTGCCGGTATGTCCTGCTTTTGGTGGCCCTGTGCGTGGTCTTCGCCACGGGGTGTATGACCAGCTACGCCCGCACGCAGGACGTGGACAAGATGCGCGCCCAGATGACCGAGATGCAGCAGTCCATGGCGCACCTGAACCTGCGAATGGAAGAGCTGAACAACTCGGTCATGATCCTTCAGGAGACCGCCCGGGCGAACCGCGAGAGCATCCGCGGGCTTCAAACCGACATCGAAAAGCCGTCGATCTACATCGCGCAGACCCCGCCGATGGACACGAATCCCACGCGCCCGCTGCCGCAGGGCGGCGAGATGCCGCGCGGCACGCCCGACATGCCCCGCGCGATGTCGTTTCCGATTCCCTACACTGGCGCGCCGTCCAAATCCCCGGTGACGCCGACCGCCGTCGCGGCCACAATGCCCGGCGAGCCCGCCAAGGGCGCGTCACCGGCGCTCGAACCCGCCGTTCGGCAGTTTCAGGACGGCAATTACGGGCTCGCGGCTTACGATTTGGCCGCCTGGCTCGCGGCGAATCCGAACGCCGCGGATTCCACTCAAGCCCGCTATTATTTGGCCGAAAGCTATTATCAGCTCGGCGATTTCGCCCAGGCCGCGCGCGAGTACGGACTCGTGTTGGCGCGCGGGGCGGGTTCGCTGGGGGCGAAAGCCACCCTGCGCGCGGGCCAGTGTTTCGCCGCGCAGGGCCAGTCCGCGAAGAGCGAGGAGTTGTTCCGAAAGGTGGTCGCCCAGTATCCGGGGACCGCGGAAGCCGATCTCGCCGGCAAGGAACTGGCGAAATGAGCGGGGATGCCCGCTCGTGAGGAGGGGACGATGAGAATCTCGACGAAGCTCGCCTGGACGTTGATCGCGGCGCTGGTGCTGTGCGCGGCCGGCGTGGCCGCGGGGGCCAGCGATTCGGCGAAGCAGAAGCTGGAGACGTCGATCATCGACTACACGATCCAGTCCGGCGACACGCTGTGGGACATCTCGGGCAACTTCTACGGCGACCCGTGGATGTGGCCCCTGATCTGGGAGATCAACCCCTACATCGCGGATCCGCATTGGATCTACCCCGACAACAAGCTGAAGATCCGGCTCGAACAGGGCCTGATGTACGGCCTCAAGAGTGGCGTGCCCGACCTCATCACGCCCTTCGACTGGTGGGATCCCACCTGGTACTACTCGACCAAGACGAA
Source organism: uncultured bacterium (assembly GCA_964586775.1). Taxonomy (GTDB): domain Bacteria; phylum Lernaellota; class Lernaellaia; order JACKCT01; family JACKCT01; genus JADLEX01. Next base: position 2,358 of record CAZPJD010000130.1, on the reverse strand, counting down.
TCGCGTGGATTTCATCACCAACGCGAAGTTCGACAAGGCCGGCGAGATCGTGGACGAATTCGACGATTCGCTGCTGCTGGGCGAGGAGCACGAGGTGTTCTTCACCATGGACGAGTCGGCCAACGTGCAGCTCGGCGACGTCTTCACGATCTTCCGCACCCGCGAAAAAGTGAAACACCCCGACAAGGGCGGCTCGATCGGCTACGTGATCGACACGCTCGGCGAGATCGAGACGATCAAGTCCACGACCCTCAAGAGCGGCGCGGTCGTGTACACCGGCAAGATCATCGACTCCACGTCGGAGATGGCCGTGGGCGACAAGCTCATCACCATGCCGAGCGAGGAGTACTCGGTCACCCTCAACAAGACGAGCCTCGACCTGAACGGCTATATCGTGGCCTTCCAGCCCGAACAGCGCAACTTCGCCGAATCCGACATCGTCTTCATCGACCTCGGCTCCAAAGACGGCGTGGAGCTGGGCAACAGCTTCTCGATCTGGCGCGAGAGCAAGAACGAAAAGCGCCTGCCGGGCTACTTCATGGGCAACCTGATCGTCATCCACGTCGAGCCGTCGAACGCCACGGCGATCGTGACGAACTCCCTGAAGGAACTCAAGGTCGGCGACACGATCAAGTCCGACATTCAGTAATCGCTCTTTGAAATCGACCGGGCGCGGGCGGCCTTTGGGCCGCCCGTTTTCGTCTCGGAACGCCGCTTGGTCCGCCCGCCGGATGATTCGGCGCGAGCGGTGGGAAAATTCCGCGTCGGTCGGCGGGCAACATCCTTGTAACCATGGAATATCCTTGACGAAATCGACTCGCGCGGTAGCGGCTTGCGCCGGCGGGTCGGTTTGACCGAACGGCCGTTTTTTGATAAGCTTTTTCCCGCTCGAACCGAACGGCATTCGCCCGATTTCCCGAGCATTCCCTCACACGAAACGCGCCTGTTAAAGCGAGGCTCGATGTCCGAAAACGAAGACCGGTTTTCCGGCGAGGAATACGACGACGCCCTCTCGGCGGCCAAATCCTCCTTCGACGAAAAATCGGGGAACGGCCAGGCGGGCGCCGGCGGCGACGCGGGCGACGCGTCGGACTATTCCGCCAAAAACATCACGGTGCTCGAAGGGTTGTCCGCGGTGCGCAAGCGCCCGGCCATGTACATCGGCTCCACGGGCTCGATGGGATTGCACCATCTCGTCTACGAGGTCGTCGACAACTCGATCGACGAGGCGATGGCGGGCTGGTGCAACCACATCGAGGTCGCGATCCACATCGACAACTCGGTGACGGTCGAGGACAACGGCCGCGGCATCCCCACCGACTGGCACGAAAAAGAGAACATGCCCGCCGCCGAGGTCGTCATGACGATCCTGCACGCGGGCGGCAAGTTCGACAAAAGCTCGTACAAGGTGTCGGGCGGATTGCACGGCGTGGGCGTGTCGTGCGTCAACGCGCTGTCCGAGCGCCTGGGCCTTGAGATCAAGCGCGATGGCCGCGTGCATCGCATGGAGTTCGCGCGCGGCGAGACCGTGGTGAAGCTCCACGAGGTCGGTACGACCGACAAGCGCGGCACGAAGGTCGTGTTCAAGCCCGATCCGCAGATCTTCACCGAGCTCGAATACAACTTCGACACCCTCTCGTCGCGGCTGCGCGAGTTGTCGTTCCTCAACCCCGGCGTGCGCATCGTCATCCGCGACGAGCGCGAAAACGGCAAGGTCCACGACTTCCATTACGAGGGCGGCATCGTCAGCTTCGTCGAGCACCTCAACCGCAACAAGACGCCCATCCACGCGCCCATCTACATCGAGGCCGAGCGCGAGGACGTCGCCGTGCAGATCGCCATGCAGTACAACGACGGGTACGACGACAAGGTCTACTCGTTCGTCAACAACATCAACACCACCGAGGGCGGCACGCACCTGTCCGGCTTCAAAGCCGCCCTCACGCGCACCATCAACGCCTACGGCACGAACTCCAACCTGTTCAAGGATCTCAAGCAGGGGCTGTCGGGCGACGACGTGCGCGAGGGCCTTACCGCCGTCATCGCGTGCAAGGTGCGCGAGCCGCAGTTCGAGGGCCAGACCAAGACCAAGCTCGGCAACAGCGAGGTCAAGGGCATCGTCGAATCGCTCGTCAACGAAAAGCTCGGCGAGTTCCTGGCCGAGAATCCCGCGGTGTCCAAACGCATCCTGCTCAAATCGGTCGACGCCGCCCGCGCCCGCGAAGCCGCGCGCAAAGCCCGCGACCTGACCCGACGCAAGAGCGCGCTCGAGTTTTCGGGCCTGCCCGGCAAGCTCGCCGATTGCCAGGAAAAAGACCCCGCCCTCTCCGAACTCTTCATCGTCGAGGGCGACAGCGC
>CAZPJD010000129.1:0-2159 GCA_964586775.1 uncultured bacterium | reverse complement strand
GACCGCATCGGAAGGGGCGGCGGTACCACAACGCGAACGAGGGGCTACCTTTCTCTGTCGCCCCCGCTGTGCCGCGTCGCGCGCCGCCGCTATAATCCCCGGCGATGGCGACCACTTCGACCTTGACGCGCGTGCGGGCGCGGCTGCGCGGGCTCTCCGCGCTGGGGCTGCGTTTTCAGGTCATCGGCCTGATGACCGCGCTCACCGTCTTTCTCGTGCTCGCGCTCGGATCGGTGTGGCTGCGTCTCATGGAACGCAATTTCGTGCGCATGAAATTCGAGACGGGCTCGGCGATTCACGCGTCGTTTCAGGCGATGATCGCGCTCGAGTGGGAAGGGCGCACGAGCCTGGTCATCGGCGACGCCGACCGCCAGCGCCTGACCGAGATCGCGGCGAACTTCGCGAACCACAACACGCTCACCGAGATCTTTGTCGTCGATGCCGACCGCCGCATCGCGGGGCACGAACGCTTCGACCTGCTCGGCGAGCCGTACCGCGACGAGGACTTCGACAAGGCCTTCGCGGCCCTCACGATCGTCCACACGTTTTTGCCGTCGGACGCCGGCGGCGGCATCGACCCCGACGACCGCGTGCAGATCACCGCGCCGCTGTTTTTGGGCAAGCACGTTGCGGGCGCGGTGCGCCTGGGTGTGCCGATGGGCGAGGCCGCCGCGGCGCTCGCCGCCACGCGTCGCGTGCTGATCCTCTACACGATCCTCACGGCCATCCTCACCACCATCGTCGGCACGGTGGCGCTGATGCGCCTCATCATCCGGCCCGTCTCGGAACTCGCCGGCGCGACCGCGCGTATCACCGAGGGCGACTACGGCCACAAGATTCCCATCCGCTCCGACAACGAGATCGGCGTGCTCGCGCGCGCGCTGGCCAACCTGCACCTCACGCTCCGCGACCGCGACCGCAAGGTGAGCGAGCAGCGCACGCACCTGCGCAGCGCCGCGGAGCGCATCGAGCGCGCCGAGGCCGAGGTGCTGCAACAGGATCGGCTGGCGTATCTGGGCCGCGTCACGGCGGGCGTCGCGCACGAGGTGGGCAATCCGCTCGGCGCGATCAACAACTATCTCGGCGTGCTCGCGGGCTCGCCGGATCTGGCGGGCGAGGACGCGGAGATCGTCGCGCGCATCCAGCGCGAGGTGGACCGCATCGATCGCATCATGCGCGAGCTGCTCGATTTTTCGCGCCCGCGCCGGGCCGAACTCGCGAGCGCCGATCTGGCGGAGCTGGCGCGCGAGTGCGTGACGATCCTGCGCGACCAGCGCCAGGTGGACCGCGTGGCGCTCGAGGTCGCGGAACCGACGCCGGCGCTGCCCGAGGTGCAGGTCGATCGGGCGCAGCTCAAGCAGGTGATGCTGAACGGGCTCATCAATGCACGCGACGCCATTGCCGGTCGCGACGACCACGGCGCGGGGCGCGTCGAGATCGCGTTCGAGGTCGCGCCGTACACCGATACGCTGCTGCTCGAATCGCGCCTGAGCGCGCCCGCCGACGCCGAGCGCGCGGCGTTCACCGATCTCGCGCGGCGGGGCATCGCGTTTTCGAGCCCGCCGCCCTTCGCCCGCGACGAGACCCTCATCATGACGCACTTGCGCGACGACGGCCCCGGCGTGGGGGCGGACGGGGTGCAGCGGGTCTTCGAGCCGTTTTTCACGACCAAGGAGCCGGGACGCGGCACCGGGCTGGGACTGGCCATCTGCCAGCGAATTGTCGAGAATTTCGGCGGGGTGCTGCGTTTCGAGAGTCGCGACGCGGCGCGCGGCGCGCCGACGGGCACGGTGCTGTCGATCGTGTTGCCGCTGGCGCGGCGCGAGCGGGCGCGGCCCGCGGATGTGAAGGACGACGTGCTCGCGATCCTGGGCGAGCCGGAAAATCCGAATGGGGCGGCATGAAGGAACCTCGGCGATGACGGGCAAGGCGGATGCGGCGCGGGCGGTGGGGCGGATTCTCGTCGTGGACGACGAGGAGGCGATGCGCCACAGCCTCGAGACGCTGCTGCGTCGGCAGGGCTACGAGACAGTCTCGGCGACGGACGGGCAGGGCGGGCTCGACGCGCTCGCGTCGGCGGGACCCTTCGACGCGGTGCTGTGCGACATGCGCATGCCGAATGTGGACGGTTTGGAGTTCGTGCGCCGCGCGCTGGCGGC
>CAZPJD010000128.1:0-12754 GCA_964586775.1 uncultured bacterium | reverse complement strand
GGGGGCGTGGATCATCGACGACACATCGATCGTCAAGAAGGGGCGGCACTCGGTGGGCGTCCCTCTGGACGACCTCGTGCGGATGGTGAAGCCGCGCTGGCGGGTCGAGCGGGATTACGAAGACATGAAGCAGGAACTCGGTCTCGGGCATTTCGAGGGGCGCCCCCCGTCCGGCCCGAAAGGCACAACCCCGCCTCCATCGCGAGCCGGCGCCTTGAATGCGCCGGAATCCTCACGAGATCCCTGCCATGCTGCCCTTGGTGCGGAAACGAGAATCTTATGACACAGTCGTATTAAACGGTTATTCAGTGACATCATCATTTGGCATGAGGGCGCAGCGTCCGGGGTCGAGCGGGTGTCGCGGGAATCGTGAGGACGGCCATTCGAAAAGTGGGCGGCTTCGATCCGGATCGGGCGGCGCTTTCGGGATCGCGCGTTGCCACCCAGCAGGAATTTCGCGGCGTTCAGCGGGGGAACTTCGCGAGCCAGTATTGCTCCCAGCGCACACCGTGGGCGCGGCCCATATCCTCGCGCCGATAGCCCGCCTCGGCGAGCCACTCGCGGGCGAGTGCCGCGCCGCGATCCTCGCCGCCGCGCGTGCCGTGGCTTTCGATCAGCCACACTTCGTGCGCGCGGTCGATGGACCGGAGCAACGCATCGCGCGCCGACGGCGGCATGATCGCCGCGGATTCGCGGGGCAGCGGGCCGAAGCCGGGCAGATCCGTCGGCAGCGCGATCGCGGCCTGGGGTCGATCTGAATAAATCAGAAACGCGTCTTTCACGAAGTGCGCCACCACCAGCGCCTTCGCATCGGGTCGCGCAGCGCGATCGAAGCGGCGCACCACCTCGCGCAGATCCTCGCGGCTTTCGCCGCGCATGATCGTGCCCATCAGGATCTGCGCTGTGAGCGCGATCATGACCAGCGCGTTGCGAATCGTCCCCGCGCCGAGCGACGACATCGCCATGAGAAAGAGCGCCATGATCGGCGCGGCCAGCAGCGCGAAGTAGTGCGTGGCAATGAAGACGCCGAAGACGAAGTGCGCCGCGAGCGCCGTTGCGATCGTGACCGCGACAAAGGCGATCGGGAACCCCGCGCCCATGCGCCCCGCGCTGTCCATCAGCGCGAAACCGCCCAGATCCGCGCCGCGCCGCCGCGCCGCGCGCCACGCGCCCCAGATGATCGCGCCGGCGCCGACGACCGCGCTCGCCGCGCCGAGTCGCCCGTTCGCCAGATACGCGCTCTTCACCAGCGCCGAGACGGGGCTGTTGTGGACGAAGACCTGCACCGAGCGGCGCGCGATTTGATACGGCGTCGCGTCCCAGTGCGTCCACCCGGCGTCGGGAGCAAGCCGGCCGAACTGGCTCGCCGCGACGACCACCCACGGCGCGAAGAGCACGAACGCGGCGACGTTGGCGACGACGATCGACCGGGCGGTCGTTCGGGAGCGACGCGCCGCGACGAGTGCGATGGCGAGTTGCGCGGCGCATAGGTACCCGGCGTAGTAGAAGGTGTAGAGCCCCAGCGCGTTCGCGAGGGCGAGCGCCGTCATGCGCCGACGGCACTCGGGGCGTCGGGTGACCTCCCATGTCGCGAGAAACGCCGCCGCGCCCAGCATCGCCGACAGGCTGTAGCCGCGCGCGAGACGCGAAAGCGAAATCAGCGAGGGATCGAGGAACGACATGAGCGCGCCCAGCAGCGCGCCGGCCTCTCCCGCCACGGCGAATCCGACGAGGGCCAGCAGGGCGACCAGAACGGTGCCGGCCAAAACGGGCGCAAGTCGCACACGCGCTTCGACCGTCATGCCCAGATCGAGCGAGGCCACGAGTCGTTCTAGCGCGGGAAAGAGCGGCGGATGGACGTCGGCGGCGAGGTTTGGCGCGTCGATGCCGAGAGCGTAGCGGGCGACGAAGAGTTCGTCGGTGTTGAGGCCGGGCCGACTGAGCAGCGCCACGCGGGCCACCGCCGCCAGCACGATCACGGCCGCCACCAGCGCACGCACGCGCATTGTTCCCGCCCCGTCAGATCCGAGCGCAAACCGGATTGGAATCGCCAGTATGAAGCGTCAGCGGAGTGGCGCGCAAGCGACGTGCGTCGATTCGGCGTGGCGACCCACAATCCGTATCGAAAGGGTTTCCTAAAATATTTCAGGGTTTAAAAAAAATCTTGACGATTTCGTCGCTATTGGATAAAAGCCCATTCGTTCGAGCGTTTTTTCGCCCGGCAGGTCGGAGAACGGATGGCGCGGACGCGAAAGGTCGAGGAGGTCGAATTCGTCCGGGGGCAATTCGCCCGCGCGTCACTGAAGGTCTTTTTGGAAAAGGGCTTTTTCGGCGCGACGATGGAAGAAATCTCCCGCGCGGCGGATTATTCGACGACCGCGATCTACAAGTACTTCCGCACCAAGGACGAGGTCTTCCACGAGGCGCTGGCCTCGATTTCCCGCGATTTTCTGGAGATTCTCGACGAGCCGGTGCCCGCGAGCCTCGATTTCCGGGCTTTCTTGAGCTGGAAGATGATGCGAGCGCTGGGCAAGGCCGACCGGGACCGGGACGTTTTCATCGGCTTCATGACGCAGATCGCGATGGGCCCGTGGCACTGCGCCACGCACGAGTACATCCGGGATTCGCACCTCGAATTCATGCGGCGCTTCGAGGATTACATGCGCCGCGGGATCGACGAGGGCGCGCTGGCGCCGGGCGATCCGTCGATCTACGCTTCGGCGCTCGACGGCCTCACGCACGCGTTCATCGAGCGCTGGCTGTTCGCGGGCGCGAACTACCCCCTGACGGACCACGTGGCGACCATCATTGAGCTATTCCTGAATGGGGTCGGCGCGCGGGGCGGAGCGGCATCATGACTCCGATTCCAACCGGGTTTTCCCCCGATTTTTCGCCTCATGACGCGTGGTTTCCGTTGACATTTCGCGATCTTCATGGACAATGTGACCGTCTGACCGTGCCGGTCACCGGTTTCCATGACGGGTCGCTCATGAGCAACAAGGAAGAACGGATCCTCGAGGCCGCAGGGCGCCTTTTCAGCCGCTACGGGCTCAAAAAGACCACGGTGGACGAGATCGCCCAGGAGGCCGGGGTCGGCAAGGGCACGATCTATCTGTATTTCGAGAGCAAGGAAAAGATTTTCACGAAGCTCGCCTACCAAAACGCCGGGCGCGTGCTGCACAAGATGGCGGACGCGGTGGGCGGGGCGACCAGCGTGGTCGATCAACTCTACAATCTGATTCTGGCGCGTTTTCGATATGTTGATGAACTCGTGAAGTATCACGATGTGAATCTGGAGTACGTGGCGAAGGAGCTGAAGCCCAGCACGGCCGAGGTGACCGCCGAGTTTCGCAAGCACGAGCTGGAGCTGCTCGAGCGCGTCATCCGCGACGGCGTGCGCGGCGGCGAGCTCGAGGTTTCGGAGCGCGAGATCCCGGTCGTCAGCCTCGCCTTGTCGGCGAGCCTCGAAGCCTTGGAAATGCCCTGGGTCGTCGAGGGACGCGAGCTCCCCATCGAGCGCAAGGCCGAAGTGCTCGTGCGTTTGTTCATTAAAGGACTGCAGAGAACCTGATCCCAAGCTCCGCGGTTTCGCGGCGACCTTCCTCGGACGGTCGCGGGACGGAGGTGTCCGCCGTGCGTGCGTGTGCCCGTGTGTCTTTTTTCCGAATTGGCGCGATCGTCATCGTCCTCGCCTGCGCCGGGACGACCGTACCTGCGGCGGCGCAGGATGTCGCACCGACTTCCGCGACCGACGAGAGCCAACTCGCCGCGCTGACGCTCGATGCCGCGATCAAGATGGCCGTCGCGAACGGCGAGACCGCGAAGATCGCCGAGGCGAATACCGAGGCCGCGCGCTTGACCGTGCGCGAAAGCGAAGCCGGCGCGTATCCGCAAGTCACCGGCATCGTCGGATACACTCACAACATCAACCAGCCCAAGCAGGAGATGGAGTTCGCGGAGTCGTTCAATCCGCTGCTACAGGCGCTGGATCTTCCGCCGATGGAAAATCCCGAAATCCCGCTGGTGTATCGCCACGACTGGGCGTTCACCCTCGATGTTCAGCAGACGCTTGCGGTGGGTCGCGTCTCGAAGGCGATCCGCCTGGCGAAGATGTACGAGGAAACAAGCCGCCTCGGCGCGGACGTGACGAATCGCGACACCGCGCTCGAAACCGCGCGGGCGTACTACGACGTGGTGCTCGCCGAGGAGTTCCTCAAGGTGTCGCAGATGTTTCTGACGCTCTCGCAGAACCATCACGACGACACGAAGCGCAAATACGAGGCGGGGCTCAAGAGCGAGTTCGACCTGCTTCAGGCGAAGGCCGACCTCGCCGCCGCCGCGCCGAACGTGACCGACATGCGCCAGCGCGTCGCGCTCGCCAAGAAGAACCTGCTGCGCCTCGTGGGGATGCCGCTCGATCGGGACGTGTCGTGCGCCCAAAGTTTCACGGAGGAGACGGTGGCGGTGGCTCCCGACGCGTGGCGCGAGGAGGCGTTCGCCGAGCGCGAGGAACTGCGCGTGCTGACCCTCGGCCGGAAGATGAAACGCACCGAGAGCAACCTGTATTACTCCAACATGCTCCCCGCGTTCTCGGCGAACATGGCTTACACCTACGCCGGGCAGAGCATCACCGAGGAAAACGAATTTTGGCCGGTCGAGGACGACTGGAACACGTTCTGGTCGGTGGGGGTGCAGATGCGGTGGCCCATCTTCGACGGCCTCGGCAACTGGCAGCGCGGCCGCCGCGCACGGGTCGAGGAACGCATCGCCGCGCTCAATGCCGCCCGCGCCGAAAAGGGCATCGATCTGGAGATCGAATCGATCGCGACCACCCTGCGCACCGCCGCCGAAAAGCTCGGCGCGCGCAAGGAGGCCATGCAGGTCGCCGACCGCGCGTTCAATCTGGCAACGGTGCGTTACGAGAACGGCCTCGGAACGGCGCTCGAAAAGATGGACGCCAAGGCCGTGTGGACGCAGGCCCGCGTCGCGTATCTGCAAACGCTCTACGAGCTGAACGTCGCGCGCTACCAGCTCGCGCACGCGCTCGGAAAGGAAACGTGGTGAGATGAAACGCAGCGTGATTCTCGTCGTGGGAATCGGCGTCGCGGCGGCGGCGCTGGTGGGATACCGCTTCGCCAAGGGCAAGCCCGTTCCGCAAAAGAGCATCGAGGAAATCCAAAAAGAGCAGGGCGTGCCGGTCGAGGCGATGACCGCCGAGGCCGGGCGTTTCGAGCGTTGGCGTCGTTTTTCGGGCGAATTGCAGGGCAAGGAACAAGCGGTGCTTTACGCCAACGTGCCCGCGCGCGTGGCGAAGGTCGCCGCCTTACAGGGCGACGCGGTGGGGCGCGGGCGGCTCATCATTCGTCTCGATCCGCTCTCGGCGACGCAGTCCTATTCCGCCATATCCGCGGCGCGCATCCAGGCGGACGACGCCAAGCGGTTCTACGAACGCCTCGCGCCGCTCTACGAGGCGGGCGCGGTGGCAAAGGAAGACTTCGACCGCGCGAAGAGCGCCTACGACATGGCGCGCGCGGCGCTCACCGACACGAGCGGCTCGATGACGCTCTCGTCGCCCATCAAGGGCACGCTGACCGACGTGCGCGTGCGCGAAGGCGACCGCGTCGATCCGCTCCAGACGCTGGCGGTGGTCGCCGATCTGTCGGGCGCGAAGTTCGTGATGGACGTGTCGCAGTCCGACGTCGAGGAGTTGAAGTCGGGACAAACCGTCGCCGTGTGCGACGAGGACGTTGCCATCGCCGATTGCAACGTGCGCGGGTCCATTTCGCGCGTCAGCCTGTCGGCCGACGCCTCTTCGCGCCTGTTCCGCGTCGAGGCCGAGTTGCCGTCAATGGAGAGCCCGCGGCTCGGCACCATGCGATATGCCCGGGTGCTGGTGTATGACCGGGACGGCGCGCTCGCCGTGCCGATCGAGTCCGTCATCGCCCGCGACGGCAAGTACAGCGTCTTCACCGTCGAGGGCGACGCGGCGAAACGGCGCGAGGTGACGATCGGAAAGAACGACGACCGACGCGTCGAAATCGTGTCGGGCTTGTCGCCGGGCGAGCGCGTCGTGACCTGGGGCGCAAATCGCATCGCCGACGGCGCGAAGGTGAAGGTCGTCGAAGCGGCGGGAGAAACCACCGCCGAGCCCGAGGCGGCCCCCGAAGCCCCCGCAGCGAACTGAGGTCACGCCATGTCGTTCGTCAGTACCTCGGTCGACCGCCCCGTGCTCACCACGATGGTGGTAGGCTCGCTCATCGTCTTCGGCCTGTTCTCGTTCACGCAGTTCGCGCAGGACCTCGTGCCCAAGGTCGAGTTCCCCTTTGTCGTTGTGACGACGATCTACCCCGGCGCGGGACCAAAAGAGATCGAGAGCCAGGTCACGGAGAAGCTGGAGGATGAGATCGGCTCGGTGGCCGGTCTCAAGCGCATGGAGTCGCAGAGCCTCGAAAGCCTCTCGCTCATCCTTCTCGAATTCGAGCTGGACATCGACGCCGACCTCGCCGCGATCGAGGTGAAGGACAAGGTCGATCTGGCGATGATCAACCTGCCGGACGATGTCGAGCCGCCCATCGTGCAGCAGTACAGCTTCGACAGCTTCCCCGTGCTCAATGTCGCGGTGTATTCCGACCGCCCGCTGCCCGAGATCACGCAGCTCGCCGATACGCGCCTTAAGGACGCCGTGTCGCGGGTCGACGGCGTGAGCAAGGTGGATCTGATCGGCGGCTTGCAGCGCGAGATCCACGTGGCTTGCCGCGCCGACCGACTCCGCGCCTACGGACTGTCGATTATGGAGGTCGTGGGGCTGATCCAAGCCGAAAACTTCAACTTTCCCACGGGCCGCATCATCGGTTCGATGAGCGAGTATTCGCTGCGCATGGTCGGCGAGATGAACGACCTCGAGCGGCTGCGCGCGATGCGCATCCCCGTGGCGGACGGCGCGTCGATCCGGCTGCGCGATGTGGCCGACGTGATCGACGCTTACGAGGAGCCGCGCGCCGAGGCCCGGTTCCAGGGCAAACCCGCCGTGTCGCTGCAGGTCATGAAAAAGAGCGACGCGAACACCGTCGACATCAGCGCCGGCGTGCACGAGGCGATGGCGAAGCTCGCACCGTGGGTCGCGCAGGAAAATCTGACGGTTGAGATCATCAACGACCGCGCGAAGTACATCGAAGACTCGGTCTCCGACGTGACGGGCAACATCTGGGTGGGCGTGATCCTCACGTCGATCCTGCTCTACCTGTTCCTGCACGACTACCGGCAAACCTTCATCGTCGCCACGGTCATGCCGGGCAGCGTCGTGGCCACGTTCGCGCTCATGAACTTCGCGGGATTCACGCTCAACATCATCTCCCTCATGGCGCTCGGCATCAGCGTGGGCACGATCGTCACCAACTCCATCGTCGTGCTCGAAAACATCACCACCAAATTGAACAAGGGCCTCGACAGCCGCGACGCGGCGATCGAGGGAACGTCCGAGGTGGCCGTCGCCGTCGCGGCGAGCACGCTCACCAACATCGTCGTCTTCACGCCGATCGCCTTCATGAAGGGCATCATCGGCCAGTTCTTCTATCAGTTCGGCCTCACGGTGGTGTTCGCCACGCTCGTGTCGCTGCTCATCTCGTTCACGCTGGTGCCGATGCTCGCCCGGCTCGTTCTCGCGCGCCCGAAAGGGCACCTGACGCACCACGACGACCGTCACCCCACGATTCTGGAGCGCTTCGCCAAGGCGTGGGACCGCTTCTACGACGAGCTCGCGGCGGACTACGGCGCGGTGCTGCGCGCCTCGCTGCGCAAACGTTGGCTGGTGCTCGTGATCACGATCCTATCGTTCGCCGGCGGCTGCGGTCTGCTGACGCAGGTCGGCGCGGAATTCTTTCCCGAGGGCGACGAGGGTATCTTCCGCATCATCGCCAAACTGCCGCCGGGCACGAGCCTGGCTCAGACCGATCGCACGCTGCGCGCCATCGAAAGCCGCATGACCGGCGTGGTCGAGATCAAGTCCGTGCTCTCCGAAGTGGGCGGCGCGGGCAAGGGCGTCGAGGATGGCCAGGTGACGGTGCAGCTCGTCGATCACGAAATGCGCACGCGCACGGTCGCGCAGGTGATGGACGAGATCCGCCCGCGCCTCGTCGACGTTCCCGCCGCCGAGATCCAGCTCGTCGTGGGCGATGGCGGCGGCGGACCTGGCCAGGGCGTGCAGGTCGAGGTCACGGGCCCCGAGCTCGTCGAGGTCAACCGCATCGCCGGCGAGGTGCTGGCGCACGCGCGCACCGTGCCCGGCATCATCGACCTGCGTTCCACGTATGAAGCCGGCAAGCCGGAGCTATCGTTCACGCCCGACCGACAGCAACTCGCGTCTTACGGGCTGACCACGCAGCAGGTGGCGTTCGCGCTGCGCACGGCGTTCGAGGGGCAGGAGGTCACGTACTTCCGCGAGCACGGCGAGGACTACGACATCCGCGTGCTGCTCGACAAGACGGAGCGCGCCGACGTGTCGGCGTTCGGCGACGTGCTCATCCGCGCGGGAGACCATCAGGTGCCGCTCAGCCAACTCGGCCAAATCCGCTACACGCAGGCCGAGACCAAGATCGAGCGCAAGGACAAGCAGCGCATCGTGAAGGTGCTGGGCAACGTGTCGGGTATCACGACCGGTCAGGCGGTCGATGCGCTTCAGCCGATCCTCGACGAAAAGGTCCGCGTGCCGGAAGGTTATGACATTCACTTCGGCGGCGAGGCCGAGAGTATGGCCGAGGAATTCGGCTACATCTTTCAGGCGTTGATTCTCGCCATTATTCTCACGTACATGCTGCTCGCGGCGATTCTGGAAGACTTCGTTCACCCGTTCACGATTATGCTCACGCTGCCGCTGGGCATGATCGGCGTCGCGATGGCGCTTTTCATCGGCGGCGTGTCGATCAACATGATGAGCCTGATGGGCATCGTCATGCTCGTCGGCATCGTCGTGAACAACGCGATCCTGATTCTCGATTACGTTCGCGTACTGCGCGAGCAGGGCAAACCGATCGGCGAGGCGTTGATCGAGTCATCGGCGTCGCGCCTGCGTCCCATCATCATGATGAACCTCGCGATCGCCCTGTCGGTGCTGCCGCAGACGCTCTCGGGCGCGGGCGCGGAGTTCCGCCGCGCGCTGGCGGTCGTCACGATGGGTGGCGTGCTCGTGAGCGCGATATTCACGCTCTTCCTGATCCCGGCGATCTACACGGCCTTCGACCGCTTCGCGGTCAAGCCCAAGGTGAAGGCGGGGGCGTAAATAAGCGCGAGGAGATCAAGCTGCCCGGAGGAGATCGACGAATTCGGCGGGTTGGGACCATCTTGCGATCGTTGAGAGCTGCTCCGCCAGCCGGAAATCCTCGTCGCTCCAGATGTCGGCGGTGTCGTCGAACAAAGAAACGAAGCGCAATGCCTCGGCGCCGGTCGCCAGAAAATTGAGGTCGTAGAACGCCGTATGCACGTAATGGACGATGGATCGCGCGGCGGAGCGGCTCCCGGTACTCAACACGTAAATGATGGAACTGCGGTGGGGCGTGCGGACGTGAAAGTCGGGTGTCCAGACTCGCCCGGACCGCCCCGCGATCTTTTCGCCCCGCTCGAAAGGCAGACCGCGTTCATTCAGGTATTCGCCGACCTCGTCGGTCAGAGATTCGAACGACCGTGTGCGGAACGTGAACCAGAGATCCGCTACCCGTAGCGATGCCTGTCCGACACGCGTGACCACCGACGCGAGCTCCTCGCTTGATCGGCTGCGCGCCGTGAGCATTCCCCTGAAGAATTCCACGTTGTGCGTTACGCAGGCATCGTGAATCATCGCGGTCTGCTTTGGCGAGCGTTTGGCGGTAACGGTCTGCGTCCGAAGCCATCTCGTTGTCTCGCCCAGGTCGGTGACGAGAACGATGTCGCCCTGGGGCTTGCAGAAGACGTCGATGTGATCGCCATCGGGATAGAGAAACGGCGTGCGGATTCGGGTGAACTCGCCATGCGGAACACACTCGAATAGAGCGCCGAGTCCGTTCGAGAAATCGCGGCAGATTTCGACGATTTCTCTCATGCGAAAAGGCCCCCTTGAACGGCGCGCGGCGCACCCATGACGCCCGAGTGAATCAAATTCGCCTCGACACAGAACTGCTGCCAAACCGCAATGGGATCGTGAATCGGGGCGGTGATGTCCCCGGGCGAGTAAGCCCACTTGTCGCGGAAGGGTTCGAGCCACATGTGTTTGTGCGTCTCGCCGACGAGGGTGCACTCGGGATTGTGGTGCTCTTTTCCCATGTCCAGACCGTAGACTCTTCCGTCGGTCTTGAGAATCAGGGAATAACTCAGGGCGGGAATGACGGGATTGTAGCTCCCGCGCACGAACAACGGCCAACCCGCATCGGAGGAGACCTCGACTCGAAACTCCAAACTTGGGGAGTGGTCCTCGTCGTCCTGCCAGACGATGTCGCCGTCGACCCTCTTCGAGGAATCGGTCAAAATGGCGTTGAATTGGGTATCGGTCAGCGACACGGTCACTCCTCACGTCTATTATTCACAGGCGAAATCGCCCGTCGAGCCCCCAGGCTGATGCCGCGCACCAAGGTGTGCCTTCGACCGCTTCGCGGTCAAACCCAAGGTGAAGGCGGGGGCGTAGCCGGCAAGAGCATCGAAGCATGCGATAATCCCAAGAAAACCTTCAACGCGCCGCGTCGTGACCCTTCTCGCGCGACGCGATTCTTCCTAAAATAATCTGTTTGACGGCGCCGCGGGCGGATAGCTCAGTTGGCAGAGCAGCGGCTTTACACGCCGCGGGTCGCAGGTTCGAGCCCTGTTCCGCCCATGCACCGCGAGGGCGGATTCGCCGCCGCCGGGGAGGATCGTTTTCATGCGCGTCGAGGCGTTTCGCACGCGTGTTCTGCGCACCAACACTTACGTGGTCGGTCCCGAGACCGGTCGCGACGTCGCCGTCATCGATCCCGGCGCGCCCGGGCCCGTGCTGGAGTATGTGCGTCGCGAAAATCTGCGCGTCGTCGCGATCATCAACACGCACGCCCATCTCGACCACGTGTGGGGCAATCACCCGCTCGCGGAGGCGACCGGCGCGCCGGTGATGATCCACGAGGCCGACGCGGCCAAAGCGACGCGCGCGCATCCGTTGGCCTGGGTGGTGCGCGGCAAGAGCGCGTGGAGCCCCGCGCCCGCGCGGCTGCTGGCCGACGGCGACACGATCACCGTGGGCTCGATCGACCTCGAGGTCATCCACACGCCGGGGCACACGCCGGGCGGCATCTGCCTGAAGTACAAAAAAACGCTCTTCACCGGCGACACGCTGATGGCGGGCGCGATCGGCAACACGGACAAGCCCGAGGACTGGAAGCGGCTGTCGACGGCGATCCAGGACCGCCTCTTCGTGCTTTCGGATGACATCACCCTGTGGCCGGGGCATGGACCGAAAACGACCATCGAACGTGAACGCAAACTCAACATCTTCGTCCGCCACAGCCCCGACGTGATCGAGCGTTGGCTGCTGGATTCGCTGCGCCGACCCCGCAAACGCAAGGACGCCGAGGCCTCGTGAAAGCGACGCATCTTCCGACGCATCATCCGCCCGTCCGGCGACTTCCCGGTGCTCTTGCGCTGGTTCTCGTCGCCGTGTTTGTTCTTGCGCCCGCGTGCCGGCAGGACCCGGCGGCGCAGCTCGTGGGCGACATGTACGGGCTCATCGAGGAGTTCTACATCAGCGCGACGTCTCCCGCGGATCTGACGGCGAGCGCGCTGCGCGGACTGGAGCGTTCGCTCGCGGCGAAGGCGTATCGCGAGAAGCTGGAGAAAGAGAATGCGGAAAAAGACGCGGCCCCAAGCGAGGGAACGCCCGAGCCGTCGCCCGATGCGTCGCCGACTCCCACTCCGGAAGAGGCGCCGCCAAGTCCCCAAGGGGCCGACATCGACCCCGCCGTCGGCGCGCCGGACGAGCCGCCGCCCGAAGGCTCGCTCGATCCCTACGCGCTGCCGGAAGACGAGAACGGCGATTTGCCGCCCGGGCCGCTGCGCGTCGAGATCGACGGCCGACATGCGGTGCTCGCCATCGCCGACGAAACACTCGCGATCGAGATCCCCGAGGACCGGCGCGGCGCGGTGGACGCATTCTTGCGCGGCTACATCTTCGTGCGCGGCAAGGTCGACGGCGGCGATCCCGAGCAGGAGCTGTTCAACGACGCGCTCGGGTTCATGACGTTTCGGCTCGATCCGCACTCGCAATACATGGCCGCGAGCCAGTACATCAGATTGCGCGACGAAACCTCGGGGCATTTCGGCGGGGTGGGCATCGAGGTGGGCATGCGTTCGGAGCAGCTCACGGTCATCGCGCCGATCCCGGGCACACCGGCCGCGAAGGCCGGTCTGAAACCCATGGACCGCATCGTCAAGGTGGACGGGGTCGAGACGCTCGGCCTGTCGCTCAACGAGGCGGTGGACATGATCCGCGGCGAGATCGGCACGAGCGTCGTTCTCACCATGAAGCGCGCCGACGATCCCCCGTTCGACGTCAAGCTCCTGCGCAGCGACATCCCGGTGAACACGATCAAGGCCGAGCGCGTGGAGCGCGACATCGCGTGGATCCGCGTGTACTCGTTCAACCAGAGCACCGGCGCGGATCTGCGCAAGGCGCTGGGCGAATTCGACCGCCTGACCCCGCCCCTTCGCGGCGTCATCCTCGACATGCGCAACAACCCGGGCGGCCTGCTGGATCAGGCGGTCGAGG
>CAZPJD010000127.1:0-12983 GCA_964586775.1 uncultured bacterium | reverse complement strand
GAGGCTCCTTCGGCGAGCCGTTGAAGTTGCTCGCGTGGCAGTTGTAACAGTCCCACGTGAGCCTGTGATCCTTCGAGAACTGGGACGCCGCTTCGCCGGGCAGATGGCAGACGGCGCACTGGGTGAGGTCCGTCCATTCCGCGCCGTGTTCGCTCCCGTGACAGGTCAGGCAGCCCTGCGTCGCGCCGTGACCCTCGGGCGCGTTTTCGTTGGTGTAGGTCCACTCCCCGACAGAATGGCAGGCCGTGCAATCGTCGGGAGGATCGAACGCGCCGTCATGCGGCTCCTCTCCCGCGCCGTAAAACGGTTCTTCGCGATGACAGATCGCGCAGTTCCAATCCATATCGTGACCGGTCGGCGCACTCGGCGCGCCATCGCCCGCCAGATGGCAGACGAGGCACTGATCGCCCTCACCGAAGGTTCGTCCGTGCTGGCCCTGATGGCAATCGAGACAGTCGCCCGATTCGCCATGACCTTCGGGCGCGTCGGGGTCGGTGTAAACCTCGTCCTCCGGATCATGACATCCGATGCAGTCGTCCGGCGCGTCCTTGTCGCCGCCGTGCGGCTCCTGCGGCGCGTCGTAGAGCCCTTCGCTGTGGCAGATGTAGCAATCCCAGCCCGTTTCGTGATTCTTCGGGTAGTGCGGCGGCGAGTCGTCGCCCGTCCCGTCAACGTCCGAATCGTCGTCGCCGGATGCGTCGTCATCGGCGGAGTCGTCGTCACCACCGATGCCCGAACAACCGCAACCGGTCGCGACCAACGCGGCGAATGCGAATAGCCACAGCAAGGCCAACGACCGCAAAAAGCACGTACCCATGTCGAACCTCGTCGGAAACAGGCCAAAAACCGGCGCATCCTGCGCACAAATTCAACGCTGATATAGCATTGTAGCAATAAACCGACAGACAGTAAAGGGATATGGACGTCGACGAAAAAAATCCCGGGCGAATAACGCCCGGGTCGGGATGGAGCGGTGTCTGTTCACGGACGGGAGTCCGTGAGCAGCACATCGAGTCTTGTCAAAACGCATCCGCGCGACGCGGTCGTCGGTTCACCGGAAGCGCAGCCGGGAGGCGGCGTCGGGCTTACGGTTTCCCACCCTGGTCCCGGCTGCGTCCACGTGGGGCGACCGTCGTCATTCACTTCGCGGACGTTCTTCGGCTTTGCCCCTGCCAAAGGTGTTATCGGAGCGTCGTCTTAAGGACTTGAGACCCGATCGGATGGACCGTGCGTTTGACACCGTAGCGGCCCGCGTCTAACTTTCGTGGCATGAAGAAGTTGGTGGGAATTCTGGCCCTGGTGGTGGTCGTGCTCGCGGGCGCGGCGGTCTTCGTGTTCACGCGCCCGCCCGAGGCGCCGGCCACGCCGCACATCGTCATGATCGTCATCGACACGCTGCGCGCCGACCATGTGGGGGCCTACGGCTATCCGCGTCCCGTCACGCCGAATATCGACGCCCTCGCGGCGCGCGGCACGCTTTTCGAGAACGTCTATCCGCCCACGTCGTGGACCGTGCCCTCGATGGCAACCATGTTCACGGGGCAGTACCCGCAGCGCCACGGAATCATTCAGGGATTGCAGATTTTTGGGCAGATCGCCTATCAGCACCAGCTCGGCAATGCGCACGACACGCTCGCCGAACGGCTTTCGGGCGCGGGCTACCTTTCGCTCGGTTACTCCACCAACGTCCACATCACCCGCGCCACGGGTTTCGGCCAAGGATTCGAGGTCTTCGAGGAGGCCACATCGGCCAACGCCGAGTACGTCGAGGAACTCGTCGACGCCAACCTGCCAAGGCTGACGAAGGCCGTCCGCGAGGCGAAGCCCTATTTTCTTTATCTGCACTTCTTCGATCCACACACGCCCTATTTGCCGCGCGAACCCTTCTTCCAGAAGATCGCGCCAAACGCCGACCAGAAGATCCTGCTCGACGTGAATCCCTCGCAGGGCGATTTGATGAGCTCGTTCCCGCGCGGATTCTTCTCGAAAAACCAATTGCACCTACAGGCCCTCAAGGATGTGTACGACTCCGAGATCGCGGCGTGCGACGACGTCATCGGTCGCATCCTCGGGAAACTGCCCGGCCTCGAAAACGCGTACGTGATGCTCGTCTCTGATCACGGCGAGGCGTTCTCGGAACACGACACGATGCTGCACGGCTATGACCTGTTCGAGGGAACGCTGCGCGTGCCGCTGATCGTCGCGCCGCCAGGCGGCCCGAACGCGCCCCGGCCTTACGAGATCGCGGCGGGCACGAAGGTTTCAACGCGCGTGGGCGTGGTGGACGTGATGCCGACGCTGCTCGGCCTCGCGGGAATCACCGCGCAGGATCTCGACGGCGTGAACCTGCTGGCGAATGTGCCCGACACTCGCACCTTCCCGCTGCACCTGCATCGCGGACCCGTGGAGGCGTACGGCGCGATCCGATACCCGTGGAAGGTGCTCGTCGACAAGGCCGCCGAGACGACGATGCTCTACAATCTGGAGTCGGATCCGACGGAAAAAACCAATCTCGCGCCGGCGCAGGCCGTGCCGGGCGACCTGATGAAAGCGGCGGCGGCCGCGGACGTGATCGCGCCGAAGATCCCCGCCGTGCTCGTGCGAAACCAACACGTCGCCAACGAGGATCAGCTCAAGTCGCTCGGCTACCTGACGGGCGGCGGTGACGACGAGTCGAAGAAGCCCGCCGCGCCCGGCGAGGCGACGCCCGCGCCCACGCCGGATGTGCCGTGGGTCGTCGATCTGCAACTGTGCGACCGCGTCCGCGCCGTGAAGACGAAGTGCGACAAGGTTGCCGAACCGCTCGCGCGCGACGCGTGCGTGAACGATGGCCTCGACGCGATCAAGAAAGACACCTGCCCGAAGGCGAAGAGCTACGATCACAAAAAGAAGTGCGAGTTCATGCGCCTCGATCCCACCCTGCGGATTTGCGGTCAGGTCGAGGCGGCGAAGAAGTAACGCGCCCCCAAATTCCCTTTCGTTTTCGCGTCCTTTCGCGCCGCCGTGCGAATTTTCTTGATTTTCGCCCGCGCGCGACGCACCATGCGCGCCATCCGGCAATGACCGGAAGGGAGTTTTCGACGATGCGCAACAATTTCTGGCGAGTGTTGGGAGTGGCGATGGTGGCCTTCGCGATGTGCGCCGTGCCCGTTTGGGCGGACGACGCAGATCGTGCCGGCGAGGATCGCGAAACCCAGGAGGATCGCGAAACCAAGTCGGAGCCGGCGGCGGCGCCGACGGCCGCGGCGGCGACGCCCGTCGCGAATCTTCACGACGAGGGCGGTCTCGACGAGGTCGAGACGGGCTGGTTCCTGCTGCTCGGCCGATACGGCAGCGGCACGACCGGCGGCGGCGGCAGTTTCACGTTCGAGAACGTGCCCGCCGGCCGCGACGAAGAGACGCAGTTCAACCTTCAGGGCGGGCGGATGACCAGCGGCGGCGTCGAGGCGGTGTTCTTCCCCGCCCGCGGTCGGCAGTTCCTGCTGTCGGCCTCGGTACTCGGCGAGTACGGCTTTTCGTCGATGAACTTCGAGGAAGACGAATACGGCCGTACGGCGGGCCTGCACAACCGGCTGATTCACTATGACGTGAGTTGGCTCGCCGCGGGCATCGGTTATCGCTGGCTGACCGGCGATCGGCGACAGAACGCGTGGACGCTCCAGACCAAGGTCGGCGTCGGCGGCGCGGAGGCCGAGATCGACGGGCTGCTTTACGCGCGCGGCGTGACCGGCCTGTTCGAGCTGGGCGGCAACTGGTACCACCGTTTCGACAACGGGCTCGCGGCCGGCGTGCAACTCGACCTGAGGGGCTGGGGCGCGGAGTATTCGGACGCCGAGTTCGACACGCTGCGCACGAACGGCGACCTTTCTCTCGGCGGCGGAACGCTGCTCGTCTCGTTCATCGTCGGCTGGGAAAACCTGTAAACGCTTCGACCAAGCGCCGGGCGGTCTGGTGACCGTCCGGCGCTTTTTCGTCGCCCCCGTCCGCGACGATTGAAAGCCCACCGAGTCGTCCGTATCATGCCATGTCTTTCTCCCGCTCAGGAAACACCGTGACGAGATTCCGGGCTCGAACGCGCGGCGAACGCGGCAACGATGAAAAACCGCGTTGGGAACGCGCGAAGCGCTGGCTGCATCCGCGAGACCGGCACACGCTCGTCATGTGGGTCTTCACGGCCCTCAACCTCGCCGGCATCCTCTTTCTCGTTGTTTCATGGCACACGTCCGCGGTTTGGACGGACTCTTTCCATCTCAAGGTCCCCACCGATCAGCGCGTCGGTCGCGCGATGCTGGGGGTTCGTCTTGAAACGCCGCCGAGCGAGCTTCGCATCCGATACCGTCCGAACGAGACGACAAGCACCCTCGGCGTTCTGTTCAACTACGACGGCGAGACTCAGCGCTATGAAGGGCTGCGGCTTTCGGCCCTTTCCGATGGCGTTTCGTCCTGGATACAGTCCGCCGAAGGCGCGTCGGTCGCAACGCCCATCCCGGCAAAGGTCGGCGAAACCCACGACCTCACCTTTCGCTTCACGGACGGCCGCGTGGCGGTGGAGCAGAATGGCGCACCGCTATACGAGGGTCCGCTTGGCCTGTCGTCGCCGACGATCCATCTGCTGGCCGCCCCCGCCATGAAGGTCCCCGCTTGGCGTTCGCCCTGGAGCGCCGTCGAAAGCTGCGTCGTTCGTTTCGCGGACGGGAGCGAGCGCGAATTTGTCCCCGACACCATTCACGTGATTGCGCGGCGCATCGGCGCGGTGCTGATTGCGATCGCGCTGTTCTGGCTGGCCGACGGAATGGTGGCGTCGGCCCTGCGGGGGCGAAGTGACCCGCCGGGCATCGTGGCGCAATCGTTCGCACTCTACCCCATGCTGCCGTTCGCGGTGGTGCTGGGGTTCGCCATTCACAACAACCTGCCGGGGCAGAAATCGAAGCGAAATCTCTATGGCGCGTATATGGCGGACGGATACTTCAACGTCCGCGCGTTCGAGGCGCGGCGCGAACTGGCGCGGCCGGATCGCAAGATCTTCTTCCCCATCGAGTCGAACACCGACATGATCCTGGTGTTCGGCGGCGTGCCGGCCGCCGGTGACCCGACCACGAAAGCGGGTCCCACATGGCCGACCATGCTCCAGACGCAGTTCGACGAGAGAGCGGAATTTCCCGAATACCGATTCAAGGTCGTGAATCTGTCCGACCCGATTTACGGTCTGGAGGCGCAATTCCCCCCGGGCATTCAGCCATTCCTGAAATCGGTCATGCCCCGTGTGGTCGTTTTCAACTCCCTCATGAACGACTTTTTCATCGTACACGATAGCGCGCGCGTCGCCTACAATTTCGGTCGGTACCAATCCGCGATCGAGGAAGTGCCAGAAGAGATGGCGACGTTCGTCGCGCACATGCAATACGCCCTCTCGCTCGTCCGCGAATCCGGCGCACTTGCCATCGTGCTCGACGAGCCGATGGACCTGCGCGTCTTCGGGCGCGATCCCATGGTCTCGTGGCGCAGACCGTTTCTGGAGCAGGCCACGAAGTTCGGCGCGCTCGTCGTACGCACGCAGGACGACTTCGTCGCCGTCAAGGACCGCTGGCTCTTTTACGACTTCGACCTGCCGAACCGCGAAGGGCAACGGATGCTGGCGAAACGAATTTACGACTCCATCGTGCAGCACCGCGACCGGATTCCGCCGCCGCTGGCGCAGGTGCCGCGCACGCCGCCCGCCACGCCGACGCCACAAAAACCGACACCGGCCGTACCGACTCCCGCCGCAAATTAGGCGCGCTCAGGGGCCGGGCTTCCTCTCGTAAATCTCGACCGGCCCCGCGCACGCGGTCTCGACCGTTTCGACGAGGGCGTGCGTCTCGGCGATGCGCGCCCGGTACAGCGGATCGTCGGGCACCGGAGGCGGCGGCGATCCGGGGCGCAGCGTGTTGACCACGTCCACCATCACGCCACGCATTTCGTCGCCCGTCGTCGCCCACACCGACGCGGGCACGATCAGCAGACCGGCCTCGGCGCGCCGCTCGGCGAACTCCTCGTAGCCGGGAATCTCGAAACCGATCAGCCGCGCGCGGCCGTTCATGGCAAGCGTGTGGAAGACGAGGTCGTAGTTGAAGCTCATCGTGTTTTTCGTGAGCGGATGAATGGCAATGGCCGCCGGGGCCTCTGCCCGGGGATCGATGTGGGAGAGCACGTGATCCATCACGCGCCGGTGATCGCCGAGGCACGCGGCGCGCACATCCTCCAGATCCCCCGTCGAACTGGGGAACAGGTCGCGCGCGAAGCTGCGCGTCCACAGGTTCGAGGCGGCGAGCACCACGACCAGCACGCCAATCGCGAGCCCCGCGCCCCCTGCCCCGCGCCCCCATCGATAAAGCGCACCCATGCCGAGGGCGGCGAGCAACGCGAGGTAAGG
Organism: uncultured bacterium; assembly: GCA_964586775.1. Taxonomy (GTDB): domain Bacteria; phylum Lernaellota; class Lernaellaia; order JACKCT01; family JACKCT01; genus JADLEX01. Next base: position 6,571 of record CAZPJD010000127.1, on the reverse strand, counting down.
AATCAGCACCGCCGCGTAGCGGATGTTTTTATGCGGAATCGCGACGAGGCTTGCGAACGCGACGACGAGCCCGATAGCCGCAATCCACGCGGCGCTTCGGCGCGGCAGCGCGAACGCCAGCGGTGCCATCGCTACGCACAAAATCGCCGGGGCGACTCCCCAGGCCTGCGTCGCGAGCCGCGCGGGATACCATGTGAGCGAACCGAGCGTGGAGACGTCCGTGGGATCGGTCGGCGCGTGCGTGCCGATTGCACTCCAGTCGAGGCCGAAGACGTACCACGGAAGCGCGACGACGAGCGCCGCCCCGACCGCCACCGCGAATCCTCTCCACGCGAAACGCGATCCATTCTTGTCCCGCAACGACGTGAATACCGCGTCGGCCATCCACGCGACGGCGATGCCCGCGATCGCGGTGACGAAGGTCCACTTGATGAGCAGGCCGAGCCCCGCCGCGATGCCGGCGATGGCTGCGGGGACCGGGTGCGTGAATCGCTCCGAGCGCACCGCGCCCCACACGATCACGGGAATGAGCGCGGCCATGGGGACTTCGAGGAGCGGCGTGCGCGACCAGAACGCGACCTGCGGCGCGAGTAGGACGAGCGCCGCCGCGACGAGCGCGGGCGCAGCATGCTCCGTTTCTCGACGCACAAGCGAGACGAGCGCACAAAGCCCGCCGAGATGGATGATCGCCGAGACGACGGGCACGCCCGCGCGGGGATCGGCGAACGCCGTGCCGACGCACCCCCACAATGCGAAGAGCAGCGGCGGATAATACGACTCGCCCATCGCGTGCCGAATCACGCCGAAGATCCCAGTATTGCGCAGCGCGCGCGCGTATTGATCGGCCCAGGCGAGAAAGTCCGCGGCGAAGGGATATTCGGTGCGCGAAAGCCACACGAGATCGGACGCGAGTCGCGCGCCGACCAAGGCGGCCACGGCCAGATACGGCCACGCGCGGCGAAGCGTCACGGTGCGGAACATACGGGCAAATTAGCGGAATCGGAACCGAATCGACAGAGGCTTGCGGCGCGGACGAAAAACGGCGAGGCCACATGGCCCCGCCGTTCGTCTGATTCGATATCCCGTCACGCTCCCGGGCACGCGCGCGCGCGCATGTAGTCGCGGTTCATGCGCGCGATGTTGGTGATCGAGATCTCCTTGGGGCAGTACGTCTCGCACTCGGCGTGGTTGCTGCAATTGCCGAACTTCTGTTCGTCCATCACGGCGACCATGGCGCGCACGCGATCGCCCGCCTCGACCTGGCCCTGCGGCAGCAGCGAGAGGTGGCTGACCTTGGCGCCGACGAAGAGCATGGCCGAGCCGTTGGGGCATGCGGCCACGCAAGCGCCGCAGCCGATGCACGCCGCCGCGTCCATCGCGAGTTCGGCGATTTTTTCGGGGATCGGGATCGCGTTGCCGTCGGGCGCGCCGCCGGTGCGCACCGAGACGTAGCCGCCGCTTTGGATGATGCGGTCGAACGCGCCACGATCGACGACCAAATCGCGCATCACGGGGAACGCCACGGAGCGCCACGGCTCGACGACGATCGTGTCGCCGTCTTTGAACGAGCGCATGTGGAGCTGGCAGAGCGTCGTGCCCTTCTGCCCGCCGTGCGCGTGTCCGTTCACCACGCACCCGCACATGCCGCAAATGCCCTCGCGGCAATCGCTGTCGAAAGCGATGGGCTCCTTGCCGCCGTGCACGAGCTTTTCGTTGAGGTGGTCGAGCATCTCGAGAAAGCTCATGTGTTCCGAGACGCCGTCCACCGTGTAGGTTTCGAGTTGCCCCTTCGCGCGCGAGTCGGGCTGCCGCCAAACCTTGAGCGTGAGTTTCATTTACTTGTAACTCCTCTGCGTGGGATGCACGACCTCGAAGACCAGCGGCTCCTTGTGCAGCACCGGGTCCTTGCCGACGCCGGTGTACTCCCACGCCGCCGCGTAGCTGAAGCGCTCGTCGTCGCGCTTCGCCTCGTTGTCCTGGGTCTGACTCTCGACGCGGAAATGTCCGCCGCACGATTCCTCGCGGTTCAGGGCGTCGCGCACCATCAGCTCGCCGAACTCCAAAAAGTCGGCCACGCGCCCCGCGCGTTCGAGATCCTGATTGAGCGCCTCGCCCGTGCCGGTCACGCGCACGTTTCGCCAAAACTCGTCGCGGATCTCGGGGATCCGGCCGAGCGCCTTGTTCAGCCCGGCCTCGCTGCGCGCCATTCCGCACTCGTCCCACAGCATCAGGCCGAGCTCGCGGTGGAACTGGCGAACGGTCTTTTCACCCTTGATCGCCAGGAGTTTGCTCACGCGCTCGCGCACGGCGGCCTCGGCCTCGCGGAACGCGGGGTCGTCGGTACCGACCTTTTCGAGCTTGGTCCCCGCGAGGAATCCGCCGATGGTGTACGGAATGACGAAGTAGCCGTCGGCGAGTCCCTGCATGAGCGCCGATGCGCCGAGGCGGTTGGCGCCGTGATCCGAAAAATTCGCCTCGCCCAGCACGAACAGGCCGGGCAGGTTGCTCATCAGGTTGTAGTCCACCCACAGGCCGCCCATCGTGTAGTGCACGGCGGGGAAGATGCGCATGGGCGTCTGGTAGGGATTCTCGTCAGTGATCTTCTCGTACATCTGAAAGAGGTTGCCGTACTTGCGGCGGATCGTCGCCTCGCCGTCGCGCTTGATGGCGTCGCCGAAGTCGAGATAGACCGCGAGACCCGACGCCCCCACGCCGTATCCCGCGTCGCATTGCGCCTTGGCCGCGCGGCTCGCCACGTCGCGGGGGACGAGGTTGCCGAAGCTCGGGTAGCGCTCTTCGAGATAATAGCTGCGGTCGGCCTCGGGGATCTGGTCGGGCGAGCGTTTGTCGCCCTTGTTGCGCGGCACCCACACGCGTCCGTCGTTGCGCAGGCTTTCGCTCATGAGCGTCAGCTTGCTCTGGCCCTCGCCGTGCACGGGGATGCAGGTGGGATGGATCTGCGTAAAGCAGGGGTTGGCGAAGAACGCGCCGCGCTTGTGCGCGCGCCACGTGGCCGTGACGTTGCTACCCACCGCGTTGGTGGAAAGGTAGAAGACGTTGCCGTAGCCGCCCGTCGCCAGCACCACCGCGTCGGCCGCGTGCGATTCGATCTCGCCCGTCGTCAGATTGCGACACACGATGCCGCGCGCCACGCCATTCACCACGACAAGGTCCAGCATTTCGCGCCGGACGAAGAGCTTCACCTGCCCCGCGCCCACCTGCCGCGAGAGCGCGCTGTACGCGCCGAGCAGCAGTTGCTGGCCCGTCTGACCCCGCGCGTAAAACGTGCGCGAAACCTGCGCGCCGCCGAAGCTGCGGTTCGCGAGCAGGCCGCCGTACTCGCGGGCAAAGGGCACGCCCTGCGCCACGCACTGGTCGATGATGTTCACCGACACCTCGGCGAGCCGGTGCACGTTGGCCTCGCGGGCGCGATAGTCGCCGCCCTTGACCGTGTCGTAAAACAGGCGGAACACGCTGTCGCCGTCGTTCTGATAGTTCTTGGCGGCGTTGATGCCGCCCTGCGCGGCGATGCTGTGCGCGCGGCGCGGGCTGTCCTGAAAGCAGAAATTCTTCACGTGGTAGCCCAGCTCCGCCAAGCTCGCCGCGGCGGACGCCCCCGCGAGTCCCGTTCCCACCACGATGATCTGGAACTTGCGCTTGTTGGCCGGGTTCACCAGCTTCAGGTCGAACTTGTGGCGCGTCCACTTGGAATCGATCGGACCGCCGGGAATTTTGGAATCGAGATTGGCCATGATGTGGCTCCGATCAGTGCGGCAGATGCATGGGACGCAGATAAACCAGCACGGGCATGAGGCCGAAGCCGACGCCGAAGACGATCGAGACGCCCAGCGCAATCTTTTCCATGTTGCGCCGGAAGCCCTCGTTCGCCATGCCGACGCCAAGCGTCTGCATCGCGCTCCAGATACCGTGCGAGAGATGGAACGCGACGAGCGCCATGGAGACGGCGTAGTAGAGCGCCCAGCCGGGGCTGGAAAACAGGTTGCCGACCAGATCGGCGATCTCGTCGGTGCCCCGCTTCGCGCGGAAATTGACGAGGTGCGCCACGATAAAGACGAGCATGTACAGGCCCGACCAGATCATCAGGCGCGACGCCCAGCGCGACTGGTCGGATTTGGCCTTGACCGCGTAGGGCACCGGCCGCGCTCGCCGGTTTTCGAGCGTCACCCACACGGCGAAGACGATGTGCGTCGCGAAGACCGCGGCGAGACCGAGCTCGGCGTAGTAGAGCAGCACTCCCAGCGCGTGCAGGTGCTCGGCGTAGGCATTGAACGCTTCGCGGCCGAAGAAGATGGTCGTGTTCCCGAGGAAATGGACGCACAGAAAACCCAGTGCGCCCAATCCGGAAATCGCGACGATTTCCTTCTTGCCGATGGACGACAGCAGCCCGTTAGCGGCGGGTTTGGTCACGGTCGGGATCCTTCGGTTGGCGAGGTGACGAGACGGTGGAAGCAGCCCCAAAAAATAAAAAGATTCGCAAAGGGTTGTTTGACGCGGATGGCCAAAACGGATCTGTAACCAATATCACGCAATGTGCAGGGAATCAACGATCTAGAAGTCCATTTCAAAAAATCGGTCGGGTTTCGGGGCGTCGGGGCTCGGCGCGAACTGCGTCGGCGCGGTCCCGGCCTTGAAGTATTCCGCGTACGCGCCCTCCTGACCCTCGTTCGCCAGCAGGCCGGTCAGCGGATCGATCACGGCCGTCTCGATCCCCACCGGCGTGGCGAAGGGAAGATCGGGCCGATCCTTCAGCACCGTCTTCATGAAGTCGATCCAGATCGGCAGCGCCGTGCGGCTTCCCGCCTCGCCGGGGCCGAGCGGTTTGCTGCCCGCGTCGTTGCCCACCCACACCCCGGTGAGGATCTCGGGCGAATACCCGATGAACCACGCATCGACGTATTCGTTCGTCGTACCCGTCTTGCCGGCGAGCGTTTTGCCGAGCGCCGCCGCCCGCGCGCCGGTGCCGCGCGTGACGACCGACTGCATCAGGCTCGTGATGAGATACGCGGTCTGCTCCGACAGCACCTGCTTCGCCACGATCCGGCCCTTGGCGTCGCGCGTCCAGTCGGGCAACGGCACGTCGTCGATACGGTCGGGGCCCTTGGGCTTCGGGGGCGAGCGAGCGCATCTTCACGTTGAAGTCCGCGAGGAACTCGATCTTTTGCGGCGAGTCCTCGGGCAGCATCCACGCGGGATCGCCCTCTTCCAGCTCGATCTTCGATTTTTGCCCCGTGATGTCCGGCGCGCCGGCGAGCGGCTCCATCGACTCGGCGACGGGCGCGAGGGTGTTGTCCTCGAACACGTTGCCGTCGCGGTCCTCGATCTTTTTCACGAAGATGGGATCGGCCCACCGACCGCCCGACGCGAAGACCGCGTAAGCGTTCATCAACTCGATGGGCAGCACCTCGTAGGTGCCGAGCGCCATCGACAGATCCGATCCCGCGAGGCTCTTGATGCCCAGCCGCTTCGCGAAGCGCTCGACGTAAGCGGGGGTCACCGTCTGCGCGATGCGGATTGTCACGGTGTTGATCGACTGCGCGAGCGCCTGCCGCAGGGTGAGCTCGCCCGAAAAATGCCCGCTGTAGTTGCCCGGCCGCCAGCCGTCGGCGAAGACGAGCGCCGTGTCCATGAAGCGCGTGGCGGGCGTCATGCCCAGGTCGAGCGCGGCCGCGTAAACAATGGGCTTGAACGCCGAACCCGGCTGGCGCTTGGCTTGCACCGCGCGGTTGAATTGCGAATCGTCGAACGAATAGCCGCCCACGATGGCGAGCACCTCGCGGCTTTGCACATTCATCGACACGAGCGCGCCCTGGCTGTGCGGCGCCTGATCGAGCTCGCACGTTTTGGACTTGGGATCGATCACGCGCACGAGCACGGCGTCGCCCGGCGAGACCACCTGATCGACACCGCCGAACGGCCCGAGCCGCGCGGGCATGTCCTTGCGCACGATACGCGTGACCCACGCAACGCCGCCCGGCCCCATCGCGAAATGCGCGCCGCCCACGTCGATCGTCGCGCCGGAAGCGTCGGCGCGCGTGACGAGCCCCGTGAGCCGCGCACCAGCCGCGATCTTCGCGTCGCCCCGGCGCTTCTCGAGTCCCTTCACGTAATCGGGCCAATCAGCCCGCGCGACGCGCCGCTCGGGCCCCATGTAACCCTGGCGCTTGGCGAGGTCGGCGAGCCCGGCGCGCACGGCCTTTTCCGCCTCGCGCTGCAGGTCGAGGTCGCAGGTCGTGTGGATCTTCAACCCCTCTTTCAAGACCGTGTCCGATCCGTACTTTTTCATCAGGTATCTTCGAACATGCTCGGTGAAGTACGGCGCGACCTCGCGATTCGGGTCCGGCGGCGCGACCAGACGCAGGCCCTCGCCCTGCGCCGCGTCGGCCTGCGCGCGGTCGATGGCCCCGGTCTCGACCATGCGATCGAGCACGTGGCTGCGTCGTTCGAGCGCGGCCTCGCGATTGGCGAACGGATTGTAACGCGACGGCGCCTGCGGCAGACCCGCCATCAGTGCCGCCTCGCCGAGCGAGAGCTGCGACACCGTCTTGCCGAA
>CAZPJD010000126.1:0-6230 GCA_964586775.1 uncultured bacterium | reverse complement strand
CGCCCCCCTGCCCGCCTCGGTTCTGGTCGAGCACGTACGTCGACTCCCAATAGAACCACCGCTCGACGCGGTAGCGTTCGCCGATCCACGCGTTGGCGCGAAGGTCGGTCGCGGGCACGTCGAGCATCAGCGGTCCGGCGTGAGGCCTGAGCCCGTTGTAGGCCCATACGAGCTTTCCGTGGGCGCGCGCCGCGTCGGCGGCGAAGCTATCGTAGGCCGCCGCCGGTATCATGGTCAGCTCGGCCGATTGCCGAAGCGGTGACTCGAAACACGTCGCGCCGAAGATGTTGGCAAAGCCATAGCGGTTGCCGAGCTCGGTCTTGAGCTGAATGTTCTCGCGCAGGAGCGAGCGGTTTTCGAGGCACTTGCGGATGACGTGCTTGAGGTCGTCGACGCGAAACGGCTTCGTCACGTAGTCGGTGGCGCCCAGCTCGATCGCCTCGGTGACGGACTCGGGGCTGGCGTAGGCGGTGATCATCACGACCGCGGCCTCGGGGTCGCGTTCCTTGGCCGCGCGCAGCACGTCGACGCCGGACAGGCCCGGCATCTTGATGTCGGTGACGACCAGGTCGTAGCGATGCTGCGAGATCTTCTTCACGGCATCGTTGCCGTCCACCGCCGTGTCGACCGCGTGGCCTTCCTTCGTCAGCAGGATCGACAGGAATTCCCGCATCGACAGTTCGTCGTCGACCACCAGCAGCCGCGTCTTGGACATTCGTTTTCCCCGTTTCCTTTCAGGCGGCCGGGAAACGCACCGTGAAGGTGGTTCCCTTTCGCGGACGGCTCTCGACCAGAATCCGACCGCGGAACATTTCGACGATCGTGTGGCAGGTGGTCAACCCGAGCCCCGTGCCGCGTTCCTTCGTCGTGAAGAACGGATCGAAGATCGCCTTTTGCGTGTCGTCGTCCATGCCCACGCCGTTGTCGCTCACGGCGATCTCGACGACGCGCCCGTCGAAGCCCTCCACCGGCCCGCCGAGAATCCGCCCGCGCAGCCGCAGCTCGCCGCCGTCGGGCATGGCCTGCACCGCGTTGATGCCGAGATTCCAGAAGACCTGGCGAAGCTGGTTGGGGTCGGCGCGCACGAAGAGCGGATCGGCGAACTCGCGCACGATGCGAATCCCCGAGCGGCAGGCGGGCTCGTTCTCCAGCACCTTCGCCGTGTCGTCGGCGACGATCCGCGCGTCGACCAGCTCCTCTTTGACGGGTCCGGGGCGCGCGAATGCGAGGAAGTCGGTGACGAGCGAGTTGAGCCGCTCCGTTTCGCGAATGACGATGTCCATCAGATGCGCGTTGACGGCATCGAGTTTCAGCTCGCGCGAGAGCAGTTGAATCGAACCGGACATGCTCGCCAGCGGATTGCGGATTTCGTGCGCGATGCCCGCCGCCAGCTTTCCGACCGCGGCCAGCCGGTCCGTTCGACGCACTTCGTCTTCCATCGTCTTGATCGCCGTGCGGTCCTCGAAGGTGACGAGCGCGCCCAGTCGCGTTCCGTCGCCCCCGACAAGCGGCGAGTGGCCGATCTCGAGGTGGATCGTTCGTCCGTCGGCGATCTCCAGACTCGCCGACGCGTGCCGGGCGCCTGCGCGCGGAAGAACCAGCCCCAGCTCGGGCATCACCTCGCGCAAGGCGCGTCCCGACAGATCGCTTCGCGCGTCGCGTCCGAGAATGCCCAGAGCCGCGGGATTCGCAAACATGACGCGCTCGTGATCGTCGAGCGCGAGAATGCCCATCGGCACCGATCGGATCATGTGTTCGAAGCGCGCGCGAAGCTGTTCCAGATCTTCCTGCTTGCGTGCCAATTCGATGCCGACGGCGCGGCTGCGTTCCGAGAGGAATCCCGCGAGATACGCGGCGGCGAAGATGGCGAAGATGTGGAAGACGAGCTTGAGCACCACGTCGCGCATCGTGATGACCGGCGCGTCGGGTTCGACGTTGGGCAAAGACACGACGCCGCGCCACTGGGCGACGAAGATCACGATCATCAGCGCCGAGCAGACGACGCCGGCGACGTTGGTCGCCCGTCGCGTGAGCAGGATCGACGCGTTGATGACCGCCAGCACGTACATGAACGGAAAGAACGAATCGACGCCGCCCGACAGATAGACGAGGCCGGTGATGAACAGGATGTCCCAATACACCTGCAGATACAGGAACCACTCGCGACGCGCGAACCGCTGGATGAACAGCGCCGAGAGCAGCGCCGTGAGAACATGCGTGGTGATGAGGATGAAAAACGCGTAGCGCGCCTCGTGAATGCCCAACACGAAGACGCGACCGAGCACGAACGTCGCGACGACGACACGCAGGAACAGCAGCCATTGCAGAAGCTGATTGGCGTCGGACCCGGCGGCGGCCGAATGCGGCGATGCGCCGGAGCGGGAAACGGAGACGGCCATGATTCCTCTCACCTTGCCGTGAAGGAAGCCATGGCCGTCGTCCTTTCGCCGGCCGGCGCGCGCCGGCCGCATCACATCGTCAGCCGATCACGGACACGAGCTTGAAGATCGGCAGATACATGCACACGAGCAGGAAGCCGACCGACCCGCCGAGGAACACCATCATGATGGGTTCGAGCAGCGTGGTCAAAGCGGATACGGACTGGTCGACCTCGTCCTCGTAGAAATCCGCGATCTTCGCGAGCATGACGTCGAGGGCGCCGGTCGATTCGCCGACCGTGATCATCTGGCACACCATCGGTGGAAACACGCCCGATTCGGCGAGCGGCTCGGCGATGGTCTTGCCTTCGGCGATGCGCGCTTTCGTCCTCAGGATCGCGCGTTCGATGGTTCGGTTGCCCGAGGTTTTCGCGACGATTTCGAGGCCATCCAGAATCGGCACGCCCGACGTGATCATCGTGCCCAGAGTGCGCGTGAATTTGGCGACCGCCTGCTTGCGGATGAGTTCGCCGAACACAGGGACTTTGAGGATCACGTCGTCCCACACCGCGCCGCCCTTGTCGGTCTTGACGACCTGACGGAACGCGACGACCGCGCCGATGATCACGGGCAGGAGGATGAACCAGAAACCGCGGATGAAGTTCGATACGTCCACGACGAGCTGCGTCGGACCGGGGAGCTGGCCGCCGAAGTCTTCGAACATCTTCTTGAACACGGGGATGACGAAGATGAGCAGGACGAGCACGACGATGATCGTGATGCCCAGAACCGCGGCCGGATAGACCATCGCGCCTTTGACGCGTTTCTTGAGCTTCATCGCCTTTTCGATGTAGGCGCCCAAGCGGTTCATGATCGTGTCGAGAATACCGCCGACCTCGCCCGCCGCGACCAGGGCGACGAAGAGCTGATCGAAAACCTTGGGGTGCTTGCCGAGCGCCTTGGCGAAGGTCGAACCGGACTCGACGTCGTTTTTCACCTGCAGCAGAACCTCGGCGAAGGTCTTGTTGACCTGCTGCGAAACGAGGATGTCGAGGCACTGCACGAGCGGGAGACCGGCGTCGATCATCGTGGCGAACTGACGGGTGAAGATGACGATTTCCTTCTCGGTCACCCGCTGCTTCATCAGCTCGACCTGAAAGATGCTTCCGCCCTTGCCCTTCGCCTTCACCTCGGTCGCGACGATCTGCTGCGAACGCAGCCGGGCGATGACGGCCTCCTCGTTGGGCGCTTCCATCTCGCCCTTGGCGACGTTTCCGGAACGGGTACGTCCTTCCCATTTGTAGACCGGCATGACCGTCTCCTTTCGATCGCGCTACTTCTTGGCCGCCTTGGCGGCCGCGGACTCGATCATCTGAACCAGTTCCTCGGGCTCGGTGGAATGTCCCAGCGCATCCTTGTACGTGATGAGCCCGCGCGTGTAGAGGCCGAAGAGCGATTGGTTCATCGTCTGCATGCCGTACTTGCTCTGGCCCATCTGCATCTGGGAGTAGATCTGATGCACCTTGTCGTCGCGGATGAGAGCGCGGATCGCCGCGTTGGGGATCATCACCTCGCAACACATCACGCGCCCGACGCCCGACGCCCGCGGGATGAGGCGCTGGCAGATGACGCCTTCGAGCACGAACGAGAGCTGCGCGCGCACCTGCGGCTGCTGGTGCGGCGGGAAGACGTCGATGATGCGGTTGATCGACTGCACCGCGTTGTTGGTGTGCAGCGTGGCAAAGGTCAGATGGCCCGTCTCGGAGATGTTGAGCGCCGACTCGATCGTGTCCAGATCGCGCATCTCGCCGATCAGCACGATGTCGGGGTCCTGACGCAGGATGTGCTTGAGGGCGATCGTGAAGGTCTTGGTGTCGGAGTGCACCTCGCGCTGGTTGACGAGGCAGCCCTTGTGCGCGTGCAGGTACTCGATCGGATCCTCGACGGTGAGGATGTGCTGGTTCCGCGACGTGTTGATCTTGTCGATGATCGACGTGAGCGTCGTCGACTTGCCGCAGCCCGTCGGGCCGGTGACGAGGATCAGGCCCGACGGCTTGTTCGTCAGGTCGCTGATGATGTTGGGCAGGCCGAGTTCCTGCAGGCTGAAGGTCTTGAACGGGATGACGCGGAACGCGCCGGCCACCGCGCCGCGCTGGCGGTACACGTTGGCGCGGAACCGCGACAGGCCCTTCACGCCGAAGGACAGATCGAGCTCGCTCTCTTCCTCGAAGTGGTGCCGCTGCAGGTCGGTGAGCACCGAATAGCACAGACGCTTGGTGTCGCTGGCCGTGAGCGCCGGCATGTTCAGCGGCGTCAGGCGGCCGTCGATGCGAAACTGCGGGGGCGAGCCCGTCGTGATGTGAAGGTCGCTCGCCCCTTTTTCGATCATGATCTTCAGCAACTGGTGAAGATCGACCGACCGAACCTCTGCCGCGCCCGTGTGCGCCGATTCGTTTGCGCTCATCATCCGTCCGTCGGTTTCCGTTCTTCGATCAGTCGGTCGCGGTCACGCGAACGATCTCTTCCATCGTGGTCACGCCCTCGAGCAGCTTGGACAGGCCCGACTGGCGCATCGTCTTCATGCCCAGGCGGATCGATTCGCGCTTGAGCTCGGTCGTGGACGCGCCGTTGAGGATGAACTCCTTGATTTCCTCGTGGATCGGCATGACCTCGTAGAGGGCGATGCGGCCCTTGTAGCCCGTCTTCGAGCACTTCATGCAGCCAGCGCCGTGGTAGATCACCGCGTTCGCCGCGTCGTTTTCCTTCATGCCCAGGTCCTTGAGCGCCTGCGGCGAAAACTCGATCTGCTCCTTGCATCCGGTGCAGATCTTGCGTACGAGACGCTGCGCCGCGATGAGCTGCAGCGACGCCGTGACGAGGAAGGGCTCGATGCCCATGTTCAGAAGGCGGGTGACGGAGCTCGGCGCGTCGTTGGTGTGGAGCGTCGAGAGCACCATGTGGCCGGTGAGCGCGGCTTTGACCGCGATTTCCGCCGTTTCGAAGTCGCGGATTTCGCCGACCATGATGACGTCGGGATCCTGGCGCAGGAACGAACGCAGCGCCGCCGCGAAGTTGAGGCCGATGGCCTCGTGCATCTGAACCTGATTGACGCCCTTGAGCGTGTATTCGACCGGGTCCTCGGCGGTGGAAATGTTCTCGGTGACCTTGTTGAGTTCGGTCAGCGCCGAATAGAGCGTGGTGGTCTTGCCCGATCCGGTCGGACCCGTGACGAGCACCATGCCGAAGGGCTTGTGGATCGCGACCTTGAAGTGGTCGAGGGGCTTTTCCTCGAAACCGAGCTTCGTCATGTCGAGCTGCAGCGATTCCTTGTCCAGCAGACGCAGAACGATTTTTTCACCGAAGATCGTGGGCAGCGAGCTGACGCGGAAGTCCATCTCCTTGCCCTTGGCGGTCTTGAGGCGGATGCGTCCGTCCTGCGGCAGGCGGCGCTCGGCGATGTCGAGGTCGGCCATGATCTTCAGGCGGCTCGTGATCGCGTTTTGCAGCTTGCGCGGCGGGTCCATGACCTTGTGCAGCACGCCGTCGATGCGATAACGCACGCGAAAACTTTTTTCGTAGGGTTCGACGTGAATGTCCGACGCGCCCTTTTTGATGGCGTCGGAGAGGATCAGGTTGACGAGCTTGACGACGGGGGCGTCCTCGGCGGAGCGCTCGAGCTCGACCGTGTTCAGCTCTTCCTCGGTGTCGAGCAGCTCGATATCCTCGACGTCGAATCCGCCGAGCACGTCGCCCATTTCTTCTTCGTGCGTGTCGTAGTAGCGCTCGATGGCGTTCATGATCGAGTCCTCGGTGGCGACCACCGCCTCGATCGAGTAGCCGGTCAGGAACTTG
>CAZPJD010000125.1:0-5226 GCA_964586775.1 uncultured bacterium | reverse complement strand
CGTCCGCCGCGAAGAAGGCGCTTCCGGACGGATCGCCGTTGAAGAATACGCGCACCGTGGACATGCCGTCGGGCGCGCCTTCGGTCATGCGGCGCATTTCGTCGATCGAAGTGGAAAAGAGCGCGAGATCGCCATCCACCTGGTAATAGATCGTTTTGCCGAGGAAGTGGATCGACGGCATCCCCGGCGCGACGACGGTCTCCAGATCGGGGAGCGCCTTGGCGAGCAGCGTGGCCAGTTCGGGCGGCAGAACGCCCACCGCCTGACGCAGATCCTGGATCGTCAGCGTGCCGTTTTCGATCAGGCCCTTGAGCGCGCCGGGGGTTTCGAGCCCGGCCTTGATGAGCCCCTGAAGGTCCTCGGGGTCGCGCGGTTTGTCCTTTCCCGCGTATCCCGACAGGATCTTCGCCATCGACTCTGGACTGCGCAGCCGCATCACCGCGCACCAGTCGTTGTTCTCCGTCGTGAAGTACATCACGTCAGGTCCGACCGATGAAAGCAGTTCGCTGTAAAGCATCTCGACGAATCGCTTGCGTTGGCCGGACTTGGCGGCTTCCTCGCCCTCCACAAAACGCGTCATCTGCAAAAACGTCGGCGTGAGCGCGGCGAGGTTCTCGGCACGCAGTCCGACAGCGATCAGCGGTTTCGCCGACAGATACTTCGCCAGCTCGAACGGCTTCTCGCCGCTTTGCAGGAACGAGAAGACCGACTTGCCCGACGCGGCCTCGAGCACCGCACGGACGTGAACGCCGTCGGTGTCCATCGCGACGTCGAACGCGCCGCGCTCGAAGCTCGCCTCGGGGACGTCGGTCTTGGACTTCTCGTCGCCGAACGACACGGTGGGCGCGAGGATCTTGCTGGAGAGGAGCACGCCGTAGATCTCGGCGTCGTCGTCGATCATTCGCAGGGCCTTGCGCACGTCGGACTTGCGATCGGCGAGCGATGGCTTCGCTCCTTCGTACGCCTCGATCGCCTTTTTCACGTCGGCGTCGGTGCCCATCACCACGATGTTGCGAATCACCGTCGTCGCGGTTTCGCCGTCCACCGAGAGCGGATGCCCCATGTACGAGCCGAGGCTCTGACCGCGCTTGATGTTGTCGGCAAGGCCGATGGCGGAGAGCAGCAGCATCGGGCGGCCGAGATCGACGATGGACAGGATCGGCACCTGGCGCGTGCCGTACCAGTCGAGGTCGGCGGGAACGGCCACGACGATCTTCGGCGACAGGCTGCGGATGAGCGTGAAGAGGAACGACTCCTGACGCAGTTTCTCCATGTCGCGAAACATGCCCGCGAACGACCCTCCGCCCATGCCGGCGTCGGCGAGCGTGCGGAATCCCTGCGACGACAGCGCCTTATCGGCGGTGCCGAGGATGTCGGGCAGGTAGATGACCGCCCCGCTGTCCTGCGGGCAGAAACGCTCGGGCCCGACCTTTCCGAACAGGATGAACAGCGTCAAAAACGCGATCGGCCCCGTGGCCAACAACACCAGTGCATGTTTCAGATAACGCAAAAACCGACCTCCCGCGGCCGCGTCGTACCGGGACGACGGCGCGCCGCGTTTGCGCGAACGAGCCCGACAGGGATCGCATTACAAAAGCCCGGAGTCACGCTGTCAATGACATACGTAACCCGCGCGCCCGCGGGTGTTGCGTCGGGCCGCGCCCGCTTTGTTCGAGGAGATCCGGGCGATAACGGGACTGAGGAAACCGGCGAGGAAATCCAACGTATCACCCGGAAGATGTTCGACGCCTCCACTCCGGGCATCAAAGGGCAAAAAACAGGCCGGCCAGCCCTTGACCCGCCGCCATTCGGAGCACGCCTCGCCAACCGACCTCGGAAACCGGTGACACCCGTCATAAGGCTCACTGCGATTCGGCCGTGGGCGCCCATCGCTCTGCCGGATTCCCCCGCGCCTTGCCCCATATCCCGAGTCGGCGGGCGGGTTCGATTTACGGGGCTTGAGTCGCGCGTCGAAGATGAAATATGGGCGCGGCTGCCTTGCCATGACGGGTGGGATCTGGTAAAGACCTTCCAAATTTCGTGGGTCCAGTCCGGTCCCGTGGGAGATCCGATGCATTCTCGTTTCATGGTCCTCGCCGCCGTTTTTGCCTTCGTGGCCAGTCTGGCTGTCGTCTCCTGCACGGGCGACGAATACGACCAGCAGACCCGTCCGATCAACGACAACGAGGACGACCACGCCAAGGACCGCGCGGGGGATCAGCGCTGCGACGAATACGACTACGTCATCACGGACTGCTTCGACGCCTGCAACTGCTGCATTCCGTATGACGGCAACGAGCCCGCGCCGGGTTCCGACCCCCTCGGTCAGTGCATCCAGTACTGCGACGGCGTGCTGATCAAGATCGACGAGGTGGAGAATCCCACGAAGACCGACATCGACAACTTCAAGGAGTGCGTCGTCGGCTGCTTCTCGATTTGCGGCAAAGACGACAAAGACGTTGCCTGCTGGAACGAGTGCAAGGGCTATCTCGGCGAATAACGCCGACTGCATCCGACCTTCATACCCCCGCTTCGGCGGGGGTTGTTTTTTTGCGGCCGACCTTGCGCCGCGACGAAATTCCGGGCACGCTTCGCCCCTTCCCGATCGAAGAATTCGAGATGAGCGCGAAGATCCGCATCCTCTCCGAAATCGTCGCCAACATGATCGCCGCGGGCGAGGTGGTCGAGCGTCCGGCGTCGGTGGTGAAGGAACTCGTCGAAAACTCCCTCGACGCCGGCGCGCGTCGGATCCTCATCGACGTCGAACACGGCGGCAAAAAGTCGATCCGCGTCGTCGATGACGGCGAAGGGATGAGCGCCGAGGACGCGCTGCTCGCCCTCGAACGCCACGCCACCAGCAAGATCCGCAGCGAAAAGGATCTTTTCTCCGTCGTGACCATGGGGTTTCGCGGCGAGGCCGTCCCCGCCATCGCCAGCGTTTCCCGGTTCACGCTGCGCACGGCCACGCCCGGCGCGGCCATCGGCACGCGCATCGCCGTCGAGGGCGGCACCGTCATGGAGGTCGCCGAGGAGGGCGTCCCCACCGGCACCGACATCACCGTCGCCGACCTGTTTTTCAACACCCCGGCGCGAAGAAAGTTCCTGCGTTCGCCGGAAACGGAACTCACCCACCTCGTCGAAACCCTCACGCGCCTCGCCCTGCCCCGCACCGGCGTCTTTTTTCGGCTTCGGGCCGACGGCAAGACGCAGTTGCAGGTATCCGAGGCCGCGAGTTTTCCCGAGCGCATCGCGCAGCTATTGGGCGAGGACGCGACGGCGGGCCTGGTGCCCATCGACCACGAGACCTCGATGTTTCGCCTGCACGGCTTCGTGTCGAGCCCGCACACCACCCGCTCGGCGGCGAGCCACCTGTTCGTTTACTGCAACGGTCGATTCCTGCGCGACCGGCTCATCACGCACGCCATCAACACCGGCTATCGCGGCCACTTGCTGCGCGGGCGCTACCCTATCGTGGTGCTGGACATCGAGATCCCGCCTGAGCTCGTGGACGTGAACGTGCATCCGACCAAGTCGGAGGTGCGTTTCCGGCAGCCGTCGGGTGTGTACGAGGGAATCGTCGCGGCGATCGATCGGACCCTGCGCGAGCGGTTCGGCTCCTCGGAAACCGCATTCGGACTTCCCGCGACGCCGGTCGGCCCCGGGCGTTCGGTGAATCCCGCGCCATGGATCGACGAGTTCGCACGCCCCGCGCCCACGCCCGACGCAATGACCGATCCCGCACCGCCGCGGTCCTTCGAGATCGTCCGCGAGCGCGACCGCGTGGTCGATGCGATCAACCGCCTGACGATGCCCGGCACACGATCCTTTCTGGATTCGCCGACGCCGGGCACGCGGACCATCGACGTCGCCGAACGATCGCGGGACGACGATTCGGTCGAGTTCGGCCGGACGGCGGACGATCTTCACGAGGGCGTATTCGGGTCGATGTCCATCGTCGGACAGGTCTTCGACAACTACATCGTCTGCGAAACGCGTCAGGCGGGTGGAATGATGGTCATGATCGATGCCCACGCCGCCCACGAGCGTATCCTTTTCGAGAAGCTCAAGGCCGATTACTTCGCGACGCGCATTCCCGTGCAGGCGCAGCTCATCCCGATCACGCTCAACCTGCGTCGCGTGGAGGCGGCATCCTTATTGAAAGCGATACCGGCTTTGTCTAAAGTCGGCGTCGAAGTGGAGCCGTTCGGCGGCGAGACCTTCCGGATCACGGCGATTCCCACCATCCTGTCCGCGGGAGAGGCCGAGGCGGCGGTGCGGGAATGCGTCGAACGCTTTCTGGATTCGGGGCAAACCGCCGGGCTCGACCACATCGCCGACGATTTCCTGTCGGTCGTTGCGTGCCATTCGGCGGTGCGTTCCGGGCAGGAATTGACGACGGCGCAGATGCGCGAAATCCTTCGCGGCCTCGACCGCATCCGGGGGTCGGGCAGTTGCCCACACGGACGGCCGACGCTGTGGACGATTCCGCTGCTCGAAATCGAGAAGAGGTTCAAGCGAAAATGAGCGTGGACGATCTCATCACGGGGCTTCTCGCCGGCAACCGCCGCGCACTGGCGAGGCTCATCAGCGTCGTCGAGGCGCGGGCCGTCGATGTCGCCGCCGTCATGTCGCGGCTCTTCCCGCACACCGGCCGCGCGCAGATTCTCGGATTCACCGGCCCGCCGGGGGCGGGCAAGAGCACGCTGGTCGACAAGGTCACCGAGTTCTACCGCCGCGCGGACAAGACCGTGGGCGTCGTCGCCATCGACCCCAGCAGCCCGTTTTCCGGCGGGGCGCTTCTGGGCGACCGCATCCGCATGCACCGCCACTCGCAGGACGCGGGGGTGTTCATCCGCTCGCTCGGCACGCGTGGTTCGCACGGCGGGCTCTCGCGCGCGACACGCGACACGGTGCGCCTGATGGACGCGGCGGGGCTCGACGTCGTGATGATCGAAACCGTGGGCGTCGGCCAGACGGAGCTCGACATCATGGAAGTCGCGCACACGACGACCGTGGTGCTCGTGCCGGAGTCGGGCGACGTGGTGCAGACGATGAAGGCGGGGCTGACCGAGATCGCCGACATCTTCGTCGTCAACAAGTCCGACCGCGACGGCGCCGACATCATTGAGAAAGAACTCGTCGGCATGATCGAGCTCAACCCGCCTTCCGCGTGGAAAATCCCCGTCCTCAAGACGCAGGCCACCAAGTCCGTCGGCGTCACGGACC